>JAXMNQ010000009.1:0-145131 GCA_034670345.1 Paracoccaceae bacterium | reverse complement strand
TCGGCAAACTGAAGGAAAACAGAGGGATAGCGATGCGTTCTTGTAAAACAGACCTGAGCTTCAAGGCATTCATCTCGTTGGCTGCTACAATCATTCACCTCAAATGAACGTCAACAGCCCCTAGTCAGACGAGTCGCGCGTGCGCTACAAGTCTGTAAGTGAGGAACACAATGCAGCGGCCAGATCATTTACCGGACTATTCAGACCCGCCGCTGGACGAGGTAGTGTTGGGCATTCAGTTCTCGCCTGTGTCTCGCTATGGCTCCATCCATGCCGTCAAGGTCTGGAAGCTCTTTTCAGATGAGTATCCAAGCGTACAAGAGCACCCTATCTTGGATCCCCAGTTTGAGACTTTTGGTGGTGCGAACGTCCAAGCAGGCCCACAGTTTGTTTTTGGAGAGTCTTCTGTAGGCAGTCGAATCTGGTTCCTGTCTGAGGATGAAAACCACGTAGTGCAGTTCCAGCCAGATCGGTTCATCCTCAATTGGAGGCGACGGCCAAATGTCCAGCCGTATCCACATTTCGAGGGGCTTGCTGAGGCCTATCTGTCGAATATTCGGAAGTTAGAAGAATTTTTTTCCAATGAATTCGAATATCGGATGGATATTAATCAAGCAGAGGTATCGTACATCAACATTATTCCAGTTGAGCGGTTTTCTCAGATTGGTGAGTGGTTCCAATTTTGGGATAGTGATGGTTTTGAGCTCGAAGGGTTATCAGCCAGCTTTAGCGAAGTAATCCGCAACGCAAACGATAAGCCATTTGCACGCCTGCATCATCAACTTCAGTCTGTCCTCACAGCCGACGGCAAGCAAAAAGCATACCGGTTGTCGCTGAGCTATAAGGGTAAACCAGCAGGCAATGACGTTACTTCAGCTATGGACTTCCTGAAGGCCGGTAGGGAAGCAATTGTTTTAAGATTCGGACAAATGACTACGGCCCGCGCGCAGGATAATTGGGGAAAAATTCAATGAATGCACTTTCTGACTTCAATACTGTGTTCCAAGACGAAGTTCCTAACTACCGCTCTAGCGGCTCCACCATTTCCTCCCTCAATATGCGGCTACCGAGGGTTCGCGTTCAGAATAATCGCTCCGAGTGGGCGAAGAAACTCGAAGTCCGCTTCGATGAGCTCACTAGTCTTCCTAAAGGCTGGGATGGCTACGATGGAATTCCTGTCTCTATTACATGCGCGCGGTTTGCGGCCAAATTGGTTGAGCGGCTCTATGTGAAAGGTGTGGGCGTTCCTCAACTTGTTCCGGGCGCTGATGGCACTCTGCAACTTGAGTGGCATATGAACCAGTATGACCTCGAGATTGATGTGCTGGCACCGTACGAGGTCGTTGCTACGCTTTACGATCACTTGACGGAGCAAGAACAAGAAATTGAGGTTCAGACCGATTTTACCGAACTGTCTGAGTGGGTCATAAGTCTTAGTCAGGATCGTCAGCCGGTGCAGATGGAGGCTTAATAAGTTTGTCCGTTGCGCCGTACGATGAAGGGGATATTTCACCCGACGACTGCATAATCCGGAGAATTAATCCGGAGCAACACGTTGTGTGGGATGATAACCTTGATAAGCGCCGTGTGTCGTCGAAGGCGTTCACTCCCTCCTCCGGGACAGATGGCGGTATGTCCGTGGACATCGAAAACAAGATTATAGGGGCAAACGAAGACCCGAAGGAGTACGTTACCACTCCCGTGTTCACCGGTTCGGTTCATTTCTTGGCAAGCGCGATCCGCGAACTGGACTTGTGGATCGGATATGACCCGCTTCCAGACAACCCGCACCACGGCGAAGTCTGGGGTAATCCCCGCCCTAACCGGTTTAAAAGTTCGCAGAAGAATGGGTTGCACCGGCTGGCACAATGGTACGTTGCTCTTGAGAACGTCGATCTTCGATGACCTGACGCAGTTATTCACTGCAAAGTAGGTCACTTGAAAAACACCTAGTTTATGATGCGGCTGGCTTTTAGCCGTCGTCATCGGCAGTGCATGAGTCTGAAGCTTGCACGCCGTCCGCGTCAGAAGGCGATGCCCAGGCGCAGCACCTGCAAATTCTCGAAACATTCTCGAAAACGAGGTTCTCGAAAATACCTAAGTCTTGACGGCGTCATTAAAAAGACGCGGCAGAGCACTCATTACGAATGACGTGCTCTACCAGCTGAGCTACAGCGGCACTGGTGCGCGGCCTATTAGCAAACGGGCCGCGCAAGGGGAAGGGCTATTTTGCGCCTTCTTTTACTGGCGTTTCGGCCTCCAGGATTTCGGCATCTTCGGGCTCGTTCGTGGGGGCCTTGGCCTCGGTGGGCGCGGCGGAGGTGGCTGGCCCGGGACCGACGTCGATCACTTCTGCCTTGTCGGTCGGTGCCTGCGACTTGTCCTCGAGCGAGCCGATGATCAGCGGCAACATCTCGGCGCCTGCCGGCAGAACCACCTCGGATTGTGGCGGGGTGGTCCAGCTGAGCGTGTCGAAGGCCGAACAGTTGGTGCAGATCGGCGTCCATTCGGCGTGGATGGTGTTGCACTTGTCGCAGACCCACTGCGGCCCGCGCGGGGCGGTCAGGGCCTTGGCAAGCCAGCCGCGCACAACCGCATCCTTGGCGCCTTCGCCCTTTTCAATGGCGGCCATGATCGCCAGCACGCGGGCATCCGGTTTCTTTTCCACCAGATCGCCCAGAGCACGCCGCGCCTCGGGGAAATCCTCGGCGGCGAGATTGAGTTCCGCCCTGAGCTGTCTGGTTTCGCGGTGGTCCGGCTGAATGCGGGTCAGTTGAACAAATCGCTTGATACGCTCCGCCGGTGTCTCATTCGGTTCGATGGCGGCAAAGGCGGCGGCAAGGTCGGGATGCGGATGCGCCTCCCATGCCTTCTTGAGAACTTTGATGGCGTTGCGCTTGCGGCCCTGCGCGATGTAGGCACGGGCGGCCATGGCCGCGGCAGGCACCAGATCGGGAGAGGCGCGATTGGCTTCGAGCGCGCTTTCGGCGGCCTTGCCGCTGGCCTCCGGGTCCTCGATCTCGGTCGCGGCGGAGAGCGCCAGAACCGCATCGCGCCGCTTGAACACGTCGCGCGGCAGGGCGCCGTGCTTGAGCTTGGCGGCCAGGGTCTTGCGCGCTCCGACCCAATCGTGCTTTTCGGCCTGCAGTTGCAGCAGGGCATCCTGCACTTCGCCGTGCTTGGGCTTGATGGCAAAGGCCCGTTCCGCCAGTTGCAGGGCGGTGTCGGTTTCGCCGGCGGCCAGCTTTTGCTTCATCAGCCCTCGGATTCCGACGAAACGGGTGTTGTCGGATTTCAGCAGGCGTTTGTAGACCTCTTCGGCCTTGCGGCGGTCGCCTGACATTTCTGCCGCCTGCGCGGTGATCAGGTCGGTCAGTTCCGGCTTGTTCAGGTATTTGTCGGCCTTGTTGGCCTTGGCAATGGCCAGCCGCCCCTCACCCGAGGCCAGCGCCATCAGTCCATCAGACAGCGCCTCATACCCCTTGCGCTCGCGGTTGCGGTCAAAGTAACGGCTGAGCGCGGTGTCGTCGCCGTTGATGAATTTCAGCGTGGCGATGATCAGGCCAAGCAGCTTGAAAAAGACCCAGACGGCGGCGACCAGCACGATGGCCGCGATCACCGATTGCAGCGGGCCAAGGGTGTATTCCACCCCGGCGACAGTGACCTGCACACCGCCCTGGCTTTCCAGCAGGTAGCCAGCGCCAAGGGTCAGGGCCGCGACCAACGCGACGAACACAACGATCTTGATGAGTGACCAAAGCATGGTTCGGACCCTTATTCCTGATTGAGTTCCTGGGAGAGCGCAGAGGCCGCCGCCAGCGCATCGCGCCGCAGCGTGGCCAGCGCCACCCAGTCGGAAAGTTCTGCCTGCGCCACGTCGGGCAGCGCGGAAATCTCGGTCAACGTGGCGTCCAGATCGCCGCCGCGCAACGCGGCCTCCGCCCGTGACAGAACGGCGTCAGGATCGTCGCCGTCGCGCGGAGTGACGGAGCGCGCGCCCAACTGATTCTGAAAGAACCCGGCAAACCCGCCGTCTTCGCCCTCTTCACGGCCAGCGGCACGGGCCGCGGCCAGGGCATCGCGCGCCGCCTCCGGAAATTCAGAGAGCAGCACCGACACGGTCGGCAATCCGTCTTCGGCGCCCTGCGCCAGGACATCGGGCACCGCAACGCCGTTGCCGGTCAACACGGCCAGCGGTTCGGCATAGGGTTTGCCGTCGCGGGCGCGCGTGGTCAGATCGGCCAGCGCCGCGCGGCTGGCGGCCAGAGCGGCGCGGGTTTCGGCGCTTGCCTCCGCGTCGCGCGCCCGGGCGGCGACCGCCTCGATCTCTTCCCTGGCTGCCTTGAGCGCGGCCAGTTGTTCCTTTTGCGCGGCCGCAATCGCCGCCTGCTGAGCGGCGACCTGACCTTTCAGCGTTTCCAGTTCCCGCTCATAGGCGGCGACGGTTTCAGGCGAAACCGCGTCGACCAACGGACGCTTTTCGATGGTGGTCAGGCGGGTGTCGATCGCGCTGACCTGATCAGACAGCCCTGTCACGGAGGTTTCAAGACTGCTCAGCGAAGTCTCCAGCGCGGTCAGCTTTTCCGCGGCGGTCGTGATCGATCCGGACAGCGGGGTCAGATCGATTCCGCCGATCGCAGTGGCGTTGTCACCGGCCTGCTTGGCCAACGATTCGATCTGTTCCACCTGCGTGCGCAATGCAGTGCGGGTTTCGGTGACAAAGGGATCTTCCTCGACCTCGCCACCCCCCATGAAGGGCAGGTCGGGATAAGCACCTGCGCCATACCCCAGAGCAGCCGCAACCACACCGCCCAGCAGCATGGCGCCGAACCCGCCCTTGCGTTCGACAACCATCTCCCGGATCACCTGCGGTTCCGGCTGTCTGATCACCGGGTCCGGTTCTGAAGGCGCGATGTTGTCATCGCCTGTGGACAGCATGTCATCGCCTTCTGCCGGAGCGGCATCAGCCCCATCGACTGAGGCCAGCAGATCGCTGTCCGGCTCAAGGGTGTCGGCTTCCTCGGTGAAGCTGTCATCGCCTTCCGCCAGAGTCGCATCCACGTCATCGTCAGAAGCCAACAGATCGCTGCCCGGCTCAAGCGTATCATCCGCCTCGGTCAGGCTGTCGTCGCCCATCAGATCATCGGACGCCCCACCCGCCAAGGTATCGGCCGGTTCGGTGCTGTCCGAAGCCGGATCCGGCTCTGCCGCGTCAATGGTATCCGCGACCGTGTCCGCGTCACCGGCGAGAACTGTATCCTCCGGCGTCTTTGGATCTTCCGACGTCAGGCTGTCCTCGACGGCCTCGTTGTCGTCGGTCTTGTCCTTTCTCGACTTCGCCACGTGATCTCACCCTTTCACATCGCATCTCGGTCCGAACGGGCGGACCCAATCAGAACGCCCCGTCCCGCGCCTGTGACAGAAGACGGGCCACCGCCTTCTTCATCTCCTCCGACTCGGGCCTTGGGACCACTATCAACTCTTGTTTATGCAGCGACGAGAGAGCGTTGGCCACAGTTTCGCTCATTGCCGCGACAAGAAGCGGCGCATTTGCGCGTTCGCGCGCCAGCAATTTCGCCGTTCTGGGGGAAAACACGGGCGCAACCACCGGCGCGTCACCGGCCAATGCCGCGCGTGCCTCTGCCGTCAGATCCTGCGCGGGCTGGTCGTAGATCACGGCAGAGCGGCAGGTCAGACCCGCCTCGGTCAGCCGCGCTGCAAGGTTCCCCCGCACGTTTGTCCCATGCAAATGCACCAATGGAGTTGCCGGACGCCGCGCCACCAGCCAGTCAAACAGATCGTCCACGGTTCCATCGGCGCTTTGCGGTTCCATGCCCGCATCCTGTGCCACCTGCGCCGTCGCGCGGCCCACCGCGTAGACCGGCAGATCCAGCCGCCCACCCAGATCCCGCCAGGCCGACACCCCATTGGCCGAGGTAAAGATCAGCCCCCGGGCCGCGCGGGCATCCGGCAGCGGGCCGGTGACCTCTATCGCAATCAACGGAGAGATCACCGTGCGAAACCGCAGACCTTCATTCTCCAACGCCCGTGCAAAGGATTCCGACGCCTGCCGGGGGCGGGTCAGCAACAGCACGGGCAGGGCTTCGGCCACGCGGCCTCCGGGATTGTAGGGCGTTGTTGGCGGTGCTACCTGCTGATGGCATGCAACGCAACGGGAACACCGGATGACCGCCCCCCTTATCCTTGGCCTTGAAAGCAGCTGCGACGACAGCGCCGCCGCGCTCCTGCGCGGGCGCGAGGTGCTGGCCTCGGTCGTCAATGGACAGGCAGAGTTGCACGCCGATTTTGGCGGCGTGGTGCCCGAAATCGCCGCCCGTGCCCATGCCGAACGGCTGGACCTTTGCATCGAGGAAGCGCTGGAAATCGCGGGAGTCGGTCTGGATCAGCTTGACGCCGTGGCGGTCACCGCCGGTCCCGGTCTGATCGGCGGAGTGCTGTCGGGCGTGATGCTGGCCAAGGGGCTGGCCACCGGGCTGGGCGTGCCGCTGGTTGGCGTGAACCATCTGGCCGGGCACGCGCTGACGCCGCGCCTGACGGATTCGTTGACCTATCCCTACCTCATGTTGCTGGTGTCTGGCGGGCATTGCCAGTTCCTGATCGTGCGGGGCGCGCAGGATTTC
Organism: Paracoccaceae bacterium; assembly: GCA_034670345.1. Lineage (GTDB taxonomy): Bacteria > Pseudomonadota > Alphaproteobacteria > Rhodobacterales > Rhodobacteraceae > Antarctobacter. Next base: position 138,490 of record JAXMNQ010000009.1, on the reverse strand, counting down.
ACCCGGCTGGGCGGCACCATCGACGACGCCCCGGGCGAGGCCTTTGACAAGACCGCCCGCCTGTTGGGCCTGCCGCAGCCGGGCGGGCCATCTGTTGAGGCCGCAGCCCGCGACGGAGATGAAAAACGGTTCCGTTTTCCCCGCCCCCTGCTGGACCGGCCCGGCTGCGACATGTCCTTTTCCGGGTTGAAAACCGCGTTGCTGCGCCAGAGGGATCAGTTGATCGCCGCACAGGGCGGATTGCACCGGCAGGATGTGGCGGACCTTTGTGCAGGGTTTCAGGCGGCCGTGCGCGATGTTCTGCGCGAAAAGGCGCGGCGCGCGATGGACCTCTACCTGCAGGAACAGCCCGGCGCGCCTGCCTTTGCCGTCGCCGGGGGCGTTGCGGCCAATAGATCGCTGCGGGCCGCCTTGCAGGATCTTTGCGCCAAATCCGGCGTGCAGTTCACCGCACCGCCGCTGACGCTGTGCACCGACAACGCCGCAATGATCGCCTATGCCGGGGGCGAATTGCTGGAAGCGGGTGTCACCCATGACATGAGCCTGTCGGCACGGCCGCGCTGGCCGCTGGACCAACAGGCCGCCCCTTTGATCGGCTCTGGCAAGAAGGGGGCCAAGGCATGAGCGTTGCGGTTCTGGGGGGCGGTGCTTTCGGCACGGCCCTGGCGGTTGCGCTGGGGCGCAAGGGGCCGGTGACCCTCTGGGCGCGCGAAACCTCAGAATTGCGGGACCGGCGGCAAAGCCCCCGCCTGCCCGATGTGACCCTGCCTGAAACGGTCATTGTGGAACCGGACCTGCAAAACGCGGCCCGTCACGCCACCCTGCTGCTGGCCGTGCCCATGCAACAGCTCTCGGCCCTGCTGGACCGGATCGACGCGCCACTTGCCGGCCAGGCGCTGGTGGCCTGCTGCAAGGGCATCGACCTGAGCGAAGCTGTCGGCCCCTGCGGCCTGATCGCGCGTCACAAACCGCGGGCGGTGCCCGCCATCCTCACCGGTCCCAGTTTTGCCGCCGACATCGCGCGCGGCCTGCCCACCGCCTTGACGCTGGCCTGTTCCGGCATCGACACCGGGCGCGCCCTGCAAGAGGTGCTGTCGACGCCGGTGCTGCGCCTCTACCGCAGCGACGACACCATCGGCGCGGAATTGGGCGGAGCGTTGAAAAACGTGATCGCCATCGCCTGTGGTGCCTGCATCGGTGCTGGTTTGGGCGACAGCGCGCGGGCCGCGCTGATGACACGCGGCTTTGCCGAGATGCAGCGCCTTGCGGCCCGTCTTGGTGCGGTGCCCGAAACCCTGACCGGGCTGTCCGGGCTGGGCGACCTGACACTGACCTGCACCTCTGGCGGATCGCGCAACTACGGCTACGGTCTGGCGCTGGGCCGTGGCGAGAGCTTTGATCCCGCCGTCACCGTCGAAGGTGCTGCAACCGCCCGCGCCGCTGCCCGACTTGCCATCGACCTGAGCCTGCCGCTGCCGGTCTGCACCGCCGTTGCCGACCTGACGCAGGGCCGCTTGATCGTGCCACAGGCGATGGACACCCTTCTTTCCAGACCTCTCAAGGATGAATGACATGCTTATTGCACTGATCGCACACGACAAACCCGATGCTCTGCAAATCCGCAAGGACACGCGCGAGGCGCATCTGGACTATCTCAAGGCCACCAATGTTTCGCAGGCAGGTCCGCTGCTGGACGATGACGGCCAGATGATCGGATCATTGATCGTGCTCGACGTGGCCGACATGGCCGCCGCAAGGGAATGGGCCGAAAACGACCCCTATGCCAAGGCCGGCCTGTTCGAAAACGTCACCCTGACCGCTTGGAAAAAGGTGATCTGATGCGCTTTTGGCTGTTCAAGTCCGAACCCTCTACCTGGTCCTGGGAGGATCAGGTGGCCAAGGGCGACGCAGGCGAGGAATGGGACGGCGTGCGCAATTATCAGGCGCGCAATTTCATGCGGGACATGGCCGTGGGAGACCGCGGTTTTTTCTACCACTCGCAAAAGGAAAAGGCGGTGGTCGGCACCGTCGAGGTGATCGCCGAGGCCCATCCCGACAGCACCACCGACGATGACCGATGGGAGTGCGTGGACATCAAGGCGCTTGAAATGGCCGCCCGCCCGGTGACGCTGGACCAGATCAAGGACGACCCGCGCCTGTCCGAGATGGTGCTGGTCAAAAACTCTCGTCTATCCGTGCAACCGGTGACCGAAGATGAATGGCGGGCTGTCTGTGACCTGGCAGGGCTGACGGGCTGACGGCAGGTCAGAAAAGCTCGTCCGGCACGTCAGACAGGCCCAAGGCCTTTATGGCAAGGTCACGCTGTTCGTTGACATGGACCTGAAGCGGGCCGTCGGGATCAATCACCTGCTGATACATGCGCGCCATGCCGAAGACGAGAGAACCGGGCGCGTGGATTGAGTCGCACTGGCAATGGCCAAGGGCGCGGCACAGGTCCTGCAGGCGTTGCGCGTGGTAGTGAATTTCGTTGAACCCGAATTCGATAAAGGTCACATTCGCAAGGTCCGTGAACAGTTTTCCGGATCGAAACCGGGCCGACTCACCATGCACCTGTTCAAAGATCTCACGCAGTTCGTTGCGTGTGACCACCCCGGAGTGGTGGATCCAGATCAGATCGTGCTCTGGGAAGTGCTTGAGTGAGAAAGGAATTTCGGCCCCCAGCTTTATTTCCAAAGCCAATACATGAGTATAAGATACCACAATGGTCGCGGGTTGGCAGTGAATTACGCAGTTACAATCATCGTGGCGCCCAGCCGACATTGAATTGAGGACAAGTCCCATGATCGAAATCATCAACGTAATTGTGGCGGCCGCGGTCGCCTTTGCAGCCGGTGCCGTCTGGTACCTGGTGTTTGCGGAGCCCTGGAAGAAAGCCACCGGTGTTCCGCTGGATGCCGATGGCAATCCGGAGGGTGGGCAGAACCCGGCTTTGTTTGTCTTTACTTTCGTGATGCAATTGCTGGTCGCCGGGATGATGCGCCATGTGTTTGCGACATCGGCCATTGTCACGATCGGCGGAGGTATCGTGTCTGGCATCGGCATCGGCCTGTTCCTGATCGCGCCCTGGATCGCGATCAACAACGTCTATGGCGCGCGCCCGTTCAAACTGACGGTGATTGATGGCGGCTATGCGGTTGTGGCCTGTGCGTTGATGGGGCTGATCCTGACTCTGTTCTGAGTCAGGCTGAGCGTTTGGAAACGCGAAATCGGCAAAAAAATCGGAGGGCTCCGGAATCCCGGAACCCTCCGCTCACCCACGTGCTCCCTACGCACCACACGTGTAACGAATTCTTTGGCCCCGGCCATTCTGGCCTGTGGATTTCACGTTACTGCGCCACGCGCAGAACGGCAATTCAAATATCTGTTCAATTTCAATCGATTGAATCAAAAAGCCCCCGCATTTGCAGGGGCTTTGAAAGCTCCGGCGCCGGGGCTCAGGCGTAAACGGCTTCCTTGCCGAAATGCTTGGTCAGCATGTAATAGACCACGGCGCGGTACTTGTTGCGCTCGGACTTGCCGTAGGTCTCGATCACCTGGGTGATCGCGTCGTCCAGTTCCGGACCATCGGGCAGGCCCAGTTTCTTGATCAGGAAGTTGTTCTTGACGGTCTCAAGCTCGCCCGGCTGGCTGGACGCAACGGTCGAGGAGTCGGCGTTGTAGATCGCCGGGCCGCAGCCGATTGTCACCTTGGTCAGAAGATCCATGTCAGGCTCGACGCCGCACTTGTTCTTCAGATCTTCGGCATAGTGTGCGATCAGATCGTCGCGTTTACCCATAGTCATTCCCTCGTCTTGGCGCCCCCGTTCCCGGGCGCAGTTCACTTGGCATACAGCCTGATACGGGCATGGTGACCGCAGATGTCCGCCTTTGGCAAGGGAAATGCGGCCTGCGCTTCCCCCTGTAGCACCCCCGACACGAGTGACCCGCGTCGCAAACGCGACAGATCGCAGACCATGACCGGTGTCGCCTGATATTGGTCGCCGGGAACCTGCCGGCCCGGTCATGCACCCATGTCTGGCCGCGGCCGGATCAATTTCTCGGCTCCGCTGCGCTCTTTGACCCGCCGCATCCGGCGCTATAACAAGGGGGGCTGACCCGCCGCGCCAAAAACCGGTCCGGCGGGATGTCACACAGTCAAGGAGGGCAACGCATGAGCGAGACGCGCACCGTCAGCTTTACCCGGATGAAGGACGGCACCAAAGAGGATTACCTCCTGCTGGAAGAACTGGAAAAGCCCTACCTGTCCATGACGCCCGACCGTGTGCTGGACGAGTTGCGGCGGCAGGGCGAGGTCACGCTGGAAGGCTACCGCATCACCCGCCTGACCCACGGGTTGCAATCCGCGACCCGCGCCGAACGTGACGGGGCCGACATCGACTGGATCGTCGGCGCTCTTTTGCATGATGTGGGGGACGGGCTGGCCCCGCAGAACCATGACCGCTTTTCCGCCGAGGTGATCCGCCCGTTTGTCCGCTGGGACGTGGCCTGGGTGGTGGAACATCACGGCATCTTCCAAAGCTTCTACTACGGCCACCACTACGGCTGGGACCGCAACGCGCGCGACAGGTTCAAGGATCACCCCTGCTTCGAAAGTTGCGCCAGCTTCTGCGAACGTTGGGATCAGTCCAGTTTCGATCCCGGTTACGACACCTTGCCGCTGGAGCATTTCGAACCGAGGGTGCGCGAGGTCTTTGCCCGCAAGGCCAATGATCCGGCGGTCATCCGTGAGGGATACGTCTCATCCCTGGCGGGGTGAGGGCCATTGCCGTCCAAAGCCGCTTGAAGCCCGGGGCGCGGAATGCGACTGTCCGGTTGAACTCAGTACCGGATAGTCCCGACATGACACGACCCCTAGTTTTGATCGCAAGCCCGCTCATCCTGCTGTCGCTTGCCGCCTGCGAGCCTGTCCCCGGAGCCGGAGGCCCCACCGGCCCCACATCCGCCGCGCCCGAATCCGTGGCTGCCATCGCCGCCTCCTATCAGGATCTGAGCAAGGTGCGGCTACGGTCGGAGGACGGGTGTTATTGGTACACCCATGCCGGCCCGGTCGAGACGACGGAGGTGCCGCTGCGCACCAGCGCGGGCAACCCGATCTGCACGCGCCCCCAATCCTGAGTCCGGTTCCGGGATCCCGAGACCGGACCTGAGGCGCTGTGCCTCAGGTCGGGGCATTGCCTCTCAGACCGATAGGCGGCTGCCGTCGGTGGGATACAGATAGGCGGTCACGCCGGTCGACACCTGATCGTACAGATAGTTGATATGTGGCATCACCATCCGCACACAGCCCGAACTGGCCCGCGTCCCGATTGAACGCGGTGCGGGCGTGCCGTGGATGCGCAGATAGCTGTCCCGGTTGCCGACATAGAGATACAGGGCACGCGACCCCAGCGCATTGTCCGGACCGGGCGGTTGCCCATCCGCCCAGGCGGCATATTTCTCGGGCTCTCGGGCGATCATGGCGGCGGTGGGTGTCCAACGCGGCCATTTCGCCTTGCGCCTGATCTTGTAGACACCCGGCCCGTACAGGCCGTCACGCCCGATGGCCACCCCATACCGCATCGCGGTCCCGTCGCCCTGGATGTGATACAGGTAGCGCGCAACCGCATCGACGTGAATGTCGCCCGGTTTCAGGCCGGGGTTGGCCGTGACCCTGCGCGGCAGAAAGCGCGGGTGCAGGCCCCACGGATTCGTCGTTTCCAGATCGAACCCGGGTGGTGTCACCTGAGCATCCCACTGGCTCCAGTCTCCGGGCGCGGCAAAGGCGGGGCGGGCGATTGCCGGCATGGCAAGCGCGGCGGCAGAGGCAACAAACTGGCGTCTGGTAAACATTCGGAACCCTTCTTGCGGTGGCAGCGTATCAACAACGGCCCAAGTCGGCGCGCCGTTCCATGAACGCACCTATCAAAACGACAAACCGGCGCGATCCTCAAACCCGTTTTTCGGATTTCACGAAATCTTTTGACAGCCTGTGCATATTTGCGCCTGAAACAGGACAACCGCCAGCCTTTCGGCCAGCGGTTGCCGGGGCGCCGGATGGCGCAATCCGTCAGTAACGGTAGTGCTCGGGCTTGAACGGGCCCTCGGGCTTGACGCCGATATAGCTGGCCTGCTCTTCGGTCAGGGCACTCAGCTTGACGCCGATCCGGTCAAGGTGCAGGCGCGCGACCTTTTCATCCAGATGCTTGGGCAGGATGTAGACCTCGTTCTTGTAGTTGTCGCCGTTCTTGTACAGCTCGATCTGCGCCAGCACCTGGTTGGTGAAGGACGCCGACATCACAAAGGACGGGTGGCCGGTGGCGTTGCCGAGGTTCAGCAGACGGCCCTCGGACAGCAGAAGGATGCGGTGCCCGTTGGGCATCTCGATCATATCCACCTGTTCCTTGATGTTGGTCCACTTGTGGTTCTTCAGCGCGGCAACCTGGATCTCGTTGTCGAAGTGGCCGATGTTGCCGACGATGGCCATGTCCTTCATCGCGCGCATGTGCTCGATCCGGATCACGTCCTTGTTGCCGGTGGTGGTGACAAAGATGTCCGCCGTTTCAACAACATCTTCCAGCGGAGCCACCTGGAAACCGTCCATCGCCGCCTGCAGGGCGCAGATCGGGTCGATCTCGGTCACGATCACACGGGCGCCCGCGCCTTTCAGCGAGGCGGCAGAGCCTTTGCCCACATCGCCGTAACCGCAAACAACGGCGACCTTGCCGGCCATCATGGTGTCGGTGGCGCGGCGGATGCCGTCGACCAGCGATTCCTTGCAGCCGTACTTGTTGTCGAATTTCGACTTGGTGACCGAGTCGTTAACGTTGATCGCCGGGAAGGGCAGCAAGCCGTCCCGCACCAGTTGATACAGACGGTTCACGCCGGTGGTGGTTTCCTCGGACACGCCCATGATCTGGTCGCGGGTCTTGGTGAACCAGCCCGGCGAGGCGGCCATGCGCTTCTTGATCTGCGCCTTGATGACTTCCTCTTCGTCCGAGGTCGGCACGGCGATGACATCCTCACCCGCCTCGGCGCGCGCGCCCAGCAGGACATAGAGCGTGGCGTCGCCGCCGTCGTCGAGGATCATGTTGGGGCCGTCGTCGAACATGAACGACTTGTCGAGGTAGTCCCAATGCTCTTCAAGGGTCTGGCCCTTGATCGCAAAGACCGGAATGCCGGCAGCGGCAATTGCTGACGCGGCGTGGTCCTGGGTCGAGAAGATGTTGCACGACGCCCAGCGCACGTCTGCACCCAGTGCTGTCAGCGTCTCGATCAGCACGGCGGTCTGAATGGTCATGTGCAACGAACCGACGATGCGCGCGCCTGTCAGCGGCTTTTCTTCGCCGTATTCTGCGCGCAGGGACATCAGGCCCGGCATTTCGGTTTCGGCAATGTCGAGTTCCTTGCGGCCAAATTCGGCCAGCGCAATATCCTTGACGATGTAGTCTTTGGTCATCTCGGTTCCTTCGAATGCTTGCGCGCTCCCGTTCAGGCCCGGGGCGGCGATGATCTTTGCGTGCAGGTAGCACCAGCGGGCTGGACGCACAATGCCCCAGTCCGCCGCATCAGCGGCAGCCGCCGAGAACCGCCAGAGACAATTTACAAGCCCGCGCCCACACCGTAGTCAGAAGCCCGATTCACCAACCGGGGAAGACGATGGCCAAACAGACGCGCGCCTGGCAAAGGATGCTGTCCGGTCGCAGGCTGGACCTGCTGGACCCGACGCCGGTGGATATCGAGATCGAGGACATCGCCCACGGGCTGGCCTTTGTCGCCCGCTGGAACGGCCAGACGCGGGGGGATTATGCCTATTCCGTGGCCGAACATTCGCTGCTGGTCGAGGTAATCTTTGGCCGTCTCTGCCCGCAGGCGCGGGCCGCCGAACGGTTGACCGCCCTGCTGCACGACGCGCCGGAATACGTGATCGGTGACATGATTTCCCCGGTCAAGGCCGCCGTCGGACCGGATTACGAAGAATTGGACAAACGCCTGTCGGCAGCGATTCACATCCGTTTCGGCCTGCCCGCGCTGACGCCACAGCGATTGAAACGCCAGATCAAGAAGGCCGACCGCGTCAGCGCATGGATGGAGGCGACGCAAATCGCCGGATTCAACCGCGCCGAGGCGGACAAGTTCTTTGGCGCGCCGGATCTCGACATGATCGCCGACCTCGACATTCACCTGCGCGCACCGGTCGAGGTGCGTCAGGATTTCACCGCGCGCCACGCCGCCCTGCTGCAAGAGATGCCGTGATGAGACTCACCGTCCGCCCCGCCGGTCCTATGGACGCCCGCCCGCTGGCCGAGTTGTTGAACGAGATCATCAGCGCGGGCGGGACAACCGCGCTGACCGCCCCGGTCAGCACCGAGGACATGCGGGACTGGATCACCCGCGCGCCCGGACGCGCGGCCTGGCATCTGGCCGAGGATGAGGCCGGGACGGTCATGGGGTTCCAGTGGATCGAACCGGCGGACTACCTGCCCGAGGAGGCCGCCGAGATCGCCACCTTTGCGCGCAGCGGCAAGACCGGTCTGGGGATCGGTTCCGCGCTGTTTCGCGCGACGTCAAATGCCGCGCGGTCCCTGGGCTATGTCTGGATCAACGCCAACATCCGCGCCGACAACAGCGGTGGCCTGGCCTATTACCAAAGCCGGGGATTCGAGGATTACGGCAGAAAGGTCGGCATCGAGCTGGCAAATGGCCAGACCGTCGACAAGCTGCTCAAACGCTACGATCTCTGACGGTGCAGTGCCGGGCGCGGAACGGCCCCCTGCACGCCGGCAAGGACGTCCCGCAGCCACGCCCCCGGGACCCAGCCAACCGGCCGGGTCACGACCAGTCTCATGGCTGCGTCTTCCTGTTCGATTTCCCGGCGCATCCCACGGCCAGCGGCATCATAGCGGCGCGTTGCGCGCATCATGTCTTCTGATAACTGAAGCATTGTTTTCTCCTGGGGCACCTTCGGCCCTGGGCCATAAATAGCTTGTGTTTCGCTCGATCCCGAGTCAGGAATTTATCGCAACCTTTAAGTGGACCTAATAGATGGCCGAGATCGACTGGCACCGCCTGCCTCCGCTTGCCAGCCTGCGCGCTTTCGAGGCAACCGCGCGGCTGGAGGGCTTTTCCGCCGCCGCACGCGCGCTGAACGTGACCCCTGCCGCCGTGGCGCAACAGGTGCGGTCGCTGGAATCAGAGGTGGGGGCAAAACTCGTGAAACGCGAGGGGCGGGGCCTGATCCTGACGGAGGCTGGTCAACAACTGGCCAAACCCATGAGCGAAGCGTTTTCCCTGCTGGCGAGTGGCATAGACGGTCTCCGGCAACGGGAGGCCAGCCGTGGCATCCGCGCGACAACCACCACCTTTATCGTGGATGCAGTCATCCTGCCGAAACTCTGCGACTTCTGGTGCGCGCACCCGGAAATTCCGGTGTCCTTTGTGCCGGGCGCCTGCCTTTCGCCCGTTGATTTCGACGGCTTCGACATCGGCATCCGCGTCGGGACACCCGAGGATTGGCCGGACTACCGCTGCGAGCCCCTGATCGAATGCGAAACGATCTTCGTCGCCTCGCCGGAACTCGCGGCCTCTGCGCCACCGCAGGACCTGCCCTGGATCCTTGGGGCGCCGGAGCGCCCAGACGCCCGCATGCTGGCGGAAACCGGGATCGACCTGGAAAAGGTGGAACGCCGCAATATCGGTGAGATTTCACTGGAGATCGAAGCGGCGCGGCGCGGCATCGGCGCAATCATGGCGACAGACGTCATTGTGCGCCGTCACCTGGACGACGGGTCGCTGGTAAAGCTGGACCTGAAATATCCGCACAAGGCGGTCTATCACGTCATCCTGCCCAGCGGTCCGGTGAGACCGTCGGTGCGCACCTTCGTGGATTGGTTGAAGACCAGCCTCACCGCCTAGCGCGGCGAGCGTTTCGCCAGGATTCGCTGCAGGGTGCGGCGGTGCATGTTCAGACGCCGCGCGGTTTCCGAAACGTTGCGATCACAAAGCTCATATACGCGTTGTATATGCTCCCAACGGACGCGATCCGCGCTCATCGGGTTCTCTGGCGGCGGTGGAAGATCGTCCCCCTTGGCCAGCAGGGCGTTTGTGATATCGGTCGCGTCAGCGGGTTTTGACAGGTAGTCGGTGGCCCCGATCTTGACCGCCGCAACCGCTGTCGCGATGGCGCCATAGCCGGTCAGAACGACCACCCGACTGTCCGGGCGCTTTTCGCGCAGCACTTCGACCACGTCCAGACCGTTGCCATCCTCAAGCCGCAGATCGACAACCGCATAGGCCGGCGGACGCGCCGTGGCGATGGCGGTTCCGGCGGCGACCGATCCGGCCATCTCGACCTCGAAACCGCGCTTTTCCATCGCCTTTGCCAGGCGCCTCAGAAAGGGTTCGTCATCGTCGACCAATAGCAGCGACCGATCATCTCCGAGTTCCTCGATGCTGCGATCCGCCAAGAGCCGTCCTCCCCGAAGCCGTTGCCTGACGAGAAGTATTAGCCCCCTAACTCCCGATGGTCAAACGCATCTGCACCGGTCAAGAGGCATTGATGTAGCAGGCCACACGGTCGGCCATCTGTTCGGGCGTGACCTCGCGCCGGAAGAACTCGACAAAGCCGTGTTCGGGCAGCACCAGATAGGTAAAGGTCGAGTGATCCACGAGGTAATATTCGGGGTCTCCGTCCTGCTTGTTGTAGTAGGTGCGATAGGCTTGGCTGGCGGCCTTCACCTGTTCCGCCGAACCGGTCAGGCCGATCATCTTGTCGTGGATCAGTTCGGAAAACTCGCCGACCACTTCGGGCGTGTCGCGTTCCGGGTCGATGGAGATGAAGACCGGCGTCACGCTCTCTCCGCGTTCGGCCAGCAGGTCCACCGCATCCGCATTGCGCGCGGTATCAAAGGGGCAGACATCCGGGCAGTATGTATACCCGAAATAGACCAGGGACGGCTCTGTGATCACATCCGCGTCCGTCACCGTCTCACCGGCCCCGTTGACAAGGGTGAACGGCCCGCCGATCTGGCCGGTTCCGCCCGCGACCACACCCTGACGGCATTGGCCAAAGGGATCGTCGGAGGACGGTCGTAGAGTATAGTACCAGATGCCCCCGATGAGCCCGGTAAGCGCTGCAAAAGCGGCGATTGCGGCAAGACGCTGCATGACATTCTCCGGCTAAGATGTTTTGCTTCTAGCTAACGGTTGCGGACAGCGCCGCCATTGAGACGAAAGGGCGCAGATGGCGCAAAGCGAATTCGGATTGTTCAGCGAAGAGCAGCGCAGCAACTGGATCCGCCTGCGCACGATGATCCTGCTGCGCTGGTTTGCCATTGTCGGTCAGATCGTCGCCATAACCCTCGCCCAGCGCCTGTATAACCTGCAACTTGAACTTGGGCTTTGTTACCTGGCGGTCGGCGTGTCCATTGCCGGCAACCTGATCGCCATCTCGATCTTTCCCGAGAACAAGCGCCTGAGCGAGACCGAGAACTTCATGATGGTCATGTTCGACCTGCTGCAGCTCTGTTTTCTGCTCTATCTGACCGGCGGTCTGCATAACCCGTTCTCGCTGCTTGTTCTTGGTCCGGTGACTGTCTCTGCCTCGGTCCTCAGCCTGCGGTCCACCTTCATCCTTGGCACAACCGCCTTTCTGCTGGTCTCGGGCATGGTCTATTATCACCTGCCCCTGCGCACCGGCGAAGGGTTCATCCTGCGTATTCCCGATATCTTCGTCTACGGCCAGTGGGTGGCGATCACGATCGCGCTGGTTTTCATCTCGGTCTATTCGCGGCGCATCATGCGAGAGATGAATTCCATGTCCGACGCGCTGGCCGCGACACAGATGGCGCTGGCGCGGGCGCAGAAACTCAACGATCTGGGCGGTGTTGTGGCGGCCGCCGCGCATGAGCTTGGCACCCCTCTGGCGACGATCAAGCTGGCCTCGACAGAATTGGCCGAAGAACTGAACGATCACCCGGAACTGAGGGAAGACGCGCTGCTGATCCGCGAACAGGCGGACCGCTGCCGCGACATCATGCGCAGCATGGGGCGCGCCGGAAAGGACGACCTGCACATGCGCCACGCGCCGCTGGTCGAGGTCATCCGCGAAGCCGCCGAACCGCACCAGGACCGCGGCAAGGAAATCCTGATCGAGGACGGACCGGGACCGGGAGGAGAATTCACCCAGCCGCAGATCCTGCGCCGTCCCGAAATCATCCATGGATTGCGGAACCTTGTCCAGAACGCCGTGGATTTTGCACGCACCACAGTCTGGGTAGAGGCGATGTGGACGGATGATGTGATTTCTATTCGAATTCTCGACGATGGGCGGGGATTTCCGCAACACCTAATCGGACGTATAGGTGACCCCTTTGTCCGCCGCCGCCGCAGCGAAAGCGAAAAACGCGCCCGCCCGGAATACGAAGGCATGGGTCTGGGTCTTTTCATCGCAAAGACGCTGCTTGAACGCAGCGGGGCGGAGCTGAGTTTTGCAAATGGATCAGACCCTTACACACAGGCTCTTGATGAAAAGGATCGCCGGGGTGCAATCGTGGAGGTGGTCTGGCCACGCAGCAAGATCGTGGCGGATCAGGCCAAACCGGGAACGCCTCTTGGGGAAAATCGGTTAATTGAAATTTAGCAAATAGATTTCTCTCATGCGTTGAGTATTAACAGGAAATTAACCTTCATGAAATCATATCGCTGCGAGGGACAATTGACGAGTAAGAGGCAGTGGTTTTGGAGGATTTCTTATTTCTGGCCGTAGGCGCCGGCGCCGGATCGGCGGTGTTTGTTGTAGGACTGATCTTCTATTCTCTGCGTCCGAACAGAGACAATCACCGACGTCTGCACAGCGGGCTTCCTGACACTGTTCTGCTGTTCAGGAATGGCGAGGTTGTCGACCACACCCCGGACGCCCCGGACCTGTTCGAGCGGTCCCTGTTGACCGGCATGGGATGGGACGAGGTCCGAGAGGCCTTGTTGCCCGCCTTCCCAGATCTCCCCGCAAACCCGCCCGATCAGCCCGAACACTGGAACTCGCCCAGGATCGCCAATGCCCAGCTTCGCGCCGACCCCTCAGGAAGTCGTGTGCATCTCAGCCTGCGCTGCACGCCTGAGGGCGCCGCAAGCCTGTTCCGGGCCCGGTCCCTGATTGAAGAATATGAACGCCTGTCCGACCTGGCCCGGAATGCACCGGACGCCTTGTGGGAAACGGACATGGACGGCTGCGTGGTCTGGCACAATGACGCCTATGAACAGCTCTGCACTCAGGTCGGCATCACGCCCCGGGACGACGGCCCGTTCGAATTCTCGCTTCCTGCCGCCCGTGCCGAACGGACCAGCCGTGTCAGCCTGCGGGCCGAAGGCCGGTCGCAACAGTGGTTCGAGGTTGTGTCCCGTCCGGTCGAGGGAGGGTGGCGGCACTACGCCACCAGCATCAACAGCCTCGTCAACGCCGAGATGGCGCAGCGCAATTTTGTCCAGACCCTGACCAAGACCTTTGCCCATTTGCCGATCGGCCTTGCGGTGTTTGACCGCGACCGCAGGCTGGTCCTGTTCAATCCCGCTCTGGTGGACCTCACGCATCTGCCTGTCGATTTCCTCTCGGCCAAGCCGAATCTGCTCAGCTTTTTCGACCACATGCGGGAAAATCGCATGATGCCCGAACCCAAGAACTACGCCTCCTGGCGTGACAAACTCTATGACGTGGTCAGCGCCGCGCGTGAGGACCGGTATTGCGAAACATGGAACCTGCCTTCCGGCCTGACCTTCAAGATAACCGGCCGCCCGCACCCCGACGGGGCCGTCGCCTTTCTGATCGAGGATATCAGCGCCGAAATCTCGCTGACCCGCCGGTTCCGGTCGGAACTGGAACTCACCCAATCGGTCCTGGACTGCTTCGACGACTCAGTCTCGGTGTTTTCGCGGCTGGGTGTCCTGACCTTTTCCAACTCCGCCTACCGGTCCCAATGGGACTGCGATCCTGACAGCGCCTTTGCCGAAATAACCATCGTCGATGCCAGCAAGGACTGGCAACAGGCCTGTCACCCCTCGCCGATCTGGTCGGACCTGCGGGAATTCGTGCTGACCCTGCAGGACCGTCAAAGCTGGGAGGCGGAACTGGACCTCAAACAGGGCGGGCGTTTGCGCTGCATGATTCAACCCGTGGCGGCAGGCGCGACCATGGTGCGCTTTACCCGGACGGAAGCCGTGGAAAATCTGCGAGAAGTTCCGATGGAGCCCCGGCACGCGGTCCGCTGATCCCGCTTGCAGCGCCGGGTGGCGCTTGTATCCTCGCGGCATGTCGCAGCACCATGCCGAAATCCCACTACCGACCCCGGAACACACCCGCGCCCTTGCGCAGCGGGTCGGGCAGGCATTGCGGCCCGGCGATGTGGTGCTGCTGAGTGGCCAGATCGGTGCGGGCAAGACCCATTTCGCCCGCAGCCTGATCCAGTCGTTGCAGGACATGCCCGAAGATGTGCCCTCGCCGACATTCACCTTGGTGCAGGTCTATGACACCCGGTCCGGAGAGCTGTGGCACGCCGATCTCTACCGCCTGACGGGCCCGGATGAATGCGTCGAACTGGGTCTGACCGAGGCCTTCGAGAATGCGATCTGCCTTGTCGAATGGCCCGACCGGCTGGAGGATCTGACCCCGGAAAACGCGCTGAGTCTGTCCTTTGCCGACGACACATCAGAGGATGCCCGCACGCTGAGTCTCGCGTGGACGGACGCCCGCTGGGACGAGCTGTTAGAGGGGATACCCGCGTGACGTCGTTCCTCGCGGAATATGGCTGGGGGGAGGCGTTGCAGGCCCCGCTGGCGGGTGACGCCTCGGCCCGCCGCTACACCCGGCTGCACCGGGGCCAAGACACGGCCATCCTGATGCAGGACCCCGAAGGAGATGTCACGCTCTTCGCGCGGTTGGCGCGGCATCTGATCGGGATCGGCCTGAGTGCGCCTGCAATCCTTGCCGAAGATCCGGCGGCAGGACAGTTGCTGCTGGAGGATCTGGGTGACGGTCTGATTGCCCGCCTCGCCACTACGCCCGAGACCGAGGCCGGGCTCTATGCCCTCGCCACAGATGCGCTGGTCGCCCTGCACCGACAGCCTGCCCCGGATGGGTTGCCAGTGGCCACGGCGGACCGTCTTGCCGGAATGATCGACCTCGCCTTTCAGCACTACACTCAGGCGCCAGAGGCGCTGCCCAAGGCCATCGCCGTCTTTCAGCCGCTGCTGCAGGACCATGCACAGCCCGCCGATGTCATGGTCCTGCGTGACTACCATGCCGAAAACATCCTGTTGCTGCCCGGCCGCAGCGGTCCGGCCCGCGCCGGTCTGCTCGATTTTCAGGACGCGCTGCAGGGGCATCGGGCCTATGATCTGGTCTCCTTGATCGAGGACGCGCGCCGCGATGTCGCACCTGCCACGGCAGAAGCCTGCATCACGCGGTATCTGCACGCGACGGGCCTGCCCGAAGACGGCTTTCGCACCTCGCTAGCCGTGATCGGGGCACAGCGCAACCTGCGCATCCTCGGAGTCTTTGCCCGGCTCGCCGCCACGCGCGGCAAGCCGCATTACATTGACCTGATCCCGAGGGTCTGGGGGCATCTGCAAAAGGATCTGTCACACCCGGCCCTTGCTGGCCTGCGCGAAACCCTGACCGTGCTGCCCGAGCCATCCCCGGAGCACCTGCAAGACCTCAAGGCCCCATGCCAGACGCCATAATGCTCTTCGCCGCCGGTTTCGGCACCCGCATGGGCGCGTTGACCGCCTCCCGTCCCAAGCCCCTGATCAAGGTCGCGGGCAAACCCCTGCTGGACCACGCGCTGAACCTGACCGGGGACATCAAGACCCGCGTGGTCAACGCACATTACCTTGCCGATCAGGTTATAGATCATCTGTCCGGGAGAGAGGTGACGGTTTCCGTGGAACAGCCCGAGATACTCGATACAGGCGGCGGGTTGCGCAAGGCGTTGCCCTTGCTTGGTATTCATCCTGTATACACCTTGAACACCGACGCGATCTGGAACGGACCCAATCCGCTGGCCCTGCTGCGGGCCGAATGGCGGCCGGACGAAATGGATGCGCTGTTGCTCTGCATCCCCACCGCCCGCGCTGTTGGACGCAAGACCGCCGGGGACTTTACCCTACAGGCGGACGGGCAACTGGCCCGCAACGGGGACCTCGTTTACACCGGGGCGCAGATCATCCGCACCGAGGGCCTGCACGCGTTTCCCGAAAAAGCCTTTTCCCTGAACAGGCTCTGGAACGTTCAGGCGCAACAAGGCCGCCTGTTCGGTCTGACCTATCCCGGCCAATGGTGCGACGTGGGCCACCCCGAGGGCATAGCCCTGGCAGAAGAGATGTTGAATGTTTGAGACCCCCGGCCCGCGCCTCTTTGCCCTGCCGCCCGGCGCTGATTTCGCCACCGAACTGGTGCGCGGTCTGCGCGCCCGCCTTGATGGACAACCGCCAGAGGCCATCGCCCGGGTTGAAATCTACGTCAACGCCGACCGTATGGCGCGCCGTCTGCGCAGCGTCTTCGATACAGGCTCGGCCAGCCTCTTGCCGCGCATCCGCCTTGTCACCGATCTGGCGGACCCGCTGACCCGCGCCCAACTGCCCGCGCCGGTGCCGCCGCTGCGGCGCAGGTTGGAACTGACCGGGCTGGTGTCCAAACTTCTGGACGCAGAGCCCGATCTGGCCCCGCGCGCCGCGCTGTTCGACCTTGCCGACAGCCTTGCCGCGCTGATGGAGGAAATGCAGGGGGAAGGCGTCACGCCCGAAACCGTGGCGCAACTGGATGTGACGGATCAATCCGGCCATTGGCAGCGCGCCCTGCGGTTCTTCAACATCGTACAGCATTACTTTGAGGCCGACAGCGCGCCCGATCCGCAGGCCTATGCCCGTCGGGCGCTGGATCTGCGGTTGAGCCAATGGGCCGATACGCCGCCGCAACATCCCATATTGATTGCCGGGTCCACCGGGTCGCGCGGCACGACCGCCGCCTTCATGCAGGCCGTCGCCCGCTTGCCACAGGGCGCGGTGATCCTGCCCGGCTTTGATCCGCATATGCCGGATGCGGTCTGGGACCGGCTGACCGACCCATTGAGTGGTGAGGATCATCCACAATTCCGCTTTTCCCGGCTGATGCGCGATCTGGATTTGCGCCCCGCCGACCTGCGGCCCTGGACCGAGACGCCGCCGCCCAGCGCCGACCGCAACCGCGTGCTGTCGCTGGCCCTGCGGCCCGCGCCGGTCACGCACCAATGGCTGTCCGAGGGGCCATCCTTGCCGCCGCTGCCGGATGCCATGGGGGATGTCACCCTGCTGGAGGCCCCGACCCAGCGCGAAGAGGCGCTGGCCATCGCCCTGCGTCTGCGGCAGGCGGTCGAGGACGGCCGACGCGCCGCCGTTGTCTCGCCCGACCGGATGTTGACCCGCCGCGTGACCTCGGCGCTGGACCGCTGGAACATCCTGCCCGATGACAGCGCGGGCACCCCGGCGCAACTGACCCCGCCCGGTCGCCTGCTGCGGCAGGTGGCGGAACTGTTCGCCAAACCACTGACCGCCGAGGCACTGTTGACCCTGCTGAAACATCCGCTGACCCAGTCCGGCAGCGACCGCGGTCCGCACCTGCTGAACACCCGCGAGCTGGAACTGTTCATCCGGCGCAAGGGGATGCCCTATCCGCAGCCAACCGCCCTGATCGATTGGGGCCAGAACAACCATCGCGGCGATTGGGCGGCCTGGGTAGCCGAAACTTTCTGTGACAGGACGCGCGGCGGCACACGCGCGCTGGCGGATTGGGTGCAGGACCTGCTGACATTGTCAGAGGCGCTCTGTGCCGGGCCGGAAAGCCCGGGCAGCGGCGGCCTCTGGCAGGAAACGGCAGGGCGCAAGCTGCACGGAACCCTGCAGGACTTGCAGCGCGAAGCCGGTTTTGGCGCGGCGATGACGGCGCGCGATTTTGCCGACCTTTTGACCGCGATCCTGTCGCGCGAAGAGGTGCGCGACCGCGACGCCCCCCATCCGCAGATCCTGATCTGGGGCACGCTGGAGGCGCGGGTGATGGATGCCGATCTGGTCATCCTCGCCGGTCTGAACGAGGGCAGCTGGCCCGAGATGCCGGGCGCCGACCCATGGCTGAACCGGCAGATGAGGGCGCGCGCCGGGCTGTTGCTGCCCGACCGGCGCATCGGCCTGTCGGCGCATGACTTTCAACAGGCCGCTGGCGCGCCCGAGGTCTGGTTCACCCGGTCGCAGAAGTCGGATGAGGCGGAAACAGTCCCCTCGCGCTGGGTGAACCGGCTGCTGAACCTGATGCGCGGCTTGCCAGAGCGTGGCGGTGATACGGCAATCAAGCAGATGCAGGCACGGGGTCAGCACTGGCTGGCGCTGGCCGAGGTGTCGGAAACGCCGATCCCGGCAGAGCCAGCGCCGCGCCCCTCCCCCGCGCCGCCGACCGAGGCGCGGCCGCGCGAATTGCCCGTGACCGATATCAAGCGGCTCATCCGAGACCCCTATCACATCTATGCGAAACGCGTTCTGCGCCTGAAGCCGCTGGATCCGCTGATGCAGGCACCGGATGCGCTTTTGCGGGGGAACCGGACTCATGACATGCTCGAGGCCTTCATCGCGGCCACCAAGACCGATCCGACGCTCTTGCGCGCAGAAGTATTTCTGAAACACGTGCGCGCCGTGTTCGGCAACCCGGAGATTGTGCCCTTTCCGACGGTCCGCGCGCTGTGGCAGGCGCGGATGGGGCGCGTGACGGACTGGTTTATCGAAACCGAAGTCGCAAGACAGCGCATCGCCCCTCCAGGGCATCCGGAAATCAAGGGCAAGGCCGAAATCCCCGCGCTGGGCTTTTCCCTGACGGCCAAGGCCGACCGGATCGACATCGACGACCGCGGGCTGGCGCATATCTACGACTACAAGACCGGCGCGGCCCCTTCGACCAGCGAACAGGAAAAGTTCGACAAGCAATTGTTGCTGGAGGCGGCAATCCTCGCCCGCGGCGGCTTTGCCCCGCTGACCCCGCGACAGGTTGCGCGGGCGCTGTTCATCTCCCTGCAACCGGCCAAACCGCAGGAGGTGCCCGCCCCGCTGGAGGACAATCCGCCGGAGAAGGTCTGGGCGGAATTCACCGCGCTCATCACCGCCTACAGCGAGGCTGCGACCGGCTATACCGCCCGCCGCGCCCTGCAAAAGGACAGCGATACCGCCGAATATGACCACCTCTCGCGCTATGGCGAATGGGAAGTCACCGATGCGCCGGTCAAACAGGGGCTGACATGAAACGCGACGACGCGACAGAGGCGCAGGTTCGCGCCGCCGCCCCCTGGCATTCGACATGGCTGGCCGCCAATGCGGGCTCTGGCAAGACCCGCGTGCTGACCGATCGGGTGGCGCGCTTGCTGCTGGACGGGGTCGACCCCTCGCACATCCTGTGCCTGACCTACACCAAGGCCGCCGCGACAGAGATGCAGAACCGCCTGTTCAAGCGGCTGGGCAGTTGGGCGATGCAGGATGCGGCACAGTTGCGCGCCGAGCTTGACCAGCTGGGCGTCGACAAGAGCCTGAGCAGCGATTTCCTGCGTGACGCGCGTACGCTGTTTGCGCGCGCCATCGAAACGCCGGGCGGGCTGCGTATCCAGACAATCCATTCGTTCTGTGCCTCGCTGTTGCGGCGCTTCCCGCTGGAGGCTCGCGTCAGCCCGCAGTTCTCCGAGATCGAGGACCGCGCCGCCGAGTTGTTGCGGGCCGAGGTGCTGGACCGCATCGCCGAAGGACCGGAGGCACATCTGGTGCGGGCCATCGCGCCCTATATCTCGGGCGATGACGTCGAGGATTTGACCGCGCAACTCTGCGGCCGCCGCGACGATTACCTGCGTCCATGGAGCGCCGAGAGCATCCGCGCCGCCTATGGCCTGTCGCCGGACGAGAATGACGAAAGCCTGCTGGCGCGTGTTTTCCTCGGGTCCGAAAAGAAGTTGTTCGACGCGCTGGTTCCGCACCTGAATACGGGCGGAAAGACGGACGTCGCGCTGGGCGATCAACTGGCCGCTTTCACCGCCCCCGATTCCGCCGGGCTGGCTGTGGTGCAGGCCGCGCTGCTGACGCAAGGCGGCACCATCCGCAAGAACCTCGGCACCAAGAAGCTGCGCGGCAGTGCGCCGGATCTGTTCGAACACCTCGACCAGCTTGCCGCGCGGACCGAGGACGCACTTGACGCCCAGCGCGCGCTGACAGCCGCAGAGCGGGACATTGCCCTGCACGCATTCGCCACCCGGTTCCTGAGCGATTACGAGGCCGAAAAGCTGCACCGCGGCTGGCTGGACTTCGATGATCTCATCACCCGCGCGCGCGATCTGCTGAGCGATCCGGGTGTTGCGGAATGGGTGCTGTACCGGATCGACGGCGGCATCGACCACATCCTTGTGGACGAAGCGCAGGACACTTCTCCGGTGCAATGGCAGGTGATCGAACGCCTCGCGCAGGAGTTTGCCGCAGGCGAAGGTGCGCGCACGGACACCCGCCGCACGATCTTTGTCGTCGGGGACAAGAAACAGTCGATCTATTCCTTTCAGGGGGCTGACCCGTCCGAGTTCGACCGGATGCGAGATGATTTCGCTGAACGGCTGAAGAACACCGACAGCCCGCTGCAAAACGAAAATCTCATGCACAGCTTCCGCTCGGCAGAGCCGATCCTGCGGTTGGTGGACAACACGTTTCACGGTGCCGAAGCCTCGGGCTTTGTCGGTGACGGGCACCTTGCGTTCAAGGACCGGATGCCGGGGCGCGTGGACCTCTGGCCGGTGGTGGACAAGGTCAAGGACGACGACGACAGCCCGTGGTTCGAACCGCTGGACCGCCCCGGATCGCGCCATCACACGGTGATCCTTGCCCAGCGCATCGCCCGCTTCATCCGCCAGACCATCGAGGACAAGACGCCGCTGCCGGTCGAGATCGACCAGACCGGCAGCTATGGCGCGCGCCCGGTGCATGCGGGCGATTTCCTGATCCTCGTGCAAAGCCGCTCTCGCCTGTTCGCCGAGATCATCCGCGCCTGCAAGACAGAGGGCCTGCCCATCGCGGGCGCGGATGTGCTGAAGGTCATGGCCGAACTGGCGGTGCGCGACATCATCGCCATGCTCAGCTTTCTGTCGACGCCGGAGGATTCGCTGGCGCTGGCCACGGTCCTGCGCTCCCCCTTGTTCGGCCTGTCGGAACAAGAGCTGTTCGACCTCGCCCACCGGCGGCAGAGCAGGCACCTGTGGGAGGATCTGCGCAAACGGCGTGAGGAATTCCCGCGGGTGCTGAGCGTGCTGGATGACCTGCGCGGACAGACCGATTTCCTGCGCCCCTATGACCTGATCGAACGCATCCTGACCCGTCACAACGGCCGCCGCCTGCTGATCGGACGCCTTGGGCCAGAAGCCGAGGATGGCATCAACGCGCTGCTGCAACAGGCGCTGGCCTATGAGCAGTCCTCGGTGCCCTCGCTGACCGGGTTCCTCGAATGGGCGCAGTCCGACAACCTGAAGATCAAGCGCGCGCCGGACAGCGCGGGCAAGATGCTGCGCGTGATGACGGTGCATGGTTCCAAGGGGCTGGAGGCGCCCATCGTGATCCTGCCCGACTGCGCCAAGGCCGGCGTCACGATCCGCGATGTCCTGTTGCGGGATGATGACGGCCCGCTGTGGAAGATGACCGCCGACGGCCAGCCCGAGCGGCAGCGCGCGGCGCTGGAGGAGGCCAAGGAAAAGGCGGCGCAGGAAAAGGACCGCCTGCTCTACGTCGCCATGACGCGGGCCGAAAAATGGCTGATCGTCGGCGCGGCGGGCGATCTGGGGAAGAGCGGCGAAACCTGGTACGACAAGGTCGCGCGCGGGATGGACCGATCTGGCCAGGTGGCGCAGGCCTATGATTTCGGCGAGGGCGATACCGGCGACGGCTGGCGCCTTGGCGAGGCGGACTGGTCTCGATTGCCATTCGAGGACAGGCCGGAAGAGACTGCGCATCCGCCCGATCTGCCCGAACATCTGGCGCTTGCCGCCCCGACACCGCCCGAACCTGTCAAGGCGAAATCCCCTTCGGACCTTGGCGGGGCCAAGGCCCTGTCCGGCGCGCTTGGCGACAGTGAGGAGGTTGCCAAGGCGCGCGGGACGGCGCTGCACTTCCTGCTGGAAAACCTCGCCCCGCTGCCCGACGCCTTGCGGGCCGCGTCAGCCGACAGCCTTTGTGACATCCTGCGCGACGATTCCGATCTGGCCATCGTGAGCGATCATCTGGACGCCATCCGACAAGAGGCCCTGGACGTGCTTGCGGCACCCACGCTCGCCCCCGTCTTTGCCGCCGATGCGCTGGCCGAGGTCCCGGTGACCGCCGACTTGCCCGGTCTGGGGCGCATCCACGGAATCATCGACCGGTTGATCGTCACCCCGGACCGGATCATCGCGGTCGATTTCAAATCCAACCGCACCCTGCCTGCAACGCCCGAACAGGTGCCAGAGGGGCTGTTGCGCCAGATGGGGGCCTATGCCGCCGCACTGACGCAGATCTATCCCGGGCGGACCATCGAAACGGCGCTGATCTGGACGGCAGGCGCACACTATATGGCGCTGCCGCACGATCTTGTTACACAATCCCTCGCGCGGGCCGCCGCATCTTGACGTCGGGCGGAGCGGTCCATACCTTCCCCACCTTGACAGGCTGCTCAACCTCAGGAGAATCCCAATGGCTACCGTCCCCGTCACCGATGACACCTTTGACGCCGAGGTGAAGAACTCCGACATCCCCGTGGTCGTTGACTTCTGGGCTGAATGGTGCGGCCCCTGCCGTCAGATCGGCCCGGCTCTCGAGGAGCTTTCGGTCGAGATGGAAGGCAAGATCAAGGTCGTCAAGGTCGATGTCGACAGCAACCCCAACACCGCCGCCGCCATGGGCGTGCGCGGTATTCCGGCGCTGTTCATCTTCAAGGACGGTCAGGCGGTGTCCAATCTCGCCGGCGCGCGTCCCAAGGCGCAGCTGCAAAGCTGGATCAACGATTCGATCTGATCCGGGTCACGCGTTTGGATCCCAGGGCGCCTTCGGGCGCCCTTGTCGATTCCGGTCACAGGGTCCATATGCCCGGCAACCGAAAAGGAGCACGCATATGTCCGACGATTTCCCCGGCTGGCACGGCACAACCATCATTGGCGTCCGCAAGGGCGGTCAGGTGGTCATTGCGGGTGACGGTCAGGTCAGCCTCGGTCAGACGGTGATCAAGGGCACGGCGCGCAAGGTGCGCCGCATTTCACCCGGCGGGCATGACGTGCTCTGCGGCTTTGCCGGGTCGACGGCGGATGCCTTCACCCTGCTGGAGCGGCTGGAAAAGAAGCTGGAGGCCGCGCCGGGCCAGTTGCAGCGTGCCAGCGTGGAACTGGCCAAGGACTGGCGCACCGACAAATACCTGCAAAAGCTGGAGGCGATGCTGATCGTTTCTGACGGGCGCGATATGTACGTGATCACCGGCGCTGGTGATGTGCTGGAGCCGGAACACGACGTGGCGGCCATCGGCTCGGGCGGGAATTTCGCGCTGGCGGCAGCCCGCGCCCTGATGGAAAGCGACAAGAGCGCCGAGGACATCGCCCGCACCGCCATGGGCATCGCCGCCGATATCTGCGTCTACACCAATGGCAACCTGACGGTGGAATCGCTGGCAAGCTAGGATCAGTTCGAAACCGGACTGCCTTCGCCGCCGACCGCGTCTGCGCGCGCGTCCGCCGGAGATGGGCAGAATGCGCGGGGCGGTCTGCATGGCGGCGTGTCCCCTTTTGGTTCGCCCAAGATGTTATCCGTGGACTGGCGCTTTGAAAGCAATTCCTTGCCGTGCGGTCAGTTCGCAACTGCAAGATCCGTCGACACCCGGTGCCAGGCATCGCTTTCGCGGCGGAATGTCCGGCGCGTTTCCGGGTTGAACCCGACGTCTTCGGACACCCATGTCTCGACCTCCAGACAGCCCTCGCTGATGTCCAGCAGGTTGAAGGTGTTGGGTTCTCCGCGCAGCCGGTGGGACAGGCTGGTGCCGGCCTGCACGAACAACAGACCCGGGTAGGCCCGAAACGGCGCGATGACCGTGTTGTGCAGATGGCCCGACAGAACGATCTGTGTGCCGCATCCGGCAAACCGCTGCAACGCCTGCGCAGCGCCGCGCATCAGGCGCTTTTCCACCTCCGGCCCATGCTGCAGGGGGTGATGCAACACCACGATCCGCGCCCGGGGCCCCGCCGTGGCAAAGCCTTCGCAGGCCCGGGCAATCCGCCGCGGCGACAGGCGTCCACGCTGCCAGCTGAAGCGGTTCACCGTGTTCACACCGACCACGACCATTCCGTCATCCTCGTACCGCGGCTCCAACACCGGGTCGATGGCGCGGCGATACCGCACCCAAGGGGCGGTCAACCGCATCCACAGGTTGTCCAGCGGCGTGTCGTGGTTGCCCGGCACCGCCAGCCAGGGACAGTGCAACTGGTCCAGAAACGCGCGCGCGCGCCTGAACTGGCCGATCCTTGCCCGTTGCGTGAAATCGCCGGAAATGACCACGAGGTCGGGGTCAGTCCGGCGGACCGCGTCCAACAAAGGTTCTTCGAGTTCGGCGCGGTCCTTGCCATAGTGCAGATCTGACAGATGCAGCAGTCGGGTCATTCCGCCTCCGCGGGAACGATCAACCGCAGGGTCTGGCGCGACATCTCGAATTCCAGCGGCCCGTCCATGCGGCGTTTCTCACCGTCATAGGCCAACAGGGTGGCACGGCGCTTTTGCAGCCCGATGGACAGCCGATCGCCGCGATAGAGATCGTAGTCCACGCCTTCCTCCAGCGCCCCGGCCGCCAGCCGCACCATCCGGCGCAACAACTCGCGCCGCGTCTCGGCCCGGACGACCAGCACGGCGAATTCGCCGTTCTGAACCGCGTCACCGCCAGCGATCCCGAACCGGGCCAGCTGAAAGGCCGACCGCCCGACAAAGACCAGCGCGGTTCGGCGGTCCTCTTTCCGGTCATCCAGATGCAACTGCACCTTCATCGGTTTGCGAAAGCGCATGAAGGTCTTGACCACCGACCAATGCGCCATCAAGCGGCGCCTGCCCCAGCGGCGATAGATCGTTTCACGCTGTTTCAGGATGGACGGGTAGATGCCGATGCTGGCGTTGTTCAGGAACACCTGTCCGTTCACCATACCAACCCGACTGGCCACGCAGCGCCCTGACAGGATCTGTTGCGCGGCCGTTGCGGGATCTTCGGACAGGCCCAGCCCACGTGCGAAATAATTGAATGTTCCCATGGGCAGGACCGCCATGGGCACATCCGTACCGATCAGCATGCCGGCCACCGCCATCGCGGTGCCGTCCCCACCGGCAGAGACGATCATGCGCGCGCCCTTGGCCCGCGCTTCGGCCACCGCCTCGGCCAGCGGACGGCGTCTGTCAAAAGGTATGATATGGGCGTCCAACACGTCACGGGCGGCGTCCAGACCCGCCCGGTCACGGGAATTGCGCCCCGATCTCGGGTTGGCAATCAGGCAGATCGGACCGTGATCCGTCGACGTTGGATACATGTCCAGGGGGACGGATCCGGCATCAGGCATGACTAACCTCCATTTGCCAATCAACCCCGCAGATGCGGCGCGGTTCCTTCAAGGGTTGGAATCCGTGCGCAGGTTGTTATCTCTGCGCGAACCGCAGGCTTTGCCCGCTTGACCCACAGGACCCAAATGACCGACCTCACGCCCCGCGAAATCGTCTCGGAACTCGACCGTTTCATCATCGGCCAGGCAGAGGCCAAGCGCGCTGTCGCAGTGGCCCTGCGCAACCGCTGGCGGCGCAAGCAGCTGTCGGATGACCTGCGGGATGAGGTCTACCCCAAGAACATCCTGATGATCGGACCCACCGGCGTCGGCAAGACCGAGATTTCGCGCCGTCTGGCGAAACTCGCGCGCGCGCCCTTCATCAAGGTCGAGGCGACCAAGTTCACCGAGGTCGGATACGTCGGCCGGGACGTGGAACAGATCGTGCGTGACCTGGTGGACGTCGCGATCTTTCAAACGCGCGAGCAGATGCGCGAGGACGTCAAGACGCGCGCCCATGAGGCCGCGGAGGAACGGGTGATCACCGCCATCGCCGGGACCGATGCCCGCGAAGGCACGCGCGATATGTTCCGCCGCAAGCTGAAGGCCGGAGAGCTGGATGCGACCGAGATCGACCTGGAACTGGCCGACACCGCCTCTCCCTTTCCGATGATGGAGATTCCGGGCCAGCCCGGCGCCAACATGGGGATGATGAACCTGGGCGAGATGTTCGGCAAGGCGCTGGGCGGGCGCACCACGCGCAAGCGGATGACCGTGGCGGAAAGCTATGAGATCCTGATCTCGGAAGAGGCGGACAAGCTGCTGGACGATGAACTCGTCAAGGCGGCAGCCCTGGAATCGGTGGAACAGAACGGCATCGTCTTCCTTGATGAGATCGACAAGGTGGCCGCCCGGCAAGAGGCGCGCGGCGGCGATGTCTCGCGCGAGGGCGTGCAGCGCGACCTGCTGCCGCTGATCGAGGGCACAACCGTCAGCACCAAGCATGGCGCGGTCAAGACCGACCATATCCTGTTCATCGCCTCAGGCGCGTTCCACATTGCCAAACCCTCCGACCTGCTGCCGGAATTGCAGGGCCGCCTGCCGATCCGGGTCAACCTGCGCGCGCTGACCGAAGCGGATTTCGTCCGCATCCTGACCGAGACGGACAACGCCCTGACCCTGCAGTACACGGCCCTGATGGCCACCGAAAAGGTGACCGTGAGCTTCACCGAAGAGGGCATCGCCGCGCTGGCCAAGATCGCCGCCGAGGTGAATACGAGCATCGAGAATATCGGCGCGCGGCGACTCTACACGGTGATGGAACGGGTGTTCGAGGAGTTGAGTTTTACCGCGCCGGATCAGCCCGGGGCCGAGGTGATCGTGGACGCGGATTTTGTCGAGGAACACCTGGGCGAACTGACCCGTTCGACGGACCTGAGCCGCTACGTTCTGTAACGCCCAGCCTGCGGACCCGGATCGCGCCCCGGCTTCTTTGGTTTCAGAAATACCTCGGGGGCGCTCCGCAGGAGCGGGGGCAGAGCCCCGCTTCCCGCCATCGCCCCGCGCGCATCGTCCGGACGCTGCACACCAAGGCCAAAACGCAAAACGCCCCGCACATCCGGCGGGGCGTTCCGTTATTCCGGCGAGGTCCCGGGTCAAGCCCGGGACGGGTCTGCGCTCAGGCCATCCACCAGCGTTCGGCCATACGACCGTTGTCCATCTGCCAGAGGTTGCCCACCACATCCGGGTTGGAAACCTTGTTCGAGACCGCCTGCACGTAGTTGGCAAACATCGGCAGAATGACACCACCATCGGTGCGCAGGATCTCCTGCATCTCGGTGTACATCTCACGGCGCTTGGCCGAGTCCAGTTCGGCGCGGGCCTCGACCAACAGGTCCTGGAAGCGTTCGCTGTCCTCGCGGCCCCACTGGGTGTCGTTCCACGGCACGCCTTCCTCGTAGGCGGAGGAGAACATCCAGTCTTCGGTGGCGCGGCCCGACCAGTAGCAGGCGCAGAACGGCTTTTTCAGCCAAACGTTGGACCAGTAGCCATCCGCCGGTTCCTGCACCAGGTTGATGTTGATGCCCGCCGACTTGGCCGAGGCCTGGTACAACTGCGCCGCGTCAACCGCGCCTTCGAAGGCCGCGTTCGAGGCCGACAGGTCGATGTCGAGCGAGGACAGGCCCGCTTCCTTGAGGTAGAACTTCGCCTTGTCCGGATCGTAGCTGTTCTGCTCCATGTCGGCGGCGAAGTACTGGTTGGCGGGGCCGATGGGGGTGTCGTTGCCGACGCGACCGTGGCCCAGCAGGACCTTGTCGACCAATTCCTGACGATTGATCGCGAATTTCAGCGCGCGGCGCACGTTCACGTCGTCGAAAGGCGCGACATTGGTCAGCATCGGGAAGGTGTACTGCTGGTTGCAGGACACTTCCTGAATCCGCACCATCGGGTTCGCCTTGAGCAGCGCCTCGGTCTTGAGGTCGATCCGGTTGATCGCATCGACTTGGCCGGTCAGCAGCGCGTTCATCCGGGCGGTGTTGTCATTGACGGCGATATATTCGATCTCGTCGAAATAGCCCGCGCGGTCGTCCTTGTAGTGGCTGTCGACGCGGGTTGCGACCATGCGCACGCCCGGCTCGAAGCTCTGAACCTGGTACAGGCCGGTGCCGATGCCCTTGGCGATGGCCTCTTCGATCTGGCCCGCCGGGTACATCAGCAGGTGATAATCCGCCAGCAGGTATGGGAAGTCGGCGTTGCCGGCCTCCAGCGTGAACTGGACCTGATGATCGGTGACCTTCTTCATCTCGGTGACGGCTTCGATGATCGGCTTGGCGGCCGATTTCGCGCCCTCGGCCACATGCATCTGCAACGAGGCGATCACGTCATCCGCACCGAAGGCCTTGCCATTGTGGAAGGTCACACCCTGACGCAGGTCGAAGGTCCAGGTCTTGGCGTCCGAGGAAGCCTCCCAGGAGGTGGCCAGTTCCCCGATCAGCGAACCGTCGGCGGCAACCTCGGTCAGGTTGTCAAAGACCGCGCCCTGTGCCGAGGCGATCATGAACAGGTCGGAGTGCGTCCGGGCATCCCAGCTGTCCGAAGTATTGGCACCCGACAGCGCCGCGCGCAGGCGCCCGCCTCGGGTGGCCTGTGCCCGCAGCGGCAGGCCGGAGGCGGCAAGCACACCGGCGGCTGCGCCGGTGGTCAGAAGTCCACGTCTGCTGATTCTCGTCATTTCAGTCTCCCTTGGTCAGTGCCTGCCGCTTTTTCGATCGGGCAGGTCTTGTCTCATTGGCATGAGTCTTACGACATTTTGCCGACGGCGGCATCGCCAATGTTATCAACTCCGCGTTCCTGCAGCAGATTGGTCAGCCAGTCCGGGTCCATTTCCGGCACAGAAGACAGCAAGAGATCAGTGTAGGCGTGGTGCGGCGGCTTGAACATCTCCAGCTTGGGGCCTTGTTCGACCACTTCGCCGTCCTTCATCACCACCACCTCATCGGAAATGGCGCGCACGGTGGCAAGGTCATGGGTGATGAACATATAGCTGAGTCGCAATTCGTCCTGCAATCGGGCCAGCAGCTTGAGGATACCCTCTGCCACCAGCTGGTCCAGCGCACTGGTGACTTCGTCGCAGATGATGAATTTCGGTTCGGCGGCCAGCGCGCGGGCGATGCCGATTCGCTGTTTCTGTCCGCCCGACAGTTCCGAGGGCAGGCGGTCGATGTACTGGCTGGCCGGCAGTTCGATCTGTTCCAGCAGATCCGCGACCCGCTGGCGTTTCGCGCTGCCGCGCAGGCCCATGTAGAACTCGACCGGGCGGCCGATGATCTCACCAATCGTCTTGCGCGGATTCAGCGCGGTATCCGCCATCTGGTAGATCATCTGGACCTGCCGCAACTGTTCCTTGTTGCGTTTGCGATAGTCCAGCGGCAGCGCCTCGCCGTCCAGTTCGATCCTGCCGATACGTGGCGGCAAGAGGCCGGTGATGCAGCGCGCGGTGGTCGATTTGCCCGAGCCAGATTCGCCCACAACGGCAACGGTCCGTCCCTCATGGATGTCGAAACTGACGTCGTGCAGCACGTCCACGGTGCCATAGGCCGCCGTGATGCCCTGCACGGAAATGACCGGGGTGGCATTCGGATCCGGCGCGGGTTTCTGCGGCCGTTCAAAGGCGCGCACGGCCCAGAGGCTTTTGGTGTAGTCCTCTTTCGGCTGGGACAACATGGTGCGGGTGTCGGCCTCTTCGACCTCGTCGCCTTTGAGCAGCACCTTGATGCGGTCGGCCATCTGGGCAACCACGGCCAGATCATGGGTGATATAGATCGCCGCCGTGCCGAATTGCTCGACGATGTCGCGGATCGAGGCGAGCACCTCGATCTGGGTGGTCACATCCAGCGCGGTGGTCGGTTCGTCAAAGATGATCAGGTCGGGGCGACAAGCCATGGCCATCGCCGTCATCGCCCGCTGCAGCTGGCCACCGGACACCTGATGCGGATAGCGAAAGCCGATCTCATCCGGGTTGGGCAGGCGCAGCTTGTCGTAAAGTTCCATGCCGTCGGCGGCGCTGTCCGCACGGCCGGATACGCCATGCTGGACCGGCGCCTCGGTGTGCTGGTCGATCAGCTTGTGCGCGGGGTTGAAACTGGCGGCGGCGGATTGGGCGACATAGGCGATGCGTTTGCCCAGCAGGCGCCGTTTCTCATCGGCGCTGGCGGCCAGCAGGTCGATGCCGTCGAATTTCACGCTGCCAGAGGAAATCCGCACGCCGTCACGGCAAAACCCCATCGCGGCAAGGCCAAGGGTCGATTTGCCCGCGCCGGATTCACCGATCAGGCCCAGAACCTCGCCTTTGTTCAGGGTCAGGTCGACGCCCTTGATGATCGGCATCCAGGTTTCGTCCGACCGGCCCTCGATATGGACATCGCGCATTTCGACGAGAAGATCAGACATCGCTTACTCCTTCAGTCCCGACGAGCGGTGCAGCATCCAGTCCACCACGAAGTTCACGGCCACCGTCAGCAGCGCAATGGCCCCGGCGGCCAGCAGCGGCACAGAGGCGGCAAGCGGCGCAAAACCGGCATAGTTGATGAAGGCCGACAGGTCCTTGACCATGGTGCCCCAGTCCGCCAGCGGCGGCTGGATGCCAAGCCCGAGGAAGGACAGCGCCGAGATCGTCAGGAAGACAAAGCAGAACCGCAGCCCGAATTCGGCCAGCAGGGGCGCCGTGGCATTGGGCAGGATCTCCCTGAAGATCAGGTAGGGCAGTCCCTCACCGCGCAATTTGGCCGCCTCGATGTAATCCATCACCACGATGTTCATGCCCACCGCGCGCGCCAGCCGGAACACCCGCGTCGAATCGATCAGCGCGATGATCACCACCATGGCGACTGTCAGGCCAAACCCGCTGACCCAGGCCGAGGCCACGGTGATCAGCAGCAGTGAGAAGATCAGCGAAGGGATCGCCATCAGCACATCCACCGCGCGGCTGAGGATCTGATCCATCCAGCCGCGCAGCGTGGCGGCCAGAAAACCCAGCGACCCGCCGACAAAGAAGGCCAGCAGCGTGGTGGCAAAGGCGATGCCCACGGTGTTCTGCGCGCCGTAGATCAGGCGGGACAGGATATCGCGGCCGATCTGATCGGTGCCCAGCGGGAAATCCGGACTGCCGCCCAGCGCCGGATTGCCGCCCGGAACCACATTGGCCTGACTGAACACCTGTTCCTGCCCGTGCGGCGCAAGCATCGGCGCAAAGATCGCCAGGATCGCGTAGATCAGGATCACCAGAATGCCAAAGGCCGCCGTCAGCGGCATCTGCCGGAACAGTTTCCGGGTCCCGGAGGTGCCCACATATTGCCCGGCTGTGCGAAAGACAAAGGCTGCAAACGCGCTGATGACAATGCCCTGCACCGCCCAGCGGAAAAACTGCACCGGGGCGACAGGCACGCCCTGCTCGGTCACCGTGGGCTGAAAGAAATACCAGACACCAAAGATCAGCGCCGCCGCCCCCAGCACATAGCCAAAGGCCACCGCCAAGGGCATGTCGCGGAACGTCGGCTTGTTGCCCGTCGCTTTCTGCCCGGCAAAACGAAACAGCCAGCCACCGGCAAGCAACGCCACAAGGACGCCAATGATCCACAGCAACGTCATTTCGGATGCCTCAGGCGCGGGTTGGACAGGATCGACAGGATGTCGGCGGTCAGGTTCAGCAGGATATAGGCGGCGGCGAAGATCAGGCAGCAGGCCTGCACCACCGGGATATCGCGGATCTTGACGCTGTCGACGAACAACTGCCCGATGCCCGGGTAGACAAAGACCACCTCGACCACCACGACCCCGGTGATCAGATAGGCAAGGTTCAGAGCGATCACGTTGATGATCGGCGCCAGCGCGTTGGGCAGGGCGTGATGCACGATCACGCGCATCGGCTTGATCCCCTTCAGGCGCGCCATCTCGATATAGGGGCTGGCCAGCAGGTTGATGATCGCCGCGCGGGTCATCCGCATCATGTGCGCGGTGACGACCAGCGTCAGGGTCAGAGCAGGCAACAGGGTCTTTTCCAGCCGCTCGCCAAAGCTCATCCCGTCATAGATGTTCGACAGCGAGGGCAGGATCGGGTTCAGCACCGCAAGGAAGAGGATCAGGATATAGGCCAGAAAGAATTCCGGCGAGGAGATCGAGGTCAGGGTCGAGACATTCGCCAGCTTGTCAAAGACAGAGTTGCGATAGAGCGCGGCCAGTATGCCCAGCGTCACCGCAAAGGGCACCGCGATCGCCGCCGTCACCCCGGCAAGGAACATGGTGTTGGCAAACCGGGGCGCGATCTGCTGCGCCACCGAGGTCCGCACGCCAGAGTCGCTGCCGACGAAGCTTGCGAAATTGGCCTGTGCGAAGGAGTTGCCAAGGTCGCCGCGCAAGGCGCCGCCAAGCCAGTCCAGATACCGTGCAACGGGATGCTGATCGAGGCCGAGGTCGCGGCGGATCGCCTCCACCGCCTCTGGTGTTGCGCCCTGCCCCAGGATCGCTTCGGCGAAATCGCCGGGCAACATGTTCACCGCGGTGAAGATGACGATCGAGACAATGAACAGCGTCAGCAGGCCCAGCCCGAGACGTTGGAGAATGATTTTGAGAACCGGATGCAAGGTCCCTGTAGGTCCTTTTTTGTTGTTGGGACCACGTTAACGCGCTGGACCTGCATGTAAAGCCTGCGTTTTGATATGGGTCGCCTGTGACTTTTCAGCCGACAGGCGGGCGGTCAGGAGGTTTCGTCGGCCAGCTCGTCCATCACCCGCACCAGTTCGGCACTGATCCCCGGCTCGCTCAGCGCATGGCCCGCGTTGCGTATCATGCGCAGATCCGCCCCCGGCCAGGCCCGCGCCAGTTCCCAGGCGCGGCGCGGCGGGCAGATCATGTCATAGCGCCCCTGAACGATGATGCCGGGAATATCAGCGATCCGATCCACGTTTTTCAGGATCCAGCCGTCCTCATCAAGGAAGCCGCGATTTATGAAGTAGTGGTTCTCCAGCCGGGCAAAGGCCCGCGCGTAATCGCCGGGGGCTTCTCCCCCCTGCCCGTTCGAATAGACCGAGGCCAGGGCGTTCTCCCACGACGACCAGTTCTGTGCAAACCGGGTTTCCGTTTGCACATCGCCGCAAAAGAGGCGCTGATGATAGGCCTCGATCAGGTTGCCGCGCTCTTCTTCGGGCACCATCTCGGAAAAGCGGGCCCATGGTTCGGGCCAGAACTGACCCGCGCCACCGCCGTAGAACCAGTCAAGCTCGGCCTGCGTCATCATGAAGACGCCGCGCAGGACCAGGTGCCGCACCCGGTCCGGATGGCTGATGGCATAGATCAGGGCCAGCGTCGCGCCCCAGCTGCCGCCGAACACCACGGCCTCTTCAATCTCCAGCGTTTCGCGAATGCGTTCGATGTCGGCGACAAGGTCCCAGGTGGTATTGTTGACCACGCTGGCATGGGGCCGCGATCGACCGCAGCCGCGCTGATCGAACAGGACGACACGATATTTTTCAGGGTCGAAATAGCGCCGCATCGCCGGGCTGCAGCCCCCCCCGGGACCGCCATGCAGCACGAAGACCGGCAGCCCGGCCGGATTGCCGCATTGTTCGACATAAATTGTATGGCCGTCACCGGTATCCAGCATCCGCTGATCGAAAGGGTCGATCGCGGGATAGAGATATTGCACTGCGCGCTTTTGGCCCGGGATTTTGTCCATGCCCTACCTATATTGCGCCTCAAGGCCAAAAGACCATGGGGAAAGTCATGACAACCACAGTCGACGCATCCGAGATCGCCAAGTTCGAAGCCATGGCCGCAGAATGGTGGGATCCGAACGGAAAGTTCAAGCCGCTGCATATGCTGAATCCCTGTCGGCTGGATTATATCACATTGCAGATCGCCGAAGAATACGATCGCGATCTTGGCGCTCCACATCCCTTTGCGGGGCTGCGCATCCTCGACATCGGCTGCGGCGGCGGGCTGTTGTCGGAACCGATGGCGCGGCTGGGCGCGGATGTGGTCGGTGTCGATGCCGCCGAACGCAACATCCCCGTGGCGCAGACCCATGCGGCACAATCCGGATTGGACATCGACTACCGTTTCACCACCGCCGAGGCGATGGCCGCGGACGGCGAACAATTCGACGCGGTGCTGAACATGGAGGTGGTGGAACACGTGGCCGATCCGCTGGCCTATCTGACCGCCTGTCGCGAATTGCTGAAACCCGGCGGGCTGCACATCTGTTCCACCATCAACCGCAATCCCAAAAGCTTTGCCATGGCCATCGTGGGCGCGGAATACGTAATGCGCTGGCTGCCCAAGGGGACGCATGAATGGACCAAGTTCATCACCCCCGACGAGCTCTATGACCTGATGCGCCGCGCCGGGCTGGACCCGGTCGACCGCAAGGGATTCATCTTCAATCCCGTCACCTGGAAATGGCGTCTGTCGGACCGCGACCTGAGCGTGAACTACGTGACCGCGGCGCTGAAACCGGCCTGATTTGGGGGCTCTGCCCCCGTCTCCCTTTGGTCGACTCCCCCGAGGTATTTGGAAAACCAAAGAAGACTGGGCGCACGCCTGCCCCTTCTTTGGTTTCGAAAATACCCTTGGGGGTGAGCGCAGGACGCAGTCCGGAGCGAGGGGGTAACGCCCCCTATTCTTCCAGCCGCAACCGCAATTCCCGCAGCACAGGCAGTGCCGCGCGGACGCGGGCTTCGCCCAGGTCGCTCATCATCTCTTCGATCAGTGGTGTGATCGCGGCAAGTGCCGCCTCACGCGCGGACAGGCCCGCGGGCGAAATCGACACCAGCTTGCGCCGGGCATCGTCCCAGTCGGGGCGGATGTGCACGTAGCCGGCGATTTCCAGTTTGCCCAGCGTGTTTGTTATCGCGCCGCGCGTGACGTGAAAGGCGCGGGCCAGTTGCGCCGGCGTCTTCTCTCCGCCCCGCGCGAGGTGATTGAGAACCGAGAAATGCGAGATTTCCATGCGGTTGGGCAGCACCTTGGTCAGCCGCGAGCGCAACAGTTGATCCGCCGTCAGAAGCTCGCTGAACAGGGAGATGGCAAGGGCACTGGCGTCGCTCATGTCTCTGGTCCGGCAATCTCTGGCCCCGTCATTTCCGGACCAGTGAAGGCACGATCATGAGTCAGCGCGGGCACCCTGCGTCGCGCCTCCGCCACCTTTGACATGTCGAGATCGACGCAAAAGACCCCCGTCTCTGTCCCGGCGTCCAGCAGCACCTCGCCCCAGGGCGAGATTGCCATGCTGTGACCGTAGGTCTCGCGCGCGCGTCCGGACTGCGCGCTGTGCTGGCCGGTCTGGGCCGGGGCGAGCACATAACAGCCGGTTTCAATGGCGCGCGCCTGCAACAGCGGCTGCCAATGCGCCGGACCGGTGCCGGGAGAAAAGGCCGCCGGGACGGTCAGGATCTCTGCCCCGGCCTGCGCCAGCGCGCGGTAGAGATAGGCAAAGCGGACATCGTAACAGACGGTCAACCCGATGGCGCCCAAGGGCGTGCGCGCCAGAACCGCCCGGTCCCCCGGCGCATAGCCCGAGGATTCGCGGTAGGTCTCGGTTTCAGACACCTGCACGTCGAACATGTGCATCTTGTTATAACGCGCCGCGATTTCGCCCTCTGGCCCGATCAGGAAAGACCGGTTCACAAAGCGCGTCTCCGGCGCGACCGCCTTCAGCGCCAAAGATCCTGCCAGCAGCCACAGACCAAGCTCCGCCGCCGTCTCACGCAGCCCCGCCAGAACCGCGTCCCCGGATTCGGGCCGCAGCACATCCGTCTGATGCGCGCGGTTCATGGAGACGCAATTGCAGACCTCGGGCGTCAGCGCGACATTCGCGCCCTCTGCCTTGGCCTGCCGCAGCATCGCCTGCATCGTGGCAAGGTTTTCCGCCGGATCGTCCGACGATGACATCTGAAGGAGAGCCGCGCGCATCACCCTGCCAGCATCGGGTCCAGCTTGCCCTGACGTTCCAGCGCCGCCAGTTCATCATAGCCCCCCACATGGGTTTTGCCGATGAAGATCTGCGGCACCGTGTGGCGGCCATTCGCGCGGTCCATCATTTCCGACCGGCGCTGTGGTTCCTGCAGCACGTTGACCTCGGCATAGTCAACGCCCTTGCTGTCGAGCAGTCGCTTGGCCGCGTGGCAATAGCCGCAGAGCGGCGACGAGTAGATTTCGACCGGTTGCATGTCGGTCCTCCGGAATTGGGTTGTTTGCAGATGATCTAGGCGTCTTTGGCCACGCGCGCCAGCACGCAGACGCAAATCTCTGTTACGCCTGCCGCATGGCAGGCCTCTGACGCGGCTGCCAGCGTCGCCCCGGTGGTCATCACGTCATCGACAATCATGACCGGACGGCCCGCAATCTGACCAGCGGCGCGGTCCGACACCCGGATGCGCCCTTCCAGCGTTTCAAACCGCTCTTGTCGGCTGCGCCCGTCAAGCACCGGCGTCGGTTCGGGCCGATGCAGGGCGTCGGGACACCAGTCACAGCCCAGTTCCGCCGCCAATGCCTCGGCCAGCAGGGCGGATTGGTTGTAACGACGGCGCAGGTGGCGCCTGACATGCAGCGGCACCGGCACCACCAGCATGTCATCCCGGACCAGATCGCGACAGGCCCGCGCCATCCAGCGCGCGGCGGGGCGGGCGATGTCATGCCGGTCGCCATGTTTGAGCGAGAGCACCATGCGCCGCCCCCGGTCGCGATAAACCAGCGCCGCCCGCCCGTGTTGCCAGGGCCGTGCGATGGTCAGGCAATCATCGCAGATCTCTGCCCGGTCCGACTGTCCCGGCAGGGGTACCCCGCACAGATCGCAGGACAGGCCCGAGATGAACGGTGTGTCGCGCCAACAGGCCCCGCAAAGGCCAAAGTCCGTTTCCACCAAGCCGCCGCAGGCAAGGCAACGCGGCGGGTAGACCAGTTGCACCAGCGTTTGCATCCCCGCTGACCACAGCCTAAGAGCCTTACCCATGCCCAATCCTCCGCGCCTGACCGACCGGAACGCCCTGACCCTGCACCGCGCCCGCGCGCGGCGCGAGGCGCTGTTTCTGCATGAAACCGCCGCCGACGACGCTCAGGATCGTCTGGAGATGGTTAACAGGACGTTTACGGATGTGGCGGTGGTGACGCCTTACCCGCAGGTCTGGCAGCCGCATTTTCCGCAGGCGAGGTTCATCCCCGACACCGAAGTTCTGGACCTTGCCGAAGCGTCACAGGACCTCGTGATCCACGGGCTGTGCCTGCATTGGGCGGACGACCCGGTGGGCCAGTTGATCCAGTGCCGCCGCGCGCTGCGCCCCGATGGGCTGTGCCTTGTCCTGACGCTGGGCGGGCAGACGTTACACGAATTGCGCGCGGCCCTTGGCCAGGCAGAGGCGCAGGTGACGGGCGGGCTGTCGCCGCGTGTTGCCCCGATGGGCGAGATTCGCGACCTTGGCGCGCTGATCCAGCGGGCGGGGCTGGCGCTGCCGGTGGCCGATTCCGCACCGCTGACCGCCAGCTATGAAACCGCCTTTCACCTGATGCGAGAGTTGCGTGCGATGGGCGAATCGAACGCGCTGGACGCCCGCCTGCGCCGCCCCACGCGCCGCGCCGTGCTGCTGCGCGCCGCCGAACTCTATGCGCAGGCCTATGCCCAGCCCGATGGCCGCATGCCCGCGACCTTTGAGCTCATCACCCTGACCGGATGGGCGCCGGATGCCTCGCAGCCGAAACCCTTGCGCCCCGGATCCGCCGCGCAACGGCTTGCCGACGCGCTGAATACCTCGGAAACTCCGCTGAAAGATTGACGCCGAAATGAACCGCGATACCTCCGCCAAGACTTCTGACCACGGGACCACCGCCATGCTTGACGCCACCGATTCCGCTGCGCTGCATTCTTCTGCCCCGGGCGACCATCCGCGACTGCCGCGCCCGCGCATTGGCGTGCTGCTGGCCAATCTCGGGACGCCGGATGCGACGGATTACTGGTCGATGCGGCGGTATCTGAACGAATTCCTGTCCGACCGCCGGGTGATCGATTATTCACCCTGGCTGTGGCAACCGCTGCTGCAACTGGTGATTCTGTCGAAACGCCCCTTCAGCTCGGGCGAGGCCTACAAGTCGATCTGGAACAAGGAGGCCGATGAAAGCCCCCTTGCGACGATCACGAAAGAACAGACCGAAAAGATCGCCAACCGCATGTCCCTCGCCCACGGCGATCAGGTCATGGTCGATTACTGCATGCGCTACGGCAATCCCTCGACCGAGTCCAAAGTCCGCAGGATGGTCGAGGCCGGATGCCGCAAGATCCTGTTTTTCCCGCTGTATCCGCATTACGCGGGCGCCACCTCGGCCACCGCGAACGATCAGTTCTTTCGCGTGCTGATGAAAGAGAAATGGCAGCCCACGGCGCGCATCGTGGACCCCTATTTCGAACATCCGATGTATATCGAGGCGCTGGCGCAATCCATCGAACGCGCCTATGCGCAGGCCGGGTCGCGCCCGGAGATCCTTGTCTGTTCGTACCACGGGTTGCCGCAGCGTTACCTGATGGAGGGCGACCCCTACCATTGCCAGTGCCAGAAAACGACTCGGCTGCTGAAAGAGCGGCTGGGCTGGGACGACACCCAGATCAAGACCACGTTCCAGAGCCGATTCGGCCCCGAGGAATGGCTGCAGCCCTATACCGTCGAAGAGGTCGCACGGCTGGCAAAGGAGGACGGCAAGAAACACATCGCCGTCTGTGCCCCGGCCTTTTCGGCAGACTGCATCGAGACGCTGGAAGAGATCAACGAAGAGATCAAGGAAAGCTTTGAAGAGGCGGGCGGCGAGCATTTCACCTATATCCCCTGCCTCAACGCGGATGACGCGCATATCGACGCGCTGACCCGGGTGATCGACGAAAACCTTGCCGGCTGGGTCAGCTGACCCGGCCAAGTTCACGGTATCGTTAACCTATTTGGGATCGGGTCCGGGACCCGGAATCAAAAAAGGCGGTGTCATCACACCGCCTTTTTCATAGACTGTAACGTCTGCTAGCGACTGACGATTAGTCAGCGTAAGCAGCTGCCACGATCGCGATCAGGAGCAGCGGGATCAGGATACCAGCGGAGGACGATGCCTCTTGGGTTTCTTCCACGACCACGACGGGTTCCATAACGACTTCGTCTTTGGCGTACGACTTGTACGAGCCAGCGAAAGCGGTGGTTGCTGCGCCAGCGAAGACGGCTGCGAGAGCGATTTTCTTCATAGTTCTTCTCCAGATATTCGCCTGCCGTGGACAGAGGCGTACCGCCGGCAGGCACCCAAGACTTACCTCGTGACTCTCTCTAAGCAGTATTTCAGAGGCTTTGCAATTGCTTCCGACATGCCTGAAAAGGAGGTCCCGTCAGGTGTCGTCAAATTAGCAACACCTGCGTTCCGACACGGGCCATTTCATACAGCTGTTCGATGTGTTCATTGTACAGACCGATGCATCCGTTCGACGAACGGCGGCCGATCTTGCGCGTGTCATGGGTGCCGTGGATGCGGTAATATGTCCAACCAAGATGCAGCGCACGGGTGCCCAGCGGGTTGTCCGGACCGGGACCGACATAGTCCGGCCACTCAGGGTTACGCTTTTTCATCGAAGGCGTCGGACGCCAGTCTGGGTTGGGATCTTTCAGCACCACGCTGGTGCGACCACGGCGGGTCAGATCCTCTGTCAGCGGCACCGACGACGGGTAAAGGTAATAGGCCCCGTCCTCCCGCCAGAAGTGCAGCGCCCGCGACGAAATGTCGACGAGAATCGCGCCCTTGCGGGTGTTGCTGAAATAATCCTTCCACGACAATGTGCGGAAGCTCGAGATGTTGCGGCGCACCACACCGGTGACCTGCCGGTCAAACTCGGTGGTGCCCTGGTTTACGTCCTGTGCCAATGCGGGCGCGCCGATCAGGGCGGCGCTGCCAGCCAGAAAGGCGCGTCGTCCCAGCGGTTTTCCTGCCGTCTTCGTCATGATGCTTCGTCCTTGGGCAGTTATTATGTTACATCAGCATAATATGGCCCGAAAGCCGCAGTCGCAATTCAAACGGGCGTTAACGGGCCGTATCACGCCGATGTGGGTTTGATTGGCAACGCGTCCTTCGGTAAGGCGGTTCCAAACGCAAAGATCGCAAGAGCAGCCTGTAATGAACCGTCGCGCCTTTCTCGCCTTGTCTTCCGCCGCCGCCATGGCGGCCTGCACCACCACGCCGAACACCAGCACGGAACCGCGGCTGGGCCCCGACGGCAAGCCGCTGCCGCAGGTGTACCGCATCTCCAATCTGAGCGCCGGGCGCATCCAGTTCCGGATGCTGGACGCGGTGAATGCCCTGCGCGCGACCGCCGGCGCCCCCGAGGTCGCCCTCGATTCCAAGCTGAACGCCGCCGCGGCCACCCATGCCCGCGACATGTCGGTGCAGAACCGCCCCTGGCACTTTGGCTCTGACGGCTCTTCGCCGATCGACCGCGTGCGGCGCGTCGGCTACGCGGGCCGTCTTGTGGGCGAGACGATTTCGGAAACCTACGAGACCGAGTTGGAAACGCTGGGCGCCTGGATGGAGAAGCAGGAAACCCGCAACGTGATCCTCGACGCCTCTGCGCGCGATCTGGGCCTGTCGTGGCATCAGGAACCCAACGGCAAGATCTGGTGGTGCATGGTGCTGGGGGCCTCGGGCTCCGGACCTGTGCCGGGCGCCGCCCCGCAGACCGCAAGCTGATCGTTCAAACCTGGCGTAGGGCGGGGTTTACCCCGCCGCCCGCCTGGTCTGTTCCCCGCGCTAGGGATTGATGGTGATCGGTGTGCCGTCTTTCACCATCGAATAGATTTCGCGTATCTCGCGGTTGGTCACGGCGATGCAGCCTGCCGTCCAG
Organism: Paracoccaceae bacterium; assembly: GCA_034670345.1. Classification (GTDB taxonomy): domain Bacteria; phylum Pseudomonadota; class Alphaproteobacteria; order Rhodobacterales; family Rhodobacteraceae; genus Antarctobacter. The sequence continues at coordinate 97,477 of JAXMNQ010000009.1, read as the reverse complement.
TCACGCCCGCCCTTGCGGTTTTTCCACGGCCGTCCGTGAATGAAGATGTCACCGCCCGGGCTCTTGCCGATCTCATGCGCCTCGGCCCGGTCCTGTTTGTTCGGATAGGACACGCCGATCGACAGGTAGAACTGGCTGTTCGGATTGCGCCGGTCGATGATGTAGGTGCCCTCGGGCGTCTTGCCGTCGCCTTCGATCTTCTTGTGGCCGCGCGGCGCGAATCCCAGACCCACGTCATAGGATTCCAGAACCTCCTGATCATGGATCAGGTACATTTTGCGTGCGCCCTTGTTCACCAACACATGGGTCACCGCCGGCCCGTTGTAGGTTGGAAACTTGCCGCAGGCCGATAGACCCAGCCCCAGCGCCAAGACGATAAGTATTCCCAGAAATCGCATTTAAACTGCCCCGATTTGATTTTTGGCCAGTCTATATCAGCGGCGCGCTTCGGTGTAGGTCACATCTTCGCCAGTTTTGCGCTGTTCGGCCATGTGTCGCTCTATTGCGACCAGCCGGGCCAGCACCTCGTCCCGATACAGGTCGGTGCGCTCGTTGTCCTCTTCGTGGTGGGCGTCCTGCATCGAGTTCACGATCAGACCAACCAGCAGGTTCACCACCGCAAAGGTCGTGACCATGATGAACGGCACAAAGAACAACCAGGCGTAGGGATAGATCTCCATCACCGGGCGCACGATTCCCATCGACCAGGATTCCAGCGTCATGATCTGGAACAGCGAATAGGCGGAAAGGCCCAGGTTGCCGAACCAGTCCGGAAAGCTGTCACCAAACAGTTTTGTCGCCATGACAGAGCCGATGTAGAAGATGATCGCCATCAACAGAAAGACGCTGCCCATGCCCGGCAGCGCAGTGATGAACCCCTCGACCACCCGGCGCAGGCGCGGGGCGACGGAAATGACCCGCAAGACCCGCAGGATTCGCAACGCCCGCAGCACCGACAGGCCGCCCGCCCCCGGCACCAGCGCGATGCCGACGATCAGAAAATCGAACACGTTCCAGCCAGAGCGGAAGAACCGTCCGCCCCGCGCCAGCAGTTTGGCCGCGATCTCGACGATGAAGACGGCCAGACAGATCTTGTCCAGCGCCACGATCAGCCCGCCATAGCTGTTCATCAGGGCGTCCGAGGTCTCCATCCCCAGCACGACGGCGTTCAGCAGGATCACGGCGATGATGGCGTTCTGAACGCCGGGCTTGTCGACAATCGCCCCGACGCGCGCGCGAAAAGTCATCAGGTTATTTCTCCAGTCTCAATGCGGCGACCAGTTCCACATGGGTGGACCAGCGGAACTGGTCAACCACCTGCACCCAATCAAGGCGATAGCCCGCCTGAACCAGCCGCGCAGAATCGCGCGCAAAGGTAATCGGATTGCAGGACACATGCGCGACGCGCGGCACGCGGGCACGCGCGATCTGCTCGACCTGCGCCTCCGCCCCGGCGCGCGGCGGGTCGATCACCACCCCGTCGAACCGCTGCAACTCGTCCGGCAACAGCGGGTTGCGGAACAGGTCACGCGCCTCGTGCGTCACCTTCTTAAGTCCCTGCGCCTGCCGCCAGCCCTTGTCCAGCGCGCGGGTCATGGCCACGTCTCCCTCGACCGCGTGAACACGCGCCTGCCGCGCCAGCGGCAAGGCAAAGGTGCCGCATCCCGCGAACAGATCACCGATGAATGTCGCCCCCTCCAGCGCCTCCTTCACCCCGGCCAGCAGCGCCGCCTGCCCGGCCTCGGTCGCCTGCAAAAAGGCCCCTGGCGGCGGCACGACCAAGGCATCGCCAAATTGCTGAAGGGGCGGTTGCAGCGTCAGGACCTCATCGTCCCATGCCAGCCGCGCCAGGGACTCCTCCTGCGCAATCCGCGCCAGTTCGACACGAAAGGCGTCGTCCACAGGCTTGCCGCCGCTCACCCGGACGTCCAGCCCGGACTGGCTCTCGGTCACCAGAACCGACAGTTCGCCCTTGCGTGAGGCACCGGCCATTGCAAGCCGCTCGACCATCGGCAGGGCCGCGGACAGCGCGGGCGTCACCAACTGACAACCCGGCACCGCGACCACCACGTCAGAGGCTTTCTGATGAAACCCGGCCAGCGCGCCCTTCTTGGTCCGCCGTGCCGAAAACGCCGCCCGCCTGCGTGACCGCGCCGGCGAAGTCACCGTTTCGCGCCATGCACAGTCCAATCCCTGTGCCTCCAAGGCCCAGCGCAAGACCCCTTCTTTCCAACTCGTCACGAATCCGTCTGCCGCGTGCTGCAACTGGCATCCGCCACAGGATTTCGCATGACGACAGGGCGGTGAGACCCGCTGGTCAGAGGGCGTCAGGATGCGCGGCGCGGCCATGAACCCGTTTGTCACAACGCCTTCGACCACCTCGCCCGGCAACATTCCCGGCGCATAGACCGGCCCCGGCGCAATGCCGTCACCGTGATGGCCCAGACGCTCGATCGTCACCTGCTGCACGTCTTCGGACATGAGCGACACCCTGCTGTTTCTTCTCTCTGAAAATACTCAATAGACACGGCTGATCGCATTCGCCAGCACGAGACCTTATTCGGCGGCCTCGGCCCCGAGGAATCCGCCCGATTGCCGCTCCCAGTACCGGGCATACAGCCCGCCCTGCGCCAACAGCGCATCATGTGGTCCCTGTTCGACAATGCGCCCGCCGTCCATCACCACGATCCGATCCATCCGGGCAATGGTCGACAGCCGATGCGCGATGGCCAGCACGGTCTTGCCCTGCATGACCTCCAGCAATGCGGCCTGGATCTCTGCCTCGACCTCGGAATCCAGCGCGCTGGTCGCCTCGTCCAGCACCAGCACCGGCGCATCCTTGAGGATGGCGCGGGCCAGCGCGATGCGCTGCCGCTGCCCGCCGGACAGCTTGACCCCGCGTTCGCCCAGCCGCGCGTCATAACCCCTGTTGCCCTTGTGATCGCTCAACTCGAGAATGAACTCATGCGCCGAGGCACGGCGCGCGGCGTCGAATACCTCGTCGTCCGTGGCATCGGGCCGCCCGTACCGGATGTTGTCCATGGCCGAACGGTTGAACATCGCGGTTTCCTGCCGCACCACCGAAATCACCTGCCGCAGGCCGGATTGTGTCACATCGCGGATGTCGGTCCCGCCCAACAGGATGCGCCCCTGTTCCACGTCATAGAGCCGCAACAACAGCGAGACCGCCGTTGATTTACCGGCACCGGATGCCCCGACCAGCGCCACCTTTTCCCCCGGCGCAATCGACAGGTCGAAGTCGTGCAGCGCCGTTTTTTCGCCGCCATAGGCAAAACCGACGGTCTCGAACAGAATCCGCCCCTGCGGGGCCCGTGGCAGCGCATCGGCCCGGTCCCTGATCTCATGCGCGCCGGTCAGGGTGGCCACGCCGTCCTCGATCTCGCCGATATGGGTGTAGATGGTCATCATCATCCGGCCCAGCCGGTTGGTCAGCATCGACAGCCGCGTCGTCACCATGGCCGTCATGGCAATATCCCCGGCCGTGGCACTGCCCAGCGTCCAGAGGTACAGCGCGCCAAGGATCGACACCATGGGCAGCAAGCCGCCCAGCGTCATCAGAACCACCCGGAAAAACGCCGAGATCGTGCCGAAATCCAGTGACCGGTCGCGATAGCGGTCCAGCGCGCCCAGCGTGGCGCGGTCCTCCTGATCGTCGGCGGCGAACAGCTTGACCGTGGCGATGTTGGACAACGTGTCCACGATCTGCCCGCTGACATGGGTCCGCGCCCCGGCCCGCGCCTGCGACCGCGCCTGCACGCGCGGGATGAAAAAACGCAGCGCCGCGACGTAAAACACCGCCCAGACCACAAAGACCAGCAACAGGTGCGGGTCGATGGCCCCGATCAGGATAAATGAGCCAAGGAACATCGCCAGCGCATAGACCAGCACATCCGTCGCCTCGATCACCAGGTCGGTCAGCGATCTGGCGGTCTGAAAGGCTTTCTGGCTGATCCGCCCGGCAAAATCGTTTTCAAAGAAGCGCATCGAATGGCCCAGCGTGTGCCGGTTGATCCGGCTCAGCACCAGCGGGAACAGGTTCGGGCCCAGAAGGATGCTGCTCACGCCTGCGTCAAGGACGAAGATCAGCGGGCGGACCAGCAGGAAAAAGACCACGCCAAAGATGATCAGCCCCGAATACGGCCCCCAGAAAGCCCCCTGCCCGGTCGCCTCGGCGCTGTCGATCACCCAGCCGGTAAAACGCGCGGCGACCAGTTCCGCCAGCCCGGTCATGAAGGTCACGCAGACCGCCGCCAGAATCGCCTTTTCCGACCCGCGCAGCGCCCAGCGCGCAAAAGGCCACAGGCTCTGCGGCGGCGTCCCTTCGGCGGGTGCGAAGGGGTCGATCAGGTCGCCCAGACGTCGGATCATTCGGCGGCCTCCACCGCGTCTTCGCCAAGGAAGCCGCCGGACTGCCGCTCCCAATAGCGCGCATAAAGTCCGCCCTGCGCCAAAAGGTCTTCATGGGAGCCCTGTTCGGCGATCTCGCCCTCGTGCAGGACAACGATGCGGTCCATGCTGGAAATCGTCGACAGCCGGTGCGCGATGGCCAGCACGGTCTTGCCCTCCATCACCCGCGCCAGCGCCTGCTGGATCGAGGCTTCGACCTCGGAGTCCAGCGCGCTTGTCGCCTCGTCCAGTACAAGGATCGGCGCGTCCTTGAGGATGGCGCGGGCCAGCGCGATACGTTGCCGCTGCCCACCGGACAGTTTCACGCCGCGTTCGCCCAGATAGGCCCCATACCCCGTGCGGCCCTTGAAATCGCCCAGTTCGAGGATGAAATCATGCGCTTCGGCCCGTTTGGCGGCGGCAATGACCATCTCCGGCGTCGCGTCCGGCCGACCATAACGGATATTGTCCAGCGCCGAGCGGTTGAACATCGCGGTTTCCTGCGTGACCATGCCGATCTGCTGGCGCAAGCTGTGCTGCGCAACCGTCGAGACATCGGTGCCGTCAATCCGCACCGCGCCGCCCTCGGTGTCGTAAAGCCGCAGCAGCAAGGAAACGAGCGTCGATTTCCCAGCACCCGAGGCCCCGACAATGGCCAGCTTTTCCCCCGGCGCGATGGTCAGCGAAATGCCTGCCACGCCGCCGGTGCGCCCGCCATAGGCAAACTGCACGTCGTCGAACACGATCTCGCCCTCTGTCACGGTCAGGTCCGCCGCGCCGGGCCTATCGGTCAGGCCGTGGCCCACGCTCAGCGTTGCCATGCCGTCCTCGACCTCTCCGACGTGGCCGTAGATCACCATCAGGGTAAAGCTGATCCAGCCGGTCATTTGTGAAAGCCGGATCGTCACCGCCCCCACGGCGGCAATATCCCCGGGCGACACGCCGGAGGAACGCAGCGCAATCGCCGCACCGACCATGATCACCGGCAACATCCCGGCAATGAAGATCAGGCCAAGGCGGAAAACGGTCGTCGCCTCACCAAAATGCAGCGCCTTGCCGCGCAGCGACTCCATCGCGCCCAGCGCCATCCGGTCCTCGTGGCTGTCGCCGGCGAAGAGTTTGACCGTCTTGATGTTGGAAATCGTGTCCACCACCTGCCCGGTGACCATGGCCTGCGCCTCTGCCCGCGCGGCGGATCGGCTGCGGATCCTGGGCAGCATGACGCGCAGAAAACCCAGGTACAGCGCGAACCACCCGGCCAGCAGCGCCAGCATCGCGGGATGAATCGCGCCCAGCAGCACGGCGGTGCCCATGACCGTCGCAAGGCCAAAGGTCACAGCGTTGACGGATTCGATCACGATTTCCGTCAGCGACCGCGCCGCCTGCAACTGTTTCTGCGCGATGCGCCCAGCGAAATCATCGTCAAAAAAACTGACCGACTGGCCAATGGTCCAGCGGTAAAGCCGCGCGAGGATAAGCTTGAAGATATTCGGGCCGATCATCACCGCCTGCGTCAGCGCCAGCCCGCCAAACAGCATGGGCCGCGCGATCAGCAACAGCGCCATCGCCCCGGCGATCAGCCAGCCGTGATCGGCAAGAAAGCTGTCCTTCACCGGCACACCCACGGCATCGACAACCCGGCCCAGCAGGTACATCGACAGAACCTCGGTGATCCCGGCAAGGACAGAAATCGCCACACCCAGCCAGACGATCAGCCAGCCACCCTGCAACGCCCATGCCATGAAGGCGCGCAGGCGGGCGGGCGGCTGACCCTCGGCCTGCTTTTCGGGGTCGATCAGGTTGCCTGCCCGATGGATCAGTCTTTGAAAAAGCTGCATTATTCTGCCGCCTCCGTATCCGTATCCGTTTCCGCCGCGGACTGAGTGTCCGGGTCGAGAAACCCGCCGGATTGCCTTGCCCAGAACCCTGCATATAGGCCGCCCTGCGCCAAAAGCGCGTCGTGATTGCCCTGTTCGACGATGCGCCCCTGATCCATGACCAGAATGCGGTCCATCTGGGCAATCGTCGACAGCCGGTGCGCGATCGCGATCACCGTCTTGCCCCGCATCATGCCATAGAGCGTGTCCTGAATCGCCGCCTCGACCTCGGAATCCAGCGCGCTGGTCGCCTCGTCCAGCAACAGGATCGGTGCGTCCTTGAGGATCACCCGCGCCAATGTCACCCGCTGCCGCTGCCCGCCGGAGAGTTTCACGCCGCGCTCGCCCACATGGGCGTCATAGCCGCTGCGCCCCTGCGGGTCCTGCAGATCGAGGATGAAATCATGCGCCTGCGCCTGTTGCGCCGAGGCGATGACCTGTTCGTCAGTGGCATCGGGGCGACCATAGAGCAAGTTGTCCCGCACCGACCGGTGCAGAAGGGACGAATCCTGCTGCACCATGCCGATGCTCAACCGCAGACTGTCCTGCGTGACGGCGGAAATATCCTGACCGTCGATCCGGATGCGCCCCTGCTCCACGTCATAGAACCGCAACAGCAGCTTGACCAAGGTCGATTTGCCTGCGCCGGAACGCCCGACAAGGCCCACCTTTTCACCCGGCCTGATGGTCAATGAGACCTGATCCAACCCGCCGGACCCGCGTCCGTAGTGGTGTGTCAGATCCTCAATCCGGATCTCTCCGGCGGTCAGTTGCAGCGGCTTGGCACCCGGTCTGTCGGTCAGGTCAATCGGCTGGGCAATCGTTTCCATCCCCTCCTGCACGATCCCCAACTCGCGGAACAACGAGGTCGTCGCCCACATGATCCAGCCGGTCATGGCGTTCAGCCGCAGCACCAGCGCCGTCGCCGCCGCCACAGCGCCAGCGGTCGCATTGCCGTTCATCCACAGCGCCAGCGCCATGCCGACAACGCCGACGATCAGGAAGGCATTCAGCAGGTTCAGCGCCAGATCCATGATGGTGTAGAGCCGCATTTCGCGCTGAAAGGTTTTCCGCCCGTATTCGATCACGTCCTTGGCGTCTGCCAGTTCCCGGTCATGCTGCGCGAACATCTTGACCGACTGGATGTTGGTATAGCTGTCCACCACGCGCCCGTTGAACTGCGACCGCGCATCGGAAGAGGCCTTGGACGCCGGAGAGACGTGGCGCACCGTCCAGCGGATCAACAGCCCGTACAACACGACCCAGGCAACCAAGGGCACCATCAGACGCGGATCGGCCCCGCCCAACAGGACCAGCGCCCCGACGACATAGGCCAGCGAAAAGGTCATCGCGTCAAAGGTCTGAAAGGCCACCTCACCCACGGCGGGCGGTGTCTGCATGATCCTGTTGGCGATCCGGCCCGCGAAATCATTCTCGAACCAGCCGACGGACTGGCGCAGCACGTGGCCATGCGCCCGGTAACGGATCAGCGTGCCAAGGTTGGGCAGGATCGTCTGGTTGATCAGCGCCACGTCAAAGACGTTGATCAGCGGGCGCAGCAGCAGCAGGAACACCGCCAGCGCGATCAAAGCCAGACCATGCGCGCCCCAGACCTGCGCCGGATCCCCTTCGAGGATATCCACCACCCAGCCCATTGCCCAAAGCAAACCGATCTCGATCGTCGCGGTGACAACAGAGGTCAGGGTGGCAACGATGAAAACTCCGCGAAACGGGCGGGTGTACTGCAGGATGAACGGCAGCAACCGCCGCGGCGGCGTGTCGTTCTGCGCATAGGTTTCATAAGGATCGACGAGGTTTTCAAAGAAACGGAACATACCGGGAGCCCTTCAAAGGCAAATTAGACAACGATGTATTGACGGAGATGGCCAAAGCCACTCCGGCGCACGCGGATCGGCTCAGGCGAAGCTGATAAAGATCCTTGGACGCACCATCGTTTCTCCCCGGAAGAGTTGAGTCGTCGATTTATTAGGACAGAAATCGCCCCCTGTCACCCCTCGTCGATGCGGGCGATCAACTCTGTCTTGTCCAGGGCAAAGCCGGATGCGATCCACAGCGCCTCTGCCCGGCGCAGCGCATCACCCAGATCCTTGCCATGATACAGATGCGTCAAGTCTTTGGCTTTCAATGGAAATACCGCCCTCTCCCCTTGTTCGGCCTGCCCGCTCAGGTCCGGGGGCAAGGGCATCTCAAGGCTGGCGCATTTCAGGGCGACGGCGGTCTGCGCCGCGTGTGATCCGTGGCGATACCCCAACACGGCGGGCGCATCGGCGCTGCTCATCAGGTCATGATACAGGGCCAGTTGCTTTTGTTGCGCCTTGGACAGGCGCAGGGCCGCACCATCGGCAAAACCAAGGCTGGCCATGCGCGCCATCGGGTCAGGTGCAAAGCCCAGCTGCGTCTCCAGCAACAGGTAAGGCCCCAGCGCGCGGAGGGTTGCGCCGGGCAGGACATGCCGCAGCACCCCCAGCCGCTCCATCACCGCAACCGCCATCAGCGGAACGGGCGCCTTGAGCAGTTTGACCAGTTCCACGCCGATGCGTTCGCGCGAAAGCTGATCCAGCCCGTCGAGATTGCGCGCTATGGCGTCCAGCGCCTCGGGGTCCATGCCCTCTTGCGGATCGCCGTACCATGCGGAAAACCGAAAGAATCGCAGGATGCGCAGATAGTCCTCCCGGATGCGGGTATCGGCATCCAGGATGAAGCGGAACCGCCGCGCGGCAAGATCCGGCAGGCCGCCCAGAGGATCGACGACCCGGCCCCGCCGGTCCGCGTAAAGCGCGTTCATGGTGAAATCGCGCCGCACCGCATCCTCTGCGATGCCTTGGGCAAAGCGCACGACGGCCCGGCGGCCATCGGTTTCCACGTCGGCCCGAAAGGTGGTGATCTCGAACCCCTCACCTTCGGCAACGACGGTGACGGTGCCGTGGTCGATGCCTGTAGGCACGCATTTCAGACCCGCCGCCTCGGCCAGTTCCAGCACACGCGTCGGGCGCGCATCGGTGGAAATATCCACGTCCGAGACAGGCACGCCCAGCAGCGCATTGCGCACGCAGCCACCCACGACATAGGCCTCATGCCCGGCCTCCTCCAGCATCGCCATGACGATCTGTGTGCCGGGATTGTCCAGCCAGCGGCCAGAGACGCGGGTCACAGCTGCACCCGGTCCGCCAGCGCGCGCAGCATCCGCGCGGTCGCCCCCCAGATGTAATAGGGACCATAGGGCGCCGTGTAATACAGCCTGCGCTGCCCGCGCCAACGGCGGCCCTGCACGAAAAACCTTGCGGGATCAGTAACATGCGCGAAGGGCACGGCAAAGATCTCATCCACTTCGCCGGGCTCGGCCACGGGATGAAACGCGCCTTCGATCAGTCCTATGACCGGCGTCACCATGAAACCGGTCACCGTTTCATGCGGCGGCAGGGTGCCCAGCACCTCGACCTGCGCGGGGTCCAGCCCGACTTCCTCATGCGCCTCGCGCAGGGCGGCGGCAACCTCATCGGCGTCGCCGGGATCGACCTTGCCGCCCGGAAAAGCGATCTGCCCCGGGTGATGTTTCAACCGGCTGGAGCGCTTGGTCAGGATCAGCTCCAGCCCCTCCGGCCCCCGCTGAAACGCCGCCAGCACTCCGGCGGGGCGCAATTTGCGCCCCTCGGGCAAGACCGTGTTCGGGTTCAGGTCAAAATCGGAAGACGGCGCGCCGGATGCGCCGGGCGCCCGGCGCAGCGCAGCGATCTGCTCATTTGTCACCATCGGCCTCGAATCCCACTGTCGCCGGGTCCAGATCGTAATGCGCGCCGCAGAACTGGCAATCGGCGGTGACGCGGCCGTCATCGGTGGTCATCGTCGCGATGTCCTTGGCGGAATAGATCGACAGGCTCTGACGCACGCGATCTTCAGAGCAGGTACAACCAAACCGCACCTGCTGGCTGTCAAAGACGCGCGGCGATTCCTCGTGGAACAGGCGGATCAACAATTCGGTCGGCGGCACCGACGGGCCGATCAGTTCCAGTTGTTCGACCGTCTGGACGTGGCTGTTGACCCGGTTCCAGTTCTCTTCGGTCTCGCCGCTGACCAGATCATTGGCGACCAGCAACCCCGCGTCGCCGGACCCGCCGTCGGTGGCAAAGGGCGATGCCTTGGGCATGTGCTGCAACATGATGCCGCCAGCGCGCCAATGTTCGGCGACACCCGGCTCGCTCGACCGGCCATAGGACAGGGCAAAGGTGGTCGGCAATTGTTCCGACTGGGCGAAATAGGCCGCCGCACAATCCGACAGGCTCTCCCCCGCGACAGGGGTAATCCCCTGATAAGGCTGCATTCCCTGGCCCTGATCGATCAGGATGGCGAAATAGCCGTCGCCCAGTTGCGCAAACGGCGCCGCATCGGTGATCCGGTCCGCGTCAAAGCTGGCATAGGCGCGGATCTTGGCCGGATTGCCCTCCTTATCGGGGCCGAAGTAATCGGTGGCGATCATCCGCACCGGGCCATTGGTCTGAACCTGCAAGGACAGTTTCCAGCGCAGTTTGACGGTCTGGCCGATCAGCGCGGTCAGCAGCGTCATCTCCGCCACCAGCGCCTCGACTTCGGGCGGGTATTTGTGCTGGCTGAGCACGCCCGAAAGCACGCCGTCAAGCCGCGCAACACGGCCGCGCATGTCCGAGCGGTCAAGTTGGAAGGGCAGGACGGTGTCGTCCCAGGCGAGTTTGTTGCCGATGCTCATGGGGTTTCCTTGTCTGCCGACGAATGGCATATCGCGTCCATATAAGACGAATGTTCACGGACGCAAAGGGGGCCGGGTATGACCGCACGGCATGGCGAACCGCCGCGAAACGGGCAGCGTTATGTGCTGCGGCCCGGCGTCTACGCCATCCTGCCGCGTGACGGGCAGCTTTTGCTGACCCATCAGAGGACGCCCTGGCCAGAGGTTCAACTGCCCGGCGGCGGGATTGATCCGGGCGAACAGCCGCTGCCCGCCCTGTACCGCGAAGTCATGGAAGAGACCGGCTGGCACATTGCGCGGCCCCGGCGGCTGGGCGCGTTTCGGCGGTTTACCTACATGCCGGACTATGACCTCTGGGCAGAAAAGCTGTGCATCATTTATCTGGCCCACCCGGTGCGCGCCCACTGTCCGCCGATCGAGGAAGGGCATACCGCGCTCTGGTTGCCGCCGCCCGACGCGGCGCAAGCGCTGGGCAATCCGGGGGACCGGGATTTTGTCCGGCGCTGCTTTGGTCTGGCCTGAAGCCGAGCTTAACTCACCGGTTTGTCCAGAACATCGTATTCCAGCAAGGCGGCGGACACGTCGTCACCCAGTTTGTCCGGGTCGTCCAGAATGGCGGTCAGGCGCCAGAACATATCCTCCAGCAGGTCGGGGCCAGACCCGCAGCGCGCCGATTCGCGGAAGATCTGCACCAGGCCGTCATCGCCCAGCATGTCACCGCTTTTGGTAACGGCCTCGGTGAACCCGTCGGAATAGAGCAACAGCAGATCACCCGAGGACATTGTGAAGTCATGCTGTTCATAGCTGACTTCCTCGACCAATCCGATCGGCAGACCGCCGTTGCCGATGAATTCATGACTTCCGTCCGGTCGCAACAACAGCGCCGGCGAATGCCCGGCCTGCACCATGCGCATCCGCCCTTCGGCCAGATCCGCCGCGATATAGCCCATGGTCAGATATTCCTCGACCCCCGGATCGGCGGCCAGTCTCTGGTTCAGCAGGCGCGCGGTCTCGCTCGGCTCACGCATGGCATAGAAGTCATCAACCCGTTGTTCCAGCGCGATGTTCTGTTCGGGAAAGGTGCTGGACAGGTAGCCCGCAACCCGGGCCGTCACCATGGCAGAGGTGATGCCGTGGCCCGACACGTCGATGCTGTACAGGCCGAGCCGGCCAAAACCCGGTCGAAACATCCCGACCAGATCGCCGCCCACATGGCCGCAGGGCTGCAACAGCAGGCTGACACGAGAGGTCATGATCTCGCAGACACGTTCCGGAACCAGCGATTGCTGGATTGTGCGGGCCTGCCGCAGGTCGTTGTCGATGGCGGTATGAATTTCGCGCAACTCGTCCAGCGCCTCTGACACCAGGCGGTTCTTTTCGGACAGTTCCCGCTCCATCGAGACGATACGTTCCCCGGCCTTGATCCGGGCGCGCAATTCGTGCGAATTGACCGGCTTGGTCAGAAAATCGTCCGCCCCGGCATCCAGCCCCTGAGCAATGTCACCCTTTTCGCTCTTGGAGGTGAGCAGGATGAAATAGCCATAGCCGTCGCGCGGCAAGTCACGGAAGGCCCGGCAGAATTCGATCCCGTTCATGCCCGGCATCATCCAGTCCGACAGGACAAGGTCGGGCGGGTATTCGCGGCAGATCTCCAGCGCATCCAGGGCGGAATCGGCGGTATGCACCTCAAACCCCCAACGCCGCATCATCATGCCCAGCATCTTGAGCTGTGCGCGGCTGTCATCGACCAGCAGCACACGTTGGACTGCGCCGGTCAATGCCTCCGGGCTATCGAATTTCCGGATCTCCAACTCGTATCCTTCCCGCATTGAGCCGTCTCGTCCTGAGCACGAGCCGTCAGTATCCCGACGCCGTTAACAGGACCTGAAAGTTAAAATGCACAGAAACATGGGGCGCGGGACCGGACCGGCGAAAGCTCCTCTTTACCATCTGGCGATACACCGGACGCGCAGGAGGTGCCGCATGATTGATTGGTCACGTGTCGATGAACTGGTGGATGAAATCGGGGCCGAGGATTTCGGCGAGGTTGTTGAACTGTTCCTGGATGAGGTCGAAAACGCCATTGTCCGGTTGGAGGGCGATGCAGCAAACCCCGTCGTCGTCGAGGAACAGATGCACTTTCTGAAAGGCGCCGCCCTGAACCTCGGGTTCGAGGCGCTGGCGCAGCTCTGCGTGAAAGGCGAAAAATCCGCCGCCGCCGGGCGGCCTGAGGTTGTTGCCCCGGCACAGGTTCGACAGACTTATGAGGCATCGAAACAGCAGTTCGAACAGGATTTGCCCGGCCGTCTCGCGGCCTGAGACCCTTCAGATCCGCCGATGCAGATCGGCCAGAGTCGCGGGCGCTCCACCGTCGAAGGCCTTGCCGCGCAAGCGGCGCATCCCGTCGATCCAGCGATCCATATCCGCCGCCCGTCGCTGAAAGAACACCTCTGCCTCGGGATGCGGAAGGATCAGGAACCGCTCCTGCAGCAGCCCGTCCAGTATGATATCCGCTACCTCGACCGGCGTCAGAACGCGGTCATTGGGCAGGTCCGCAGGCGCCCCTTCGGCATAGCCCAGCAACGGCGTGGCCACGTAGAGCGGGCAGACCACCGACACCTTGATCCCCTGATCGCCATGTTCAATCGCCAGAGACTGCGCAAGGCTGACCGCCGCATGTTTGCTGGCCGAATAGGGCGCATCACCGATCTGGCTCAGCAGCCCCGCCGCAGAGGCGACATTCACCAGCCAGCCCTCGCCACCGTCCAGCATCGCGGGCAGCAACAGGCGGGCGGCGCGCAGATGCGCCATCACGTGAACGTCCCAACTGTCCTGCCATTGGTCATCGGGCGCGCTGCACGGGCCGTCCACCGCCCCGCGCGCAAAACCGGCGTTGGAGATCAGCATATCCACAGCACCCATTGCCTCTTGCGCCTGATGGACAAGCGCGGAAATCTGACCCGGGTCGCGCAAGTCCGCTGCGATGCAGGTGGCCTGCAGGGCCGCGCCCACCTCTGACAGCCGGTCACCTGCCACGTCGGACAGAACCAGCCGCGCGCCTTCACGGTGCAGCGCCTCGGCCAGCGCACGGCCGATCCCCTGCGCGGCACCGGTCAGCAGAACGCGCTTGCCCCTGAACATCAGATCACGAACTGCGCGAGGATCTCATCCTCGGTGATGTCCTGATAGGTGAACCCATGTGCATCCAGCTGCCCGAAGAGACGCTGGAAATTCTCGGGCTTCGCCGTCTCGATCCCGATCAGGACAGAGCCGAAGTTGCGCGCCGATTTCTTGAGATACTCAAACCGGGCGATGTCATCCTCGGGGCCCAGAAAGCCAAGGAAATCCTTCAGCGCACCGGGCCGCTGCGGCAGGCGCAGGATAAAGTATTTCTTGACCCCGGCGTAGCGCTGGGCGCGTTCCTTGACCTCTGGCAGGCGTTCGAAGTCGAAATTCCCGCCCGAGGTGATGCAGACCACCGTGCGTCCGGCGATCCCCTGCCCCAGATCCTGCAGGGCATCCACCGACAGCGCCCCCGCCGGTTCCAGAACGATGCCCTCGACATTCAGCATCTCAAGGATCGTCAGGCACAGCCGGTCCTCGTCAATGGTCAGCGAATTGGCCAGCCCGACGCCCTTGAGCCGTGCAAAAGTCCGCTCGCCGATCTTCGCCACCGCCGCGCCGTCGGCAAAAGTGTTGACCGAGGGCAGGGCCACGGGCCGCCCCGCCTGCAAGGCCGCGCGCAGGCAGGCCCCGCCCGTCGGTTCGACAAAGGTGTACTGCATCGAGGTGCCGAAATAGCTGAGCACACCCGAGGACAACCCGCCGCCACCCACCGGAATCACCAGATGATCGGGCGCCCGGCCCAGCTGTTGTTCGATTTCCACCGCGACCGAGGCCTGCCCTTCGATCACGTCCTCATCGTCGAAAGGCGACAGGAAATGCCCGCCTTCCTGCGTGCAGAACTCTTGCGCCGCCTTCAGGCAATCGTCGAAGTAATCGCCGATCAGCCGGATCTCGATGGTGTCGCCGCCAAAAATCCGCGTCTTCTGGATCTTTTGCTGCGGAGTGGTCACCGGCATGAAGATCACGCCACGCACCCCGAAATGACGGCACATATAGGCCACGCCCTGCGCGTGATTTCCGGCAGAGGCGCAGACAAACAGCCCCTCGCCCTCGGCCTTGCGCATGGCGTTGAAGGCGCCGCGCAGCTTGTAACTGCGCACCGGGCTCAGATCCTCGCGCTTCAGCAGGATCTCGGCCCCGAAGCGGTCCGAAAGATGAGCGTTGCGCAACAGCGGTGTCGGCGGAAAGACCGCGCGCATCGCCTTTTCGGCGGCGCGGGCCTTTTGAACGAAATCAGTCATGACAAAAGCTGTGGCCCAAGCCCCGCCCGGGCGCAAGTCAGTCGATGCTGCGGCCCTCGATGTAGACCGCGAACAGCGTTGTCAGCACGGATACCCCGATCATTGTCCCGAACCAGCCGGTCACGACGCTGTAGACAAGGTTGATGAACGAACGCGGTTCCGGGTTCAGCCATGTGGGCAATTGCACCAGCGCGCTCAGCAACACGACTATCAGCGCCAGCACAAGGATCGACCCGTGATCCTTGGCCGTCGCCATCCAGGCCTCGCGCAGGGACAGTTTCTGACCCACGGCCCCGGCGGGCAGGATCAGCCCCAGCCGCAGGAACAGATAGGCCCCGATCACCAGCAGTCCGATCAACATGACAAACCCGATCAACGGCGCAGCCATCGAGGCCATCAACAAAGGCACACCCACGGCAATCAGGGCCAGTGCAATGATCAGCCCGATCATGATGGACCGGCCGAGATAGCCCAGAATGAGCGATCCGTGCAAGGGCGGGACGGCGCCTTCCTCCGACTCGCCGGTCAGTACGAAACGGTGCCAGGCCACTGCAATCCACAGGCTCGCGAAAATCGCAAGAAAGCCGGTCACAAGAAAGATCACCCCGATTTCGAGGCCGACGGGTGTGCCGGTCACGGGTTCCTCGGGGGCGTAAAGCAGCACAAGAACCTGATTGAGCGCCTGCAAAGCATACAGAACGACAGACAACCGGAAGGCGGTCTCGAGATTGTTGATCACCATCCAGAAGGAATATCGAAATATTTGCCAGCCACGCATGGCATGCCTTTCCGTAAATCTGTAGTTCAGGGGGTAGCACGCAGACCGGTGAGGTCAACGTCCCTTCCTTGCAGCCTCTCGGAAAACAGGCTAATCCGCCCGCCAAACTGCCCAAAAGGGACACATCCATGACCGCGCCCAAGAAAGTTGTCCTCGCCTATTCCGGCGGCCTCGACACATCAATCATCCTGAAATGGTTGCAGACGGAATACGGCTGCGAAGTCGTGACCTTCACCGCCGATCTCGGGCAGGGCGAAGAGCTGGAACCGGCGCGCGAAAAGGCCCGTCTGCTGGGCATCAAGGACGAGAACATCTACATCGAAGACGTGCGCGAGGAATTTGTCCGCGATTTCGTCTTTCCGATGTTCCGGGCCAACGCGGTCTACGAAGGTCTTTACCTGCTGGGCACCTCCATCGCCCGCCCGCTGATTTCCAAGCGGCTGGTCGAGATCGCCGAGGAAACCGGAGCAGATGCCGTGGCGCATGGCGCAACCGGCAAGGGCAATGACCAGGTGCGGTTCGAACTCAGCGCCGCCGCGCTGAACCCCGACATCAAGGTGATCGCGCCCTGGCGGGAGTGGGATCTGAACTCGCGCACCTCGCTGATCGAATTTGCCGAACAGAACCAGATCCCGATCGCCAAGGACAAGCGCGGCGAGGCCCCCTTCTCTGTCGATGCCAACCTGCTGCACACCTCCTCCGAAGGGCGCGTGCTGGAAGATCCGGCAGAAGAAGCGCCCGAATACGTTCACTTGCGCACCGTCAACCCCGAAGACGCTCCCGACATGCCCGAGGTCATCGAAGTGAGTTTTGACAAGGGTGACGCGGTGGCGATCAACGGAGAAGCGATGTCGCCCGCGACGATCCTGACCGCGCTCAACGAATACGGCCGCAAGCACGGCGTCGGGCGTCTGGACTTTGTCGAGAACCGTTTCGTGGGCATGAAATCGCGTGGCATCTATGAGACCCCCGGCGGCACCATCCTGCTGGAGGCGCATCGCGGCATCGAACAGATCACGCTGGACAGCGGGGCGGGCCACCTCAAGGACTCGCTGATGCCGCGTTATGCCGAGCTGATCTACAACGGCTTCTGGTACTCGCCCGAACGCGAGATGCTGCAGGCCGCCATCGACAAGTCACAGGAACTGGTCTCCGGCACGGTCAGGCTGAAGCTCTACAAGGGCTCGGTCCGCTGCATCGGGCGCTGGTCGGAACAGTCGCTCTATTCCGAAGCGCATGTGACCTTCGAGGACGATGCCGGCGCCTATGATCAAAAGGACGCCAAGGGCTTTATCACCCTCAACGCCCTGCGTCTGCGCCTTCTGGCCGCGCGAAAGCGGCGGCTAAGGTGATCGGATCAGTGGTGTGGAGGCTTGTCCGGGGGCGATGATGCGTCCGGATCGGACTTTGTAACCTGTGGCGTGTCCTCCGGGCTGTCCCGCAACCCGGTTGCCTGTTCTGCCGCCTCGGCAGCCTGCCGTTTCACGGCGGCGAACTTTTCGCGCAGCGCCTGCCTGACGCGCCCAGTCGCGCCGCCTTCAACCGGCTTGGCTGTGTCAGCCATGCCCGGAAGGGCCGGACGGGCGGCCCGGGCGATCCCCGCCGCATTCGGCACGTTCAAGACACCGCTTGCGACAAGTCTGCCGATCAGGTCCTGCGCCTGCGCGGTGGAAACCTTCAACGCAAGCCCCAGTGTCTGATGGGAAATCGGGTTGCCTGCGCGGGCCATCGCCATCGCCCAGACGTACAGGTTGCGCGGTGCCCGCGCCGCCGGAGCGGCCAGTGCAAGGCGCGGAAGAGGTGCGGCAACAGCAATCGCGCTGCCGGCCCCGAGGCTGAGAAAGTCACGTCTTTTCATGGCAATGAAATGGGGAGGGACGGGACCACAATGACGGGGAAAGACAGGCTGTTTTTCCACTTGATCGCTGTTTCCGGCCTGGTCTCCAGCGGTTATCATCCCCGGCAAACCCGCTGAAAGCCCCGAGCATGACTGCCACACATGACGAATTCCTTGCAGCGCAGGCCCCTGATTGGGACGATGTTCAACGCGAATTGCGCACCGGTCGCAAGGTCTCGCACTGGATCTGGTGGATCTTCCCGCAGCTGGAAAGCCTGGGCCGGTCATCCCGCGCGCGGCACTTTGGCCTGTCAGGGGTGGAAGAGGCGCGCGCCTTCCTCGCCCATCCGGTGCTGGGGCCAAGACTGCGCAGATCGGCGGAATTGCTGTTGCAACATACGGGAACCGACCCGGTCGACATTCTCGGCCCGGTCGATGCGCTCAAGGTGCGCTCTTCGATGACACTCTTCGAAGCGGTGCCCGACGCGCCGCCGAGTTTTTCAGAGGTATTGGACAGGATGTATGGCAGCGCCCGCTGTCCGGTCACGACCGAGGCCCTGACCAGGATGCCATGACGACCGCGCGGATAACCCGGAAAGCGGGAGCCGCGCGGCCGATCACCGTGCCCGAAACGCAGGCACGTCACTGCCGCATACTCGACGGCAGGGCAACGAGCCGATTCTGGTAAACCGACCCGACGCTGGGGTTATCGTGCGGTGATGGTGTCCATCACCTGCCGGTTGGCATGTCGAGATCCTCGCATTGGCCCACCAGTTGCCTACAGCCACGATGCAGGCGCCGATTAGTTTCAAAAAAGTTCAAACTTTTTTTCGGCTTTCACGGTCTTCTCACCTTCGGGTGAACTCTGACCGCACCGGATTGCCAGACAGGACCGCAACAGGCAGCCTGAGACACAAAGGAGACCCAGCCATGTTCAGATTGACCCATCGCCTGTTTGCCATCGCCGTTCTTGCCATTGCCACCCTGCCCCTTGCCGCGCAACGCGCCCAGGCCGCCGACATCATCGTCGCGGGCGGCTGTTTCTGGTGCGTCGAGGCGGATTTCGAAAAGGTCCGGGGCGTCAGCAAGGCGGTCTCCGGCTATACCGGGGGCAAGACCGCCGACCCGACTTACAAGCAGGTGACGCGCGGCGGCACCGGTCATTACGAGGCGGTCAAGATCACTTTCAATCCCGGCACGGTCTCAGTCCGGCAGCTTTATGACACGTTCTTCCGCTCGGTCGATCCCACCGATGCGGGTGGCCAGTTCTGTGATCGAGGCAACAGCTATCGGACCGCGATCTTCTACACCGATGCCGCGCAAAAGGCGGCGGCAGAGGCCTCGAAGACCACGGCTGAAAAGGCGCTGGGGCAGAAGATCGTGACGCCGATCCTGCCGGCCAAGACCTTTTACCTCGCCGAGGGGTATCATCAGGATTACTACAAGGGCTCCGACCGGGTCGTGACCCGCTTTGGCATCATCAAGCAAAGCGACGCCTACGATCGCTATCGCAAGGGCTGCGGCCGCGATCAGCGTGTCAAACAGCTTTGGGGCAGTGCGGCGCCTTTCGTGAACTGACGGCAAGGTGCGCCCCGGCAGAAGACGGTCCTGACCCGGGACCGCGATCAATCAAAGGCCAGTGGTCAGATCATCCGATTCCGATAGGAGTCGGATGATTCGTTTTGTGGCGTGGCATCATCAGTCAAGGAGAAACTTAGTTGTTGTGCGATTTTGAATGCATGGTTAACAATTTTGCACGGAAGTCGCGTGCCGCACAGGTCCGTGAAATGATTGATAAAAACCTCTTTCAGGCGAAATAATAGGGCCCACGCACCCGCCGAGCATAAAATGACACAATCCCAACAGGAGTAAAGAATATGGCTGATTTTGCATTAGGTTCTTTTACCACGATAGCGCGAACGCTGGTCGGCAGCGAAAGCGGGTTCCTTGATCGTAACGCCACGCTCGCCATTAACGGCTCTGACGCCATCGAGGCCACGGCCGGCACCAACTGGGTCACCAATCACGGTGCCATCTATGCCTACGGCGGCGGTTTTTCGGCCATTGACGCGGGTGGGTCTGTCTTTGAATTGGTGAATGGCAAGGATGGCAGTATCGACGCCGAAAACCCCAGCGGCGGCACGCTGGACATTGACGTTGCAACGCTTGCCCATATCGTCAACCACGGCACGATCCATTCGTCCAATGATGACGCCATCAACTTTCTGGATACCGACGGCAACGCGACTTTTGAGCTGATCAATACAGGGTACATCACGGCAAATGACAGCGAAGCGGTCGACATAGACGTCGGCGCCAGCGCGTTCTACATCTCCAATGCCGGCATCATCAGCGCCAACTCCAATACGCTGGAGTTGACTACCGACGTCGCGAGTACCAGTGTCAACTACCTGATCAACAGCGGAACCATCATCGCGAATACCGGGACTGCCGTGGATTTTGCCCATGGCAACAATGGGATCATGCGGATCGTGAACTCGGGGACGGTCCTCGCTGCGGGTGCGGCCTTTAACACGAACCGGGATGGACAGGTCATTCTGAACAACTCCGGCGTGATCGGGTCCAGTGGCTCCGGCCAAGCGATTATTCTGGATGCAGGTAATGACATCATCCGCAACACCGGCGAGATCAACGGCGGCATAAATCTCTACATCGGCGATGATTACCTCGACAATACGGGCGGCGTTATCAATGGCGAGGTACTTGGCTCTACTGGCGAGGATACGATGCTGGGCGGCGACAGCGCTGACCATTTCGACGGCGGAAGCGAAAATGATGTCCTCATTGGCCGCGGCGGCGATGACAGCCTGGAAGGCAGCAGCGGCGATGACTTCATCCTTGGCGGCGCAGGCAACGACGCTATCGAGGGCGGCGAAGACAACGACACGCTGAACGGCAACGCCGGCGATGACAGCATCGAAGCCGGCAGTGGCAATGACGTTGTCGTCGGTCAGGATGGCAGCGACAATCTCGATGGCGGCGACGGCAATGACACCATGGACGGTGGCAACGGCGACGACCTTCTTGAAGGTGGCGCTGATAATGACATCCTTCGCGGCCGCGCTGGTGAGGACAATCTGGCCGGTGGCCTGGGTTTCGACCTTTTGACCGGCGGACAGGATGCCGACAACTTTGTGTTCCGCAGCACCGCAGAGACGGTGGTTGGCGCATTGCGCGACCAGATCCTCGACTTTGAACAGGGCATCGACCTGATCGTTGTCTCTGGCTTGTCGCCGGGCGTCTTCGAATTCCGCGGCACCGCTGCCTTTGCTCCCTCTGGCAACCCCGAATTGCGGCTGTTCGAAACCGCCACCGGTTCGACGATCGTGCAACTGGATTCCAACGGTGACGGGACCACGGACTCCGAGATCCGCGTCGCCAATGTGACCGGCCTGACGGCGGACGACTTCGTCCTGTAAGCTGACCGGGCTGACGCAATGTACCCTCCGGCAAACGGCTTGCCGGGGGGGTTTTCTTGCACGGTATCAACGCGATGGCGACCAATGACCCAGCGAGCGCGCCCCCCCTCAATTTGATTCCGAAGGTGGCGGTGTGGCAGAAAAAGGCCTGCACGTGGCCGCGGTGATCAGTCGGACGTCGGAGCAACCCGCCCGGCGGCGCTGCCCCCGTGCACATGACCGAATTGCCGACATACTCTATGATTGGGGCAACCGGGTCCGCGCGGGCCCGGCATCCATCCGTTTATCGCAATGCATTGGAGTGAACCGGACATGCCCAATTTCACAATCACATCGTTCAGCACAACCGACAGAAGCCTCACCGGCGGCGAACTGGGCGTCGTCACCAAAGACGGCGAACTGGTTGTAACCGATGCTGCGCCCGTCACCATGACCGGCAATTCAGCCAATTACGTGTCGGTCAATGGCACGATACAGGCCATTTCCACCGTCACTTATTCCGCTTTTGACATGTCAGGCTACGGCGGCTACTTCAGGTTTGGCCAGGATGCCACGATCACATCGGTCACCGGGCGCGGGATCTTTGGTCAGGTGACGGACGTCTTCAGTCTGGACAATGCCGGAACGATCCTTGGCGGCACTGCCGGTATCAGCGTCAACGAAACCGACGGGGCCATAATTGGCAGTATCTCGAACAGCGGAACGATCCAATCATCTGCGGTCGGGATCTATCTTGCCACCGGTTCGACCACGGCAAGGATCGTGAACACCGGGACGATCATCGGCACAAACAACGACGGAATCCTCGTCAACTCCCTCCACGGGGGAGGCTCGGTGATCAACAATTCCGGCTCTGTGTTTGGGTCGAACAATGCATTCCGGAGCGGCGACGGGCCTGACATCATCTACAATTCCGGCACCTTCCACGGTCGTGTGGATCTGGATGGCGGAGATGACCGCTATGATGGTGGCGCCGGGATTGTCACCAGGGAAATCGATGGTGAGCTTGGCAACGACACGATTGCGGGAGGGGATGTCGCGGATACGATGATGGGTGGCGAAGATGACGACCTGCTGGTCGGCCGCGGTGGCGACGACAGTATGAACGGCGAAGACGGCAATGACACCCTTTTCGGCGGCGACGGCAATGACAGCATGGACGGTGGCCTGGACGACGACGTTCTGACCGGCAATTCCGGAGATGACACCGTGACCGGTGGCGCCGGCAACGACCTTATCGTCGGCCAGGCCGGGTCTGATCTGCTGGTAGGTGGCCGCCAGGACGATACGATTGATGGCGGTGCAGGCGACGACAACCTCGAAGGCAACTCCGGCAACGACATCTTGCGCGGCCGATCGGGCGAAGACGAGCTGGCCGGAGGTGAGGGGCGCGACTTCCTGACCGGTGGACAAGACGCCGATGCCTTTGTCTTTCGCGCGTTTTTCGAGTCGGTGCCGGGCGCCAACCGGGACCAGATTCTCGACTTTGAACAGGGCCTGGACCTGATCATCGTGTCCGGCCTCACGCCCGGTGTCTTCGAGTTCCGCGGCACGGCCGCCTTTTCCCCGTCCGGCAACCCCGAGTTGCGGTTGTTCGAGACCCCCACCGGGTCGACCATCGTGCAGCTGGATACCAACGGCGACGGGTCCATCGACTCCGAGATCCGTGTTGCCAACGTAACCGGCCTGACGGCGGACGACTTCGTCCTGTAAGCTGATCGGGCTGACGCAATGAACCCTCCGGCACACGGCTTGCCGGGGGAGTTTTCTTGCACGGTATCAATGCGGTGGCGACCAGAGACCCAGCGCGCGCGCCCCCCCTTAATTTGATTCCGAAGGTGGCGGTGTGGCAGAGAAAGGCCCGCACGTGGCCGCGGTGATCAGTCGGACGTCGGGCGGTTCCGCGCTCTGATCGCAGGTCAAGCTGGGCCGGATTCCGCTTATGCGTGCATCAGCTTAAAAATCCCGGATGGAATCTGGTATCTTTACGCAGGCAGCGCGATTCTGGTTTTCCCGCGTGGGTCGATATTTTTAGAACGAACACCCTAACGCATCTTGCCCTGCCAAGCGAATGCTAACTGTATTTCAGAAGGATACGTCTCATGGCGAGTTTTGTACTTACCGGCTTCTCCAGCACAGCCCGCACTCTTATTGGAAATGAAACCGGCTTTCTCACCAACCAGGACGCCGAACTTGTTGTCGATGGCGCGGATGCCATTGTCTCCAGCGGTAACTTTGTCAACTTTCTGACCGTCAACGGCACACTGGCGGCGAACTCCGTCACAAACCACCGCGCGGTCGAGGCCGTAGGTGCCGGCATTGAAATGATCGTCGGTCCGTCCGGCTTTGTCTCTGCCAGCAACGGTGACACGATCTACGCGACAGTCACCAGCCGGGCCTACGTGCAGAACTCCGGCACGATCATGTCCGGCGAAGACGCCGTGCAGCTTTCGGATTCAGATGGCAATGCGGAAATCAGGGTGTCCAACAGCGGATTGATCCACGCGCTTTCAGACGGCGTGGTCGTCGATGGGGGTACCGCCTTCAGCAGGGTCGTCAACTCCGGTGTCATCATCGGGCAAGAGGGGTACGGCATCTATGCCAACTGGCAATCAGGCTCGACCGGCAATTCGTTCCTGCACAACACCGGCACGATCATGGGCGGGTCGGGCAGCTACACCGCCAGCAGTGGAACCGGTGTGAACAACATCTACAATGCCGGCGTGATGAACGGGAATATCTATCTCGACGATGGCAATGACCTATACGAGGGCGGTTCCGGCCAGATTGTCGGTCGGGTCTACGGCGATCAGGACAATGATACGCTGGCCGGTGGCGCCTTCTACGATGAACTCGACGGCGGTAGCGGCGATGACATGCTGGTTGGTCGCGGTGGCGACGACTACCTTTTCGGCGGCGCGGATGAGGACATGCTGCTGGGCGGTGCTGGCAATGACGAGATGAACGGCGGATCCGGCAACGATACGCTGAATGGCAACTCGGGTGACGACTTGCTCACCGGCGAAAACGGCAACGACGTTCTTGTCGGCCAGGACGGCAGCGACGTGCTGGACGGTGGTGACGGCAATGACACGATGGACGGCGGCAACGGCGACGACCTTCTGGAAGGCGGCAACAACAACGACATCCTGCGCGGCCGCGCCGGCGAGGACAATCTGGCCGGTGGTCTGGGTTTCGACCTGCTGACCGGCGGCCAGGATGCCGACAGCTTTATCTTTCGCAGCAACGCGGAAACCGCCGTCGGCGCCTTGCGCGACCAGATCCTCGACTTTGAGCAGGGTCTGGACACGATCGTCGTCGCCGGTCTGTCGCCCGGTGTCTTCGAGTTCCGTGGCACAGCGGCCTTCGCGCCCTCGGGCAACCCGGAACTGCGTCTTTTCGAGACGGCCACCGGGTCGACCATCGTTCAGCTGGACTCCAACGGCGATGGCGCGACGGATGCCGAGATCCGCGTGGCCAATGTCACGGGCCTGACGGCGGAGGATTTCGTGCTCTGAGATACCTGCACAGGAATACGGACAAGAGGGGCTTCGGCTCCTCTTGTTCTTTTTTGCCAAATTGCGATCACACCTGTGTCGGTCCCTGGGGGCATACGCGGGGTTAGCCGGAGAAATCCTGCACGTCACGCAGGTCGGGGATCACATCCGCGGTCCCCTCGCGCGTGACCATGATGGCCCCCGCGATCATCGCCTGACCGATGGCCTGCGCCATGGGCAGGGCCCGGTCCAACCCGGCCAACACATACCCGGTGAATGTGTCCCCGGCCCCGGTGGTGTCCACGGGCGTGACCGGAACGGCGTCGAAGCTCTGCACATCGCCGGTATCGGTGTTGTACCAGCGCGCACCCTCTCCGCCCAAGGTCACGATCACGTCGCGCACCGGCAGATCCCCCGGCCCCTTGCCAGAGGCTTCTTGCAACTGCTGGGCCTCGACCGCGTTGAGAAACAACAGATCCAGCAGCGGCAGGACCGCCTGCACTGCATCGGCATCAAAGGGCGCGGCGGCATAGGCCACCCGCATCCCCTTGGCCGAGGCCAGTTCCGCTGCCGCGCGTTGGGCGTTGGTTTCATTCTGTGTCAGGAAGAAATCGGCAGGTCCGGCATCGCCCAGGGCAAGGGACAGATGATCTTCGGCAATGGCGTGATTGGCGCCGGGATAGAGGATGATGTTGTTTTCGCCCGCATCGTCCACGGCGATCAGGGCATTGCCCGTATCTTGGGATACCGTGGAAATAAACTGTGTATACACGCCGTATTCCATCAGGCGCTCGACGGTCCACGCCCCGTCCGCCCCCACCGCGCCGATATGCACGCAGCGCGCAGCGGCGCGTGCCGCCGCCACCGACATATTGGCGCCTTTGCCACCCAGCCCGCGGTGAAAGCTGCGTGCGGCCAGGGTTTCGCCCGGGCCCGGCAGATGCGGGACCCGATAGACCAGATCAATGTTGATGGACCCGAGGTTGAAGATCGTCACGTCCTGCTCCCGTCTGTCGGCCCCTGCCCTGTCAGGCTGTCAGCCGATCTCGTTCGCCGCCAGAACCGCCATATTCAGGATGTCATTGGCGGTGGACGAGGTTGAACAGATCTGGATCGACTTGTCGACGCCGGTCAGGATCGGGCCGATCACCGTCGCACCGGCCATCTCCTGCATCAGCTTGACCGAGATCGAGGCCGAGTGCCGCGCCGGCACCACAAGAATATTGGCCGGACCGGTCAGGCGTTGGAACGGGTAATGGCCCTGCGCCTTCACGTTCAGCGCAACATCCACGGTCATCTCGCCTTCGTATTCAAAGTTCACGCCGCGCCGGTCCAGCACACGGGGGGCTTGATGCATCTTTTCGGCGCGTTCCGAAACCGGGTAGCCAAAGGTCGAAAAGCTGACAAAGGCCACGCGCGGATCAAGCCCCAGATGCCGGGCGACGCCAACGGCACGTTCGGCGATATTGGCCAGATCCTCTTCGTCCGGCCATTCATGCACCAGCGTATCGGCGATCAGCACGATGCGCCCCTTGTGCAAGAGCGCCGTCACCCCTGCCGCGCCATGTGTCGCGTCCGCGTCAAAGACATGGTTGATCAACTGCATGACATGGGCCGATTTCCGCGTTGCCCCGGTGACCAGCCCGTCCGCGTGCCCATGGGCCAGCATCAGCGCCGCAAAGACATGCCGGTCCCGTGCCGCAAGACGGTGAATGTCCTGACGGTCCATGCCGCGGCGTTGCAGACGCTCGTACAGGAAGTCCTTGTAGGTATCGAGGTGACGGGTATTGGCGGCGTTCACCACCTCCAGCTCGCGCACCGCATCGGAAAGACCCGCCAGATCAAGCTTTTGCTTCACGTCGGCATCGCGACCCACGACCAGCGCCTTGCCCAGACCGGCGCGCTGATACATGACCGCCGCGCGCAACACGCGCGGATCGTCGCCCTCGGCAAAGATCATCCGCGCCTGCGCCGCGCGCGCCCGCGCGTTGATCGACCGCAGGATCGAGGCGGTCGGATCCATCCGCCCCTGCAGACGATGTTCATAGGCCTCCATGTCGATGATCGGACGCCGCGCCACGCCGGTCGACATGCCCGCGCGCGCCACGGCGGGCGGAATCCGGTGGATCAGGCGCGGGTCGAACGGTGTCGGAATGATGTAATCGCGGCCAAAGGTCAGCGTCTTGCCATAGGCCAGCGCCACCTCGTCCGGCACATCCTCGCGCGCCAGTTCGGCCAGGGCCTGGGCGCAGGCGATCTTCATCTCGTCGTTGATGGCGCGGGCATGAATGTCCAGCGCGCCCCGGAAGAGATAGGGAAAGCCCAGCACGTTGTTGACCTGGTTCGGATAATCGCTGCGCCCTGTAGCCACGATGGCATCCACCCGCACCTCATGCGCGTCCTCGGGCGTGATCTCGGGATCGGGGTTCGCCATGGCAAAGATCACCGGATTGTCGGCCATGCTGGCGACCATGTCCTGTGTCACGGCGCCCTTGGCGGACACGCCAAGGAAGACGTCGGCCCCGACCATGGCCTCTTCCAGAGAGCGCGCCTCCGTCACAACCGCGTGGGCCGATTTCCACTGGTTCATGCCCTCGGTGCGGCCCTGGTAGATCACACCCTTGGTGTCGCACATGATGCAGTTTTCGTGCTTTGCGCCCATCGACTTGATCAGTTCCAGACAGGCGATCCCGGCGGCCCCTGCCCCGTTCAGGACAATCTTGCAGTCCTCGATCTTCTTGCCCGAAATATGCAACGCATTGATCAGACCGGCGGCACAGATCACCGCCGTGCCATGCTGGTCGTCATGGAAGACCGGAATGTCCATCTCTTCCTTGAGCCGCTGCTCGATGATGAAACACTCGGGCGCCTTGATGTCTTCGAGGTTGATGCCGCCAAAGGTCGGCCCCATCAGCCGGACCGCCTGACAGAATTCATCCGGATCCTCGGTGTCCAGCTCGATGTCGATGCTGTTCACGTCGGCAAAGCGTTTGAACAGGACGGACTTGCCCTCCATCACCGGCTTGGACCCCAGCGCGCCAAGGTTGCCCAGCCCCAGAACCGCCGTTCCGTTCGAGATCACGGCCACAAGGTTGCCCTTGTTGGTGTAGTCATAGGCGGTTTCGGGGTTCTTGGCGATTTCCTCGCAGGGCACGGCCACGCCAGGGGAATAGGCAAGGCTGAGATCGCGCTGCGTGGTCATCGGGACGGTGGCCTGCACCTCCCACTTGCCCGGCGTCGGTTCCAGATGGAAGGCCAGCGCCTCTTCACGGGTGTATCTGCGTTTGGTCATGTCCCCTCCATCCGTCCGATTTGCGGTTTTCCCCGCATTGCGGTCCCTTTATTGTCACGCGAAACCTCCGGGGGGAAGCATCGTGAGCGCTAACAGATCGGGAAAGACGACGGGACAAGACGCAGCCGTCACGCCGATGATGGTGCAATACCTCGAGATCAAGGCCCAGTACCCCGATGCGCTGTTGTTTTACCGCATGGGGGACTTTTACGAGCTGTTCTTCGACGACGCCGTGGCGGCAAGTGCGGCGCTGGACATTGCGCTGACCAAACGCGGCAAACACGCGGGCGACGACATTCCCATGTGCGGCGTACCTGTCCATGCCGCCGAGGGCTATTTGCTGACCCTGATCCGCAAGGGCTTTCGCGTCGCTGTAGGCGAACAGATGGAAAGCCCGGACGAGGCGAAGAAACGCGGCTCGAAATCCGTGGTGAAACGGGATGTCGTTCGGCTGGTCACCCCCGGCACGCTGACCGAGGACACGCTGCTGGAGGCGCGGCGGCACAACTATCTGGCAGCATTGGGCTGCGTGCGAGACGACTGGGCGCTGGCCTGGACCGATATCTCGACCGGGGCGTTTCACGTGATGTCACTGGGCCGGGCGCGGATCGGGGCGGAACTGGCCCGGCTGGCGCCCTCCGAAGTGCTGACCTCGGACGGGGTCGAAGAGACCCTGCGCGAGGTTCTGACGGAACTGGGAATGGAGCCCACGGTCCTGGGTGCGGCCTCTTTCGATTCAGGCGCGGCAGAGGGCCGGTTGTGCGATCTGTTCAAGGTGCAGACCCTGACGGGCTTCGGAACTTTCGACCGGGCGGAACTCTCGGCCATGGGCGCACTGGTCGACTATCTGGACATCACGCAAAAGGGCCGGCTACCTCTCCTGCGCCCGCCACGGCAGGAACAGGTGACGCGTATCCTGCAGATCGACGCCGCGACACGCCGCAATCTGGAGCTGACAGCCAGCCTTCAGGGCGGGCGGTCCGGGTCGCTGCTGTCGGTGATCGACATGACCGTGACATCGGCAGGCGCGCGCCTGCTGGAACGGCGAGTCTCGTCACCCTCGCGCGATCTGGCGGTGATCCGCGAGCGGCTGGAGGCGGTGCGCTGGGGTGTCGAAGGCGCGATGTCGGATACCCTGCGCGACGCCCTGCGGCGGGTGCCGGATGTGGACCGGGCGCTGTCGCGGCTGGGACTGGACCGGGGCGGGCCGCGCGATCTGGCCTCCGTGCGGTCGGCGCTGGCGCAGGCCGAAATCCTGTCCCAACGCCTGTCGGGGCTGGATCTGCCCGAACTGTTGCAGCGGTCACTGACCGCGCTGACAGGGCAGGAGGATTTGCTGGCGCACCTGGATGCAGCGCTTGTCGCGGAACCCGGTCTGCGCGTGTCGGACGGGGGCTTTGTCGCCGCTGGCCATGACGCCGGCCTGGACGAGGCGCGCACCCTGCGCGACGAAGGGCGCGGCGTCATCGCCCGGATGCAAGGTGACTACAGTCGCGATACCGGCATCGGCTCTCTGAAGATCAAGCACAACAACGTGCTGGGTTATTTCATCGAAGTCACCGCCGTCCACGCTGACAAGATGCACGCATTGTCGGAACGGTTCATCCATCGTCAGACCACCGCCAACCAGGTCCGCTTTACCACCGTCGAACTGTCTGATCTGGAACGCCGCATCCTGAATGCGGGCAACGAAGCGCTGGAGATCGAACGCCGCATTTTCAGCGGTCTGCGCGACGCGGTATTGGCTGCAGCACCGGTGCTCTCTGATCTGGCGCTGGCACTGGCGGAATTCGATCTGGCGCTGGCGCTGGCGGAACTGGCGCGCCAGCGCGACTGGTGTCTGCCGCAAGTGGATGACAGCCGCGCGTTCGACGTGGTCGCCGGGCGCCATCCGGTGGTGGAGGCGGCGCTGAGCGCCAGCGGTGCGCCGTTCATCGCCAATGACTGTGCGCTGAATGCCGAAGGGCAGGGCGCTGCGGTCACCCTGCTGACCGGCCCGAACATGGCCGGTAAATCGACCTACCTGCGCCAGAACGCGTTGATCGCCCTGCTGGCGCAGATGGGATCCTACGTGCCCGCGCAATCGGCGCGCGTGGGGCTGGTCAGCCAGATCTTCAGCCGCGTGGGCGCCAGTGACGATCTGGCGCGCGGACGGTCAACCTTCATGGTCGAGATGGTGGAAACCGCCGCGATCCTGAACCAGGCGGATGATCGGGCGCTGGTGATCCTCGATGAGATCGGGCGCGGGACGGCCACCTACGATGGCTTGTCCATCGCCTGGGCCACCCTCGAGCACCTGCAGGCGGTCAACCGGGTGCGTGGGCTTTTTGCCACGCATTATCATGAGCTTACCGCCTTGGCGGGAAAGCTGGAGGGGGTGCGGAATGCCACCGTCGCGGTCCGCGAATGGGACGGCGAGGTGATTTTCCTGCATGAGGTGCACGAAGGCGCGGCGGACCGGTCTTACGGAGTGCAGGTGGCGCAACTTGCCGGTCTTCCGGCACCGGTCATCACCCGCGCCCGCGACGTGCTTGAGGCACTGGAGAAAGGTGAACGGGAACGGACAAGCCCCAAGGCGCTGATCGACGATTTGCCGCTGTTCTCCGCCGCCGCCCGCGCCCCCGCGCCGAAGGTTTCCCGTGAAACTTCGGAAGTGGAGCAAAAGCTGCGCAACCTCATGCCCGATGACCTGTCACCGCGCGACGCACTACAGGCGCTCTACGATCTCAAGGCGCTTCTGACACCGGAATGACGCCGGATCTATCCGAGAAACCTGATGCTTCTTTGGATTCAAAAATACCTTGGGGGTGAGGCCGAAGGCCGAGGGGGCAAAGCCCCCTCATGCGGTTCGCTGTCCAAAACCCAGACACCGACAGGAGACACGGGGTAGGGCGGGGTTTACCCCGCCGCCGCCCCTCAGGAAGCGGGCATCGAACTGACACCGACCTGTGCGGGCCGCAACAGGCGGTCATATAGCAGGAAACCTTCAGCCGAGACCTGAATGATATCCCCCGCGCGGGTGCCGGGCACCGGGGCCTCGAACATGGCCTCGTGCTGTTGCGGATCAAATCGCTCCCCGACCTCGGGGGTGATGCGCGTCACGCCGTGGCGCTCAAAGACCTTGAGCAATTCCTTGAGCGTCAGTTGCACCCCTTCGACAAGGGCCACCGAGGCCTGGCTGTCACCCTCTTCCGCCGCAGCGAGGGCGCGGTTGAGGTTGTCATAGACCGGAAGCAGGTCCCGCGCGATGCGGGTGCCGCCATAGGCCTGCGCCTCGCGGCGGTCCTTGTCCGCGCGTTTGCGGGCGTTTTCCGCGTCCGCCAGCGCCCGCATGAACTTGTCTTTCATGTCGTCGCGTTCCGCGCGCAGCGTGTCCAGTTCAAGCGCCACGTCATCGATCTCCTCGGTCATTTCGGCCTGCTCTTCTTCGGCGGCCGCGTCGATATCGTCGAGAAAATCATCCTTGTTCGGGTCTGCCATGCTTTTACCTTTAACTCCGATCGGCGATCATGCGCCCGACCAGTTGAGCCGTGTAATCGACGATCGGAACGATCCGACCGTAGTTGAGACGGGTCGGCCCAATCACGCCCACCGCGCCAATGATCTTTCGGTCTGCGTTCATATATGGAGACACCACCAGAGAGGAACCCGAAAGTGAGAAAAGTTTGTTCTCGGAGCCAATAAAAATGCGCACCCCTTCGCCTTCGTCGGTCAGTTCGAGGAACTCTGCAATGTCCCTCTTGCGTTCGAGATCGTCAAAAAGCGTGCGGATGCGGTCAAGCTCTTCCTGAGCCGAATCCTCTTCGAGCAGATTCGCCCGGCCGCGGACAATCAACCGTTCGCTGCTGTTGCCGGACCCGTCCCAGACGGCGATGCCGGCGTCGATCAGATCGGCGGCCAGACTGTCGATTTCCTGCCGGCGTTTGGAGATCTGCTCCTGAAAGGCCGTGCGCAATTCGGACAGGGTGCGCCCCTCGACCAGCGCGTTGACGAAATTCGCGGCCTCGCGCATTGCGCTGGGGGTCAGCCCCGGTGGCGGTGTGAAAACGCGGTTTTCCACGTGACCGTCGGCAAAGACGATGACCACCAGCGCCCGGTCCTGCGCGAGGCTGACAAATTCGATATGTTTGAGCGGCGCCTCATGTTTCGGCGTCAGGACCAGCGAGGCCCCGTGTGTCACGCCGGAGAGTGCGGATCCGACCGCATCCAACAGGCCCGAGACATCGCCGGAATTGCTGCCCAGCGTTGCGTCAAGCTTTTCGCGGTCCTGATTGTCCAGCTCGCGCACCTCGAGCAGCCCGTCCACGAACATGCGCAGGCCGATCTGGGTGGGGATACGCCCGGCTGACACATGCGGGCTGTCGAGCAGGCCGAGAAACTCCAGGTCCTGCATCACATTGCGGATCGTCGCCGCCGAGACCTTTTCCGACAGCGATCGGGTCAGCGTGCGGGACCCCACGGGTTCGCCACTGGACAGGTATCCTTCGACCACTTTGCGAAAGACTTCGCGGGAGCGGTCATTCATCTGGCTGAGAAGTCTGCTTGCCTCGGTCATCCTGTGCCCTCACTGGAGCCATTAAAGAGTGCTTGGCCAAGACGTCAATCGGGGTTGCATATCCGGCGTTCGGCTGTCTATCCCGGACATGACCAGAAAGAGGTGGATCATGCGACCGTCCGGACGAAATCTAAGCCAAATGCGCGCCGTTTCAATCGAAACCGGTGTGACCAAACATGCCGAGGGCTCTTGCCTGATCAAGGTGGGGGATACGCATGTTCTGTGCACCGCCTCTTTGGAGGAACGTGTGCCGCCCTTTATCAAGGGCTCCGGTCAGGGCTGGGTGACGGCGGAATACGGCATGTTGCCGCGATCGACCTCGACCCGGATGCGGCGCGAGGCGCAGGCGGGCAAGCAGGGCGGGCGCACCGTCGAGATCCAGCGCCTGATCGGGCGCGCGCTGCGCGCCGGTGTGGATCGCAACGCGCTGGGCGAGCGTCAGATCACCGTGGACTGTGACGTGATCCAGGCCGATGGTGGCACCCGCTGTGCTGCGATCACCGGCGGCTGGGTGGCGCTGCGTCTGGCGGTGAACAAGCTGATGAAGGCCGGGGATATCGTGACCGATCCGCTGGTGTCCGAGGTCGCGGCTGTCAGCTGTGGCATCTATGCCGGGCAGCCGGTGCTGGATCTGGACTATCCCGAGGATTCCGAGGCCGGGGTCGATGGCAACTTTATCCTGCGGGGCGACGGTCAGCTTATCGAGGTGCAGATGAGCGCCGAGGGTGCGGTCTTTTCCCGGGCGCAGATGGGCGAGTTGATGGATCTGGCCGACAAGGGTGTGGCCGAACTTGTGGCCATCCAACAGGCGGCGATCCGGTGACACGCCGGTTCGAGGGCGACCGGCTGTTGGTGGCAACCCACAACCAGGGCAAACTGGATGAGATCGCGGCTCTGTTGGAGCCTTGCGGCGTGACCTGTGTGGGGGCGGCGGAACTGGGTCTGCCGGAGCCTGAGGAAACCGGCACGACATTTGTGGAAAACGCGCGGATCAAGGCCCATGCGGCGGCCAAGGCCACCGGTCTGCCCGCCTTGGCGGATGATTCCGGGATCGAAATCGACGCGCTGGACAAGGCGCCGGGTGTATACACCGCTGATTGGGCAGAAACGCCGAACGGGCGTGATTTTGTCATGGCGATGGAAAAGTCCCATCGTCTGCTGGTCGAGCAGGGGGCGGAGGAGCCCTGGACCGCGCGGTTTTGCTGCACACTTGTCCTAGCCTGGCCGGATGGCGCGGATGCCGTCTTTCCCGGTGTGATGGAGGGCAGGGTGGTCTGGCCGATGCGCGGGTCTCAGGGCCATGGCTATGACCCGATATTCATGCCGCAGGGATACGATGTGACCTTTGGCGAGATGGATCGCTGGGAAAAGAACCGGATTTCGCATCGGGCCGATGCCTTTGGCAAATTCGTGGCGGGGTGTTTTGGCGCATAAGACCCCCGAAGCATGGCAGGCCGGCGGGTTCGGCCTGTACGTGCATTGGCCGTTCTGCGAGGCCAAATGCCCCTATTGCGACTTCAACAGCCATGTCGTCCGGCAGATTGACCAGACCCGCTGGGCACGGGCGCTGGCCGCTGAGGTGCGTCGAGCCGGGCAGGAGACATCCGGACGGGTCCTGAGTTCGATTTTCTTTGGAGGCGGCACGCCGTCCTTGATGGACCCCGCGACCGTTGCCGCGGTGATCGAGGCCGCGCGGGACTGCTGGACCTTTGCCAATGACATCGAGATCACGCTGGAGGCCAACCCGCGCTCTGTCGAGGCGGGGCGGTTCGAGGGCTATGCGAGGGCCGGCGTGAACCGGGTTTCGCTGGGTGTGCAGAGCTTGCGGGGGCGGGACTTGCAGCGATTGGGCCGGCTGCATGACGTGGATGAGGCACGGGCGGCGTTTGGCGTTGCGCGGTCGGTTTTTGACCGGGTGAGCTTTGACCTGATCTATGCCCGGCAGGATCAGTCGCTGGACGACTGGCGCGCCGAACTGTCAGAGGCGCTGGACATGGCGGTGGATCACCTGAGCCTGTATCAACTGACCCTGGAAGAGGGGACAGCGTTCTGGGATCGGGCGCGCGCCGGCGGGTTGCGGGGGCTGCCCGGTGAAGATCTGGCCGCCGACATGTATGACCTGACCGGTGAGCTTTGCGCCTCTGCCGGGTTTGAGGCTTACGAGGTGTCCAACTATGCGCGGCCCGGGGCGCAATCGCGGCACAACCTTGTGTATTGGCGCTATGGCGATTGGGTGGGTGTCGGGCCGGGCGCGCATGGTCGGATCAGTCACGGGGATCAGCGGCAGGCGACCGTATCCTGGTCGATGCCGGGAGATTGGCTGACACGGGCCGAGGCGGGATCCGGGATCGAAAGTCGCGAAACCCTGGCTCTGTCAGATCAAGCCAGTGAATACCTTATGATGGGGTTGAGACTGTCTGAAGGCCTAGATGTTGTGCGATTGGCCGAATTGGACCCGAAACTTGCGCCGCAGCAGGCGATTTCAGAAATGCGTGAACTTGGTTTGTTGGTGCAAACTTTGGATGTGCTGAAGGCGACGCCAAAAGGACGTATGGTGCTGAATTCGGTGATCGCCGCCTTGCTGCCGTGAGGATCACCGCGCCGCGCTGAGGATCCGGCAGAGCGCATCGAGCTGTTCAAGCGTATCGTAGGAAATCGTCACGCGCCCGGCATCCTGACCCGGCGAGTGATCAATCCTGACTTTCATGCCCAAGGCGGCAGAAAGATCGCCTTCAAGGGCACGTGTATCTGCATCCTTGTCCATCTGAAAGGCGCCGTCGGGAGCCTTTTTACGTTTGCTGGGCAGGCCATCCTTGACCAGCTTTTCCGTCTCACGGACCGAGAGGCCCTTGGCCACAACCGATTGCGCCAGTGCAGCCGGGTCCGGCGCCGTGATGAGCGCCCGGGCGTGGCCGGCGCTGAGACGGCCGTCGCTGACCAGGGTCTGAACACTTTCGGGCAGGTTCAGGAGCCGCATGAGGTTGGCGATATGACTGCGGCTTTTGCCCAGGGCTTCGGCCAGCTTTTCCTGCGTATGGCCAAATTTGAACATCAGTTGCCGGTAACCTGCGGCCTCTTCGATCGCATTGAGATCGGCGCGCTGAATGTTCTCTATGATCGCGACTTCGAGCACTTCCGTGTCGTCGAATTCGCGGATGAGAACCGGCACTTCGTGCAATTTTGCGATTTGTGCCGCGCGCCAGCGGCGTTCACCCGCGACGATTTCAAACTTGCCGTCTTGTCTGGGATCGGGGCGCACAATGATCGGCTGGATGATCCCCTTGGCCCGGATCGAAGCCGCCAGTTCTTCAAGCTGTTCCTGAGTGAATGAGCGCCGGGGCTGATCCGGGTTGGGGATCAATGATTCGATGGGCAACACCCTGTCCGGACGCCGCGCGGCGTCGGCTTGTGCGGTTTCCTGTGCTGGCGTCACATCCGCCATGAGCGCGGAGAGTCCGCGGCCGAGTCCGCGGCGGGCGTCTTTCCTGGGCTTGTCTTGCATGCCGATCCTCGTCAGGTTTCGCGCGTTCAGGCGGCGCGTTTGTCACTTTTCTTGAGCAGTTCTTCGGCCAGTGCGCGGTAGGCCTGTGCGCCCTTGGAAGAAGTGTCATAGGCCAGAACCGGCAGCGCGTAAGAGGGCGCTTCGGAGACGCGCACGTTGCGGGGAATCACCGTAGAGAAGACCAAATCGCCGAGATTGGCGCGGGCATCCGCCTCTACATGTTGTGACAGATTATTCCGGGCATCATACATCGTGAGAACGATTCCTTCGATTCGAAGCGAAGGATTGGCGGTTTGACGGACTTCTCGGATGGTCAGCATGAGTTGGGACAGCCCCTCGAGCGCGAAGAATTCGCTTTGCAGCGGGACGAGGACGGAATGCGCCGCAACCATCGCGTTGACCGTCAAAAGGTTCAGTGAGGGGGGGCAATCGATCAGGATCACGTCAAAGCCGTAGGGGTCGATTCCCGGGTGGCGCAGGGCGTCATGCAGGAGGAAACTGCGCTTTTGATTCGAGAACAGCTCGATATCCGCAGAGCTGAGATCCACTGTCGAGGGAATGAGTGACAGGTTCTCGGTCGAGGTCGGCAGGATGACCTGATTGAGTTCGACTTCGCCAAGGAGAAGATCATAGGTGGTGTATTCCCGATCTTCGGTTTCGATCCCGAGACCTGTGGAGGCGTTGCCCTGCGGATCAAGGTCGATCACAAGAACCTTGTGACCTTGTTCGCAGAGTGCGGCGCCCAGATTGATCGTCGTCGTGGTTTTTCCGACGCCGCCTTTCTGGTTCGCAATTGCGATGATTTTCGGACCCGTGGGGCGAGTCGGATCAGACATGATCGAGGTCTCCGATTTCGAGGACAACGGCGTTTCGGTTGGTTTTACTTGTATGTGCGGTGCAGGAGAATTGCCATTGCTTGCGTGCCTCTTCGACCTCTTTTCCCCAGTTTTCGCCCTTCATGAACAGGGCGCTGCCCCGTTCAGACATATGTGGCAGGGCCAGCGCGAGGAGTTTGGGCAAAGGCGCAAGCGCCCGGGCCGAAACGATCCCGGCATCTTGAGGAGCAACCTGTTCGACCCGCCTGGAAAGGACCTCTCCGGCGATCCCTGTTTCGCGCAGGACCGTTCGGAGGAAGGTCGCCTTGCGCATGTCTGATTCGACCAGCGTTACCCGGGTCTCAGGCGCGCGTTCGGCAAGGATCATGGCCACAACCAGGCCGGGGAAGCCTCCGCCACTTCCAAGATCCGTCCAATGCGCTGGTGCCGCCTTCGGTATGTCCACCAACTGCGCCGAATCGATGAAATGTCGTTCCACCACGTTCTCAAGGGTTCCACGGGCGACGAGATTGATGTGCGGGTTCCATTTCTGCAGGAGCCTGAGATAGTGCTCGAGACGTGCGCATGTTTCACGTGAAACATCTACGCCGAGGATATCCGCTGTCATCATTGAGCGACTTTGCGAATCCGTTGGCGCAGTTTGGCCAGGATCAGCGTCAAAGCCGCCGGTGTCATTCCATCAACCCGTGATGCTTGTGCGATGGTTTCCGGCCTGGTCTGTTGCAGCTTGCCCTTCAATTCGTTTGATAGCCCCTGCAGCGAGTCAAAGGGGAAATCCAGGGGAATCTCCAAAGCTTCGTCTTTCTTCAGGACGGCAACGTCCCGCGCCTGCCGTTCGATGTAGTTCGCGTAGAGGGCTTCTTTCGCCAGCTGTACAGCCGTTTCCGGATCCAGGTTTGAAATGGCGGGGTCCAGAGGCGCAAGGGTGTCTAGCGAGATATCCTTGAACGACAACAGTTGGAACACCGAACGTCTAGATCCATCCTGATTGACGTTGATCCCCAGTCTGCGAACCTCGCTCGGGCTGAATGTGAGACTTTCCAAAAGCGCGCGCCCTTTTTCCAAGGCTTCCATCTTTGCCTCGAAGTGCTGACGGCGGGTTTTCGACACAGTCCCCAATTCCATCGCCTTGGGTGTCAGACGTTGGTCCGCATTGTCAGATCGCAGGGACAGTCGAAACTCGGCCCGGCTGGTGAACATCCGGTAGGGTTCTGTCACACCGCGTGTTGTCAGGTCATCCAGCATCACACCGATATAACTATCGGTCCGAGAAAAGCGGACCGCGTCGCGCCCCTGCGCCTCCGCCGCGGCATTCAACCCGGCCACGAGTCCCTGTGCAGCCGCTTCCTCATATCCCGTTGTGCCATTGATCTGACCCGCCAGGTACAGCCCCGGCGCATCGCGAACCGCAAGTGTGGCCGTCAGAGCCCGCGGATCAACATAGTCGTATTCTATCGCATATCCGGGTTGGAGAATCTTGACTTCTTCCAAGCCAGCGATACTGCGGACATAGGCCTCCTGAACATCTTTGGGCAGGGAGGTCGAAATCCCGTTTGGATAGATGGTGGACACGTCCAAACCTTCCGGTTCGAGAAAGACCTGATGTGAGGTCTTGTCCGCAAACCGCACCACCTTGTCTTCGATCGACGGACAGTACCGAGGACCAACACCCTCTATATGGCCGCCGTACATGGCCGAGCGATCCAGATTACCGCGCACGATTTCATGCGTCCGTTCGCTCGTATGTGTGATCCCACAAGAGATTTGCCGCGCAATCGGGGATTTCGACAGGAAAGAGAACATAACCGGGTCTTCATCGCCGGGTTGCATTTCCAATCCGTCCCAATTGATCGTGCGCCCATCCAGACGGGGAGGGGTGCCAGTCTTGAGTCGACCCAGTGGCAAGGCCATCTCTTTGATGCGATCTGCCAGTTTGATCGAAGGACGATCTCCCATGCGTCCGCCAGGCTTCTGCACATCCCCGATATGGATGACCCCGCGCAGAAATGTCCCGCTGGTGAGTACAATCGCCTTGGCTTTCACCTCGGACCCGTCGGCCATCTGAACACCCGCAACGCGTCCGGAGTGCACGATGAAATCAGTGACTTCGCCCCGGATGACTGTCAGACCAGAACAGCCCGCGATTTCAGCCTGCATGGCCTTGGCGTAGAGCTGTCGATCCGCTTGCGTGCGCGGACCCTGCACCGCAGGTCCTTTTCGCCTGTTCAACAAACGAAACTGGATTCCGGCGGCATCCGCAACCCGACCCATGACTCCATCCATCGCATCGATTTCGCGGACAAGGTGCCCCTTGCCCAATCCACCAATGGCGGGGTTACATGACATGACCCCTAGATCTTCTTTGCGTAGCGTCACCAGCGCAGTATTTGCACCCATTCGGGCTGCTGCGGCAGCGGCCTCTGTGCCTGCATGGCCGCCACCGATAACGACAACGTCGAACCCCTGATGTTTCACGTGAAACACTCCTTACTTGCCGATACAGAAACTGGAAAAGATATGATCCAGAACATCCTCTACATCGACATGGCCAATCAAACGTTCAAGTTTGCGCAAGGAAATTCGGATTTCTTCGCTCGCCACGTCGAAAACATCCAAACCGTCCACCAACATCAATCGCGCCTGATCCAGATGGGATTTCCCTTCCAGCAAGGCGATTCGATGACGTTCCCTTGACGCAAGACCCGCGTTCTGAGTCATCCCGGACAGTTGCGCCGCTATCTGCCCGATCAACTCCGGAACACCCGCCCCGGTCAAACCAGAAACGCCGGTCCCGTCAAACAGATCACATTTCGCCCTGAGCACTACATCGCCTTCACCCACCTGGATCAAGGGTGTTTCACCCTGCGGGACAAGATGCACCCTCAAGTCCGCCGCCGCGGCACGATCCCGCGCACGCGCCACACCCAACTTCTCGACACGGTCGTCACTGTCCCGCAATCCTGCCGTATCCAAAAGAGTCACCGCCAGCCCGTCAATCTCCATCCGGACTTCAATGACATCCCGCGTCGTCCCCGCCACGTCCGAGGTGATCGCAGCATCCCTGCCGGCCAAGTAATTCAACAAAGTCGACTTGCCCGCGTTTGGAGGCCCGACAATCGCCACTTCGAACCCAAGCCGAACCCGCTCGGCCGACGCAAGCCCCCGCAGCTCTGCGTCTATCCCGTCGGAAACCTGAGCCAGCAAGCTGTCGACCTCAGGCACAACATCTACTGGAACATCTTCGTCAACAAAATCGATGGTCGCCTCAAGCAACGACACAGCGCGGATCACATCCGCACGCCATTCCCCAACCCTCTGCGCAAGAGCTCCTGTCAACAGCTTCAGCGCCTGTATGCGTTGCTGCTCGGTCTCTGCTTCGATCAGATCCGCAAGCGCCTCGACCTGGCTCAGATCCAGCCTGCCGCTCTCCAACGCGCGCCGTGTAAATTCCCCCGGCTCCGCCTGCCGCAGCCCCTCCATCTCTCCAAGAACACGCAATAGGGCCTGAACAACAGCCAAGCTGCCATGCACTTGAAATTCGGCAACCCGCTCTCCGGTGAAACTCGCGCCTTCCGCAAAGACAAACACCAAAGCCTCGTCCAGAAAGTCTCCACCCGGCGCAACCAGCCGCCGAACCGATGCCTGCCTTGGGACCGGGACGGATCCCGCCAGGAGGTCAACCGCATCCCAGGCCAACGGGCCCGAAACCCGGACGACCGAAACGCCTGCCTTCCCGGCGGCGCTCGCCAAGGCAAAGATGGTATCCATAACAGCGTCAGCTGTTCATAGATTCGAAGAATTCCGAATTGGTCTTTGTCTGCTTGAGCTTCGAAATCAGGAACTCGACGGCATCCGTCGTGCCCATCGGGTTCAGAATCCGACGCAGAACAAAGGTCTTCTGCAAGTCAATCTTGTCGACAAGCAGTTCTTCCTTCCGGGTGCCGGACTTGAGTATATCCAGAGCTGGGAAAACCCGTTTGTCCGCAACCTTGCGGTCCAGAACGATCTCGCTGTTGCCCGTGCCCTTGAATTCTTCAAAGATGACTTCATCCATGCGCGAACCTGTGTCGATTAGGGCCGTCGCGATGATCGTCAGCGACCCACCTTCTTCGATGTTCCGCGCAGCACCGAAGAATCGCTTCGGGCGCTGCAGAGCGTTGGCATCGACACCACCAGTCAGGACCTTGCCCGAAGACGGCACCACAGTGTTGAACGCCCTACCAAGTCTGGTGATAGAGTCCAAAAGGATCACAACATCTCGCTTGTGCTCGACCAGGCGTTTGGCCTTTTCAATGACCATCTCCGACACGGCCACGTGCCGCGTCGCCGGTTCATCGAAGGTCGAGGAAATCACCTCACCCTTCACCGACCTCTGCATGTCCGTCACTTCCTCGGGACGTTCGTCGATCAGAAGAACGATCAGATAACACTCGGGATGATTCTTCTCGATCGAATTCGCAATGTTCTGCAGCAGGACCGTCTTGCCGGTCCGCGGTGGCGCCACGATGAGGGATCGCTGTCCCTTGCCGATGGGCGCAACCAGGTCGATGATCCGCGCGGATCGATCCCTGATGGTCGGGTCTTCGATCTCCATCTTCAGCCGCTCGTCCGGGTAGAGCGGCGTCAGGTTGTCAAAGGCGATCTTGTGCCGCGCGCGCTCCGGCTCCTCAAAATTGATTTCGGACACCGTGACCAGGGCAAAATACCGCTCCTCGCCGTCCGGCGCCTTCATCTCTCCCTCGATCGAATCGCCGGTGCGCAAAGAGTATTTTCGGATCATGTCCGGCGAGACGTAAATGTCATCTGGCCCCGGCAGATAGTTCGCCTCAGGGGACCGCAGAAAACCGAATCCGTCCTGCAAGACCTCCAGAACCCCGTCACCGTTGATGGTCCACCCTTCATCCGCCCGCTCACGCAGGATCTGGAACATCATCTCGCCTTTCCGCATGGTCGAGGCGTTCTCGATGTCCAGCTCCTCGGCCATCGCCAGAAGGTCTTTCGGGCTCTTGGCTTTCAGATCGGCAAGATTCAGATTTTCTTCGCTCATGGCATACAATGCGAACCGCTGGGGCGGCCTATCCTTTGTCTAACGGGAGAATTCGCACCCGGACGGGGGCTGGCTTGGACTATCCCATACCCGCACTCGCTGTCAACGCGCTTCGCCGGTTGGACCCTTTCCTTAAAAAAGAAAGAAAGAAATAGGATTATGAAGTGGTTAGGCAGGATAAAATCTGTGGATCCTTGAGTTTTCCTCAGGTTTCCAAACAGGCTGAAGGGTCTGGATAACACCGGGGACTATGAGCTGGTCAAAACTGAGGAAGCTGTGATAATTTAATTAAACCATGTATTTAAGAGATGAAACTTTGGGAGCCAAGCTGTGGGATAACCTCATGGACAAACCCGGAGAAACAAGAAAACTCAACTGGCCTGACTTATCCTTGTCCACATGTCCTCAACCCCGGAACTTGATCGCACAAGTGTTACATCTACCCCCAAGCTTGCAACCCGGCGGCTTTTTCCTCAGAACCATGCTCAAACCTGCACACCGAGTTCTCCTCACACT
Organism: Paracoccaceae bacterium; assembly: GCA_034670345.1. GTDB lineage: Bacteria > Pseudomonadota > Alphaproteobacteria > Rhodobacterales > Rhodobacteraceae > Antarctobacter. The sequence goes on along the minus strand of JAXMNQ010000009.1, from coordinate 54,785 downwards.
TATCCCCCATGACCTCAGAGCTTCTCCTCGCGTCCACCTCTCAGATCCGCGCCGACATGCTGCGTGCGGCCGGTCTGACCATCGAAACCGAATCACCCCGGGTCGATGAGGACAGCATAAAGGCGGCACTTGAAGCCGAAGAGGCCCCGCCCCGCGACATTGCCGACGCCCTGGCCGAAGCCAAGGCGCGCAAACTCGGGCAGCGCCATCCGGAAAAATTGGTCCTTGGCTGTGATCAGGTATTGGAAACAGACCGCAAAATCCTTTCCAAACCGTCAACGCGTGAGGACGCGCGCGCGCAACTCTTGCGTCTCAGGGGACAGACACACCGGCTTTTGTCTGCCGCTGTGCTTTACCATGACGGGCAACCGATCTGGCGGCACGTCGGAACGGCACGGCTGACCATGCGCGAATTTTCCGACACCTACCTGGACAGCTATCTTGATCGTAACTGGCCAGACGTTGCGACCTCGGTTGGTGGATACAAACTCGAATCCGAAGGCATCCGCCTTTTTGCCCGCGTCGAAGGCAGCCATTTCACCATTCTCGGTTTGCCGCTTCTCGAACTGTTGACCTATCTCTCGATCAGAGGAACCATCCCGGCATGAGCCTCGCCCGAATCCCACTCGCTGCGGTCATCGGCTCCCCGGTGGCGCATTCACGCTCCCCGGCGCTGTTTGACCATTGGCTGCAAAGCTATGGCCTGCCGGGTCATTACATTCCGATGGAAATCCCGTCAGACAAACTGGCGCAGACCATCCGGCTGTTACCGGATCTTGGCTTTGTCGGTCTCAACGTCACCGTTCCGTACAAGGAAAAGGTGATGCAGATTGCGGACCTCGTTTCCGATCGCGCGACCCTGATCGGTGCGGCCAATACGCTGATCTTCCGGGACGATGGGCGCATCCATGCGGATAACACGGATGGCTACGGGTTCATGGAAAACCTGCGACACGGGGCGCCGGATTGGGATCCCGCCTCAGGACCGGCCACGGTCTTCGGGGCAGGGGGCGCGGCCCGGGCCGTGCTTGCCTCGCTTCTCGATGTGGGTGTGCCGGAGATCCGCATTGCGAACCGCACACGCCTGCGCGCAGAGCGCCTGCGCGAGGATTTCGGCACCCGGATCGAGGTTTTCGACTGGGTCCAGGCCGGCAACATGATCGAGGGCTGCGCCACGGTCGTGAACACCACCTCTCTCGGCATGACCGGAAAACCGCCTTTCCGGGTGCCGCTGGATGCCTTGGCGCCGGATATGCTGGTGACCGATCTTGTCTATGCGCCGCTGGAAACCCGCTTGTTGCATGAGGCAAGAGAGGCGGGATGCACCGTTGTCGACGGCCTGGGGATGTTGCTTTATCAGGCTGTGCCCGGCTTTGAACGCTGGTTCGGTCAACGCCCTGAGGTTGACGAGGCGACCCGTCAGGCCGTTCTTGGATGAAGTTCAAACTCGGCCTGACCGGCTCCATCGGGATGGGCAAGTCGACAACCGCCAACATGTTTGCCGATCTTGGCTGCGTGGTCTGGGACGCGGATGCGGCCGTTCACCGGCTGTACGGGCGCGGCGGTGCGGCGGTGGAGCCGATTGGGGACATGTTCCCCTCGGCAATCCGGGACTCGGCAGTCTCGCGCGATGACTTGCGCCGGATCATTGCCGCCGACCCGACAGTGCTGAAACGCATCGAGGCGGTTGTACATCCGCTGGTGCGGCAGGACCGGCAGGATTTCATCGCCGCGCACCCGGACTCCATCGGTGTCTTCGATGTCCCCCTGCTGTTCGAAACCGGCGGAGACGCCGAGATGGACGCCACCGCCTGCGTGAATGTTTCCCGTGAAACACAAAGGGGACGCGTTCTCGCCCGTGGCACCATGAGCCCGGCGGATCTGGAGCACATCCTCTCCCGTCAGATGCCGAACGCGGAAAAATGCGCCCGCGCGACCTGGGTCATCGAGACCGATACGCTTGAGACTGCGCGCGCACAGGTGCATTCTGTGGTGCGTGCCATCGAAAACAGGCTGACCCATGCGTGAAATCGTTCTCGACACCGAAACCACCGGCTTTGACCCGCAAAGCGGCGATCGCATCGTTGAAATCGGTGCGCTGGAACTGCTCAACCACGTCCCGACCGGCCGCACCTATCACCAGTATATCAACCCTGAACGGGGCATGCCGGATGAGGCTTTTGGCGTGCACGGCATCGGGCCGGACCTTCTCGACCCACCGCGCCCTGCCAATACGGGTGAGATTACCCTGCGCGACAAACCCGTCTTCGCCAAAATAGTCAGCGATTTCCTGACGTTCATCGGCACGGACGCCAAGCTGGTAATCCACAACGCCGCTTTCGATGTGAAATTCCTGAACGCCGAACTGCGCTGGGCGGGCCATCCGCCGCTGCCGCAGGACTGCGCCATCGACACCCTCGACATCGCCCGCCGCCGCTTTCCCGGCTCCCCGGCCTCACTGGATGCCCTGTGCCGCCGCTTCTCGATCGACAATTCCAGCCGGACCCTGCACGGCGCCTTGCTCGATTCCGAGATCCTGGCCGAAGTCTATCTTGAACTCATCGGCGGAAAACAGCCGGATTTCGGTCTTGCCCCGGCAGGCGGTTCCCGGTCCGGCGGTCAAGCGGACGATCCGGCCTGGCGTCCACGGCCACGGCCCAACCCGCTGCCATCCCGCCTGTCCGACAACGAAAAGGCGGCTCACGCCGCCTTTGTCGAGAAACTCGGGGATGAGGCGCTCTGGACCAAGGTCTGAGCGCCGCCAGCCTTACGCCGAAGGCGCACCCTCAGCCGCCTGTTGCTGCGCGCGCCGCGCCAGCTCGTTGCGGTACAAGGCAAGGAAGTCGATGGTCTCGAGGTTCAGCGGCGGGAAGCCACCGTCGCGTGACACGTCCGAAACGATTCGGCGCACAAACGGGAACAGCATCCGCGGGCATTCGATCAACAGGAACGGATGCAGCTGATCGTCCGGCACGTTCTCGATGTTGAACACACCGGCATAATCCAGCTCGAGGATGAACAGCACGTCGCCTGATTCCTTGGCCTTGGATTCGACCTTCAGTTTCATCACCACTTCGTACTGGTTCTCGGCCGAACGCTTCTTGGCATCCAGATTTACCTGCACCTGCACATCAGGCTGAACTTCACCGCTCACGCCTTTCTGGGACAGGATGTTTTCAAAGGACAGGTCGCGGATGAACTGTGCCAGAACGCTCATCTTGGGCGGCTGCTGTGCCTGCCCTGCGCCGTTGGTCTCTGCCATGGATCGGGTCTCCCGTAAAAAACTACTGACGTGGCATAGCAGCGCCCGAAGGGACGCTCAATGCCTCGTCCAGCCGGAACCGGGGTGATTGGGGCTCTTGCCCCTCGGAATCTCGGTAAATTCGCCGTCGATCACCTCGCCGCCGTCCGATCCTGTCTCATTCCCGGCGCGCGGATCAGGATAAACGTCGCGCGGACCGGGCCGCTGACCCATTTCGAACCGCGTCACATGCACGCGCTTGCGCACCCAGTTGAACACCTGCGTCCGCACCGGCGGCGCCAGCAGCGCAAACCCGAGCGCATCGGTAAAGAACCCCGGCGTCAGCAATAGGACCCCGGCAATCAGGATCATGGCCCCATGCGCCAGCGGTTCGCTGGGGTCGTCAAGCTGGGAAAAGCTGCGCCGCAGGTTGTTCATGGCCAATTGCCCTTGTGCCCGCATCAGCCAGGTGCCGATAATGGCGGTCAGCACCACCACGCCCAGCGTCGGCCACAGCCCGATGGCCCCACCAACCTGGATGAACAGGGCGATTTCAATCAGTGGAACTGCGACAAAGGCCAGCAAAAGCCACATCAGGACGTCCTCCATATCACGCGGGCAGGTAGACGAACCCCCGCACCTCCCCTACATAAGGATGCGACCGTGATGTTTAAATGCAGGCCGCAAAGAGGTGCCGATGAACTCTCCCATTCTCCAGCTTCTGGTTCTTGCCGGAATTGCCATCTTCCTCGTTCTGCGCTTGCGGAGCGTGCTTGGTACGCGGGAAGGGTTCGAAAAGCCGCCAGTTCCCGGACCCGGACCCGACGAACGCCGCCGCGCCCATGACTTCGAGGTGATCGAAGGCGGGCCCGATCTCGACATCACCGACCATGTCGCCGAAGACAGCGAAGCCGCACGGGCGCTGGCGGCGATGAAACGGGTCGAGCCGAGCTTTTCGGTATCAGAGTTCCTCTCCGGTGCGCGTGCTGCATACGAGATGATCCTTATGGGCTTCGAGCGTGGCAAGATGACCGACCTGCAGCCCTTCCTTGCAGATGACGTCTATGAAACCTTTGCCGAGGTCGTCGCCCAGCGTGAACAGCAGGGCCTGACGATCCAGGCTGAATTCGTTGGCGTCCGCGAATTGACGCTCGCCGATGCCCGCTTTGACGAAGCCTCCGGTCTGGCAGAGATCACCGTGCGCTATGTCGGCGAACTGACTTCGGTTGTGAAAAACGCCGAAGGGGAAGTGATCGAAGGCTCGCCCACAGCTGCCAAACGCCAAAAGGACATCTGGACCTACGCCCGTCCCATGGGTGTCGACGATCCCAACTGGCAGCTTGTCGCCACGGACGAATGACCCGACTGGTTCTTGCGACATTATTTGCGATATCTCTCATGACCGGCCCCGCCTCCGCAGAGACGGGGCCGAGTTATGAAATCCTCGGCTTTGACGATCTGAAGGGCTGGGCAGAGGATGACCATGCCGCTGCTCTCAAGGTCTTTCTCAACACCTGTCGCGACATGGATGACCCGGATTGGCAGGCGCTCTGCGCCTTCGCTGCCGAAACCGACGATGCCCGTGGCTTTTTCGAACTGCTGTTTCGCCCGGTCCTGATCCGGGATGGACAGGAGATGCTCTTTACCGGCTATTTCGAGCCGGAACTGAGGGGCGCCCCTTACCAATCCTCCACCTATCGCTTTCCAATCTACAAGATGCCGCCAGAAGCGAAATTCACCCGGCCCTGGCTCACACGCCGCCAGATCCTCACCTCCGGCGTGATGGAGGGCAGGGGCCTCGAAATTGCCTGGGTCGACGATTCAGTGGAATTGTTTTTCCTTCAGATTCAAGGCTCTGGCCGCATCCGCTTTCCCGATGGACGTGTCGTACGCGTGGGCTATGCCGGGGCAAACGGCCATCCCTACCGTTCCATCGGGCGCGAGCTGGTCCGGCGCGGAGTCTACAATCTCCATCAGGTGTCGATGCAGGTGATCGCCAATTGGGTCCGCGGCAATCCCACCGCCGGGCAGGAACTGCTGTATCACAACGCTTCTTACGTCTTCTTTCGCGAAGTCAGTGAGGTTCCGCCGCACGAGGGGCCGCTCGGGGCGATGAACCGATCGCTGACCACCCTGCGTTCGATCGCCATCGACCCGCGATATACGTCTTATGGGTCGCCGGTCTGGATCGAAAAAGAGGGTGCTGATCCTTTGAACCGCCTGATGATCGCACAGGACACCGGGTCGGCCATCAAAGGCGCACAACGGGCGGACATCTTCTATGGCACCGGGGATGAGGCAGGACGCATCGCTGGCCGAACCAAGGACAGCGGCCGCATGGTCGTGCTGATGCCGATCCAACGGGCCTATGCACTTTTACCCGGTCCTGCCCCGTGACCCGCCGCCGCAAGTTACGACCCGAAGAGCAAGAGCTCTGGCAACAGGTCGCGCGCAGCACCGATCCCCTGCACCACAAACCGAAACGCCCGGCCGAACCCGAGTCGAAACCAAAGCCGCGCGTCAGGGAACCTGCCCACCCGCCGGACCCCCTGTCGCCTTTCACCCTGGGGGAACGTGCGCTGCCCCGGACGCAAACGCATGTCTTTCCCAAGACCACCCGGGATCACTTGCACGAGGCCCCCGTGCGCATGGATGCCAAGGCCTTTACCCGTCTGAAACGCGGCAAGCTGGAGCCCGAGGCGCGCATGGACCTGCATGGCCTGACCGTCGACCGGGCGCACGGCGAACTCACCGGGTTCATCCTGCGCGCGCAGGCCCGGGGTTTTCGCCTTGTCCTTGTCATCACCGGCAAGGGCCAGCGCGAAGACCCCTACGATCCGATGCCGCGCCGTCGCGGCGTGCTGAAATCGCAGGTGCCGGTCTGGTTGCGGATGCCACCGCTGGCGCAGGCGGTTCTGCAAGTGTCTGAATCGCATCGTAAACACGGTGGCGAGGGGGCCTATTACGTCTATCTCCGGCGCAGCCGCTGACCGGTGCCTACAGGAAGGCCCGCGCCCGGCTGACCCCGATCCACATCATCACCGAGGCAAAGACGAAATACCCCGCCACGCCGATGTACTGCACCTTCAGCCCGATCCCGAAATCGATCAGCGCACCGGTCAGACCCGGCCCGATGGCCGAGCCCAACACCATGACCGCGGCCGCCATCGCCTTGATCGCGCCAAGGTTACGTGTCCCATAGAATTCGGCCCAGAAGGCGTTGGGTAAGGTCGCGTTCGCCCCGGTCGTCAGCGCGATGACCAGCAGCCCGACAAGTGTCCAGGACAACCCGCCGCCAAGTGCGAAACACAGGAAACCAGCCACCATGGGCAGTTGGAACCACGGGATCAACCGCCCGGTCCCCAGCCGGTCCAACAGACCACCCACCAGAACCATCGAAGACACCGCCGCCGCCGTGTAAACCGGGAACAAGGCTGTCAGTTCCAGGTGCGAGAATGCGTTGATCTCTGCGAAATGCACCTGATGGAAAAAGAACGCCGTGTTGAAGGCCGAAGGCCCTAATAGCGCAGGCACCATGAACCAGAACAGCCAGTGCCGCAGCACCTCGATCCGCGCCCAGTGGCGCTGTCCCATACCAAAGGAATGATCGGTTTCGGCATGGCTTTGCGGCGTCCGCTCCTCCCGCAGCAGCAAAAGCAGCACGGGGATCGCCCCGACGCTCACCAGGGCCACCGCCACCCACAAGAGCCGCCAGTCGATCACCAGCATCAGCGAGACAAAGAAGAAAGGCAGCAAGGCCTCACCCAGCGCAAAGCCCAGCCCCGCCACCGACAGCGCCTTGCCCCGCGTCGCCACGAACCAGCGCGACATCGACACCACGGCGATATGGCTGGCCATACCCTGGCCGCAGAACCGCAGTGCAAAGATCACCAGCGGCAACAGCGCGACCCAGATATTCAGCGCCATGAACAGGCAGGCGCCGGCCAGCATCAACAGCACCACTGCCCCGATCACCCGGGACCGGAACCGGTCCGTCAGCCCGCCGGCCCAGACCATCACAATGGCAGAGGCGGTCGTACCCAGCGTATAGATGCCGCCCCATTCGCCATGGCTCAGACCGAAACCTTCCCGGATCTCCCCGGCGAAGATCGAGATGAAATAGGTTTGCCCGAAACTGGACAGGAAAGTCAGCAAGGCCCCGGCCGTCAGCCAGCGCGCGTTGGAGGTGAGAAAATGCAAAAGATTCATGCCCTGCACTGACCTCAGGTCGCGGCAATTGGCAAGCGGTAGCCGCCACCGGCCACCGCTTTTTTCACATCGGATGGTCAGGACTTGGTCAGGGAATAGTCAGGTCAGTTGGACAGGGCGTTCGCCTGTGCCCCGACACCGATCACCGCACCAACGAGGCCAAAGATCGTCTGGGCAGAGGTCACAGGGCTTTCCGTCGCCAGCACGGTATCGCCGGGCTGAATGTAGAAATTCCGCGCCGCGAACAAACCGTCGGCAGAGGTCAGGTCCAGCGAGAACACCACCTGCGGCATCCGCGGCCCGGTTCCGTCGCTTTTCAGGGCTTTGACCGGGTATTCCCGCAACACCAGCACGCCTTTCGGATCGGCCCGCGTGTCGGACAGGCCACCCATCAGGGAAACCGCCTCCAGTGCCGTGACCAGATCCTTGGGGAAATAGATCAGGTTCTCGATTCCGCTGGCGCCCAGTGCTGTAAAGCTGCGGTCATCCGCCTCGATAATGATCGAATCGCGCGGATGCAGCAGCGCATTTTTCGATCCGTCTTCCAGCAGCAGGTCGGCGGATATTTCATAGGTGGAGTCGCCACGGATCAGGCGCACACGCGGGTTGCGCAGATCATCCCGGATACCGCCGGCATCGGCCAGCACGTTCAGGATCTTGTAGTTGCGCGAGGGCATCGGATAGGCACCCGGCGCGCCGACACCGCCAACCACGTCGATCGAGTGATCGCGGCCTTGCTGCAGGCTCAGTTGCACCTGTGCCGACGGCAGGATCGGTTCCAGACGCTGCTGGATCTTGGACCGTGCGCCCGATGCGGTCAGACCGCGAATGCCAACCTTGTTCACATAGGGCAGAAAGATCGAGCCGTTGCCGTCAACCTCGACCGCCCTGATCTCGGTAAACCGCTGGCCGGGGTTGGTCAGCAGCGAGTTGTCCTGACTGTCCCAAATGGTGATGTCGACCCGGTCGCCGGTGCGAATGACAGAGGAACTGCTGCCGCTGGAGGCGCTGGGCCACTTGTAATAGCCGTGCCAGCCGGTGGGCGACCAATGGTACAGACCCGGCACATTGGCGCGGGTGACTTCGATCACCTGAAAGGTCGGATTGGCAGAGTCTCTTTCCTTGAGGACTTCGGATTGAACGGCAGCGCCACGCGGCAAACTACAAGCGGCCAATGTCATGGCAGCGACGAACAGCGTGATCAATCTCATTTTAGCAGCCACTCCAGTCCCCCAACCGGTCTTTCCGTCTTTCTAGCCCGACAATCCGCTGATAGACAGTTTGGCGGTCAAAGAAAAGTCATATGAGAGGTGGACCGTGGCAGGAACACAGCAATCTTGCTCGGTTTTTGTACTTGGCGCGAGTGGCAAACTGGGCCGCATGGTCCGCGCCGCATGGACCCCGGATTCGTTTCACTTGGTGCCGGTCGTGCGGTCGGGCCCGGTCCCGGACGGGGGCGTGCGATGGGATCCGGGCCATACTGCGCCCAATTCGGGTAAAGTGACCGCCGTTGTCGCGCTTTGGGGCGTCACTCCGGGGCCGGGCAGGGATCTGTCTGACAACACCCGGCTGGCCCTTGCCGCGATGGACGTTGGAGAGGCCGTTGGCGCCAAAGCCGTGCTGCATTGTTCCAGCGCTGCTGTCTATCGCCCCGGCGGCGATCCGCTGACCGAGGATATGGCCGGTGATCCGCCCTCGGACTATGGCCGTGCCAAGCTGCAGATGGAGCAGGCGATCGCCGCCCGGGGCAGGCCCGAGGGGCCGCGCCAGATCGTCATGCGGATTGGCAATGTCGCCGGGGCGGACAGCCTGTTTGCGAACCTGCGCCCTTCTGCGCGCCTCACTCTCGACCGCTTTCCCGATGGGGCGGGACCGACCCGCAGCTATATCACGGCGGGCGATCTCGGCCATGTGATCGCGGCCTTCATCCGCACTGAAACGGCGCAAGGGATCTACAATGTCTCGGCCCCGGTTCCGACACCGATGGCCGATCTGGTACGCAGCGGCGGCGGTGAACTGACGTGGCGCGATGCGCCCGAAGGCGCGGCGCGGCAGGTCTGGATGGACACAGGCAAGTTGCGGTCAGTGATCGACTTGTCCAAGGACGCCGCAGGTGCCGAACATCTTGTTCAGGGCGCACGGGCAGGCGGGGTCTGGCCATGAAGTTTCCACGTACACTATTGTATTTACTGGATTTTCTTTATGCGGTTGGCTTGGGCATCCTGTTGTCGCCGCTGCTTTTCTATGTGGCATTCCTGGTCTGGTGCAGCGACGGCTGGCCGATCTTCTACCGCTCCGAACGGATGCGGACGCCGGATCGACACTTCAAGCTGCTGAAGTTCCGCACAATGACAATCGCCCGGCAGGATTCAGGCGTGACAGGCCCGGCCAAGGCGAACAGGATCACCCCGACCGGGGCATGGTTGCGGCGCAAACGGCTGGATGAGTTGCCACAGCTCTGGAACATCCTGCGTGGTGACATGGGCTTTGTCGGGCCCCGCGCACCATTGCGGCACTATACGGAGATGTTTCCGGAACTTTACGCCGAGGTTCTCCGCGAACGGCCCGGCGTGACCGGCATGGCATCCATGGCATATCATCGCACCGAGGAACGCCTGTTGGAGCGGACCCGATCCGCCGAAGAAACCGAAGCGGTCTATATCCGCCGCTGCATCCCCCGAAAGGCGCGGCTTGACCTGCTCTATGCCAAACGGCGCAACCCCTGCACGGACATGCGGTTGATGTTTGCAACGGTGTTCCGGCGGGTGACCATGCACAACCGGCCAAAGCAGCCGGTGACCGGAGAAGAGACACGGGCAAAAGCTGACAGGAGGTAAAACCGCCTCTGTCAGCCCTTGAGCCCGCGTTCGCCTGAAACTGTCCCCGTGTGGAAAGCTTCAATCAGCGCCGCAGCACCTGGCTGATGATATTGCCCAGATACGGCCCGGCCCATTGCTTGGCGCTGAGGATGTATCCGTCCGACGCCACCGCGTAGGTATTTGTAAAATCGGGTGAAGCCCCGTCCGCCGCCTTGCAGTTGGCGGTGACCACATAGCCGGTCTCTTGCACCAGTCCGGCCGCCACCGGGATCGTCCCGCCCGGCGTGACATGGCAGCTATACCGCCGAACCACCGTGACATCCTCGGGCGTCAGGAACCTGAGGTCATAGCTGACCCGCCCTTCGGCCCGATTGGCAACATAGGACAGCAACTGATCTTCTTCCGATGACATCAGATCCCCGCCAAGGCCACGAGTCGAGGTGACCATGCCCTGCCGCATAACAATTACAAGACGTTGGGCATTGCCGAAGGTTTGATAAGGACCGTTCCGCTGTATTTCCAACAGCAGGGTTTGCGCCTTGCGGGATTCCAGCTCAAACAGGAAAACAGAAGATTCCGTTGCCGACAGGGCCTGGGCTATCTGTTGCGGCGTGATCGGCTGCGGTACCGGCTTTTTGCCAAAGATCGCCTTCGGGATAGTCTTCAGCAAGGCGCCGGTGTCCTTGTTGGCATTGCCGCAGGCGGCCAGTGTCAGCGCAACCCCCAGGGCCAGGCCGATGCGAGTCCAAGTACGTCGTGTCATCGCCAGAACCTTCCCCACGAATTGACCGCATCCGGTTTGTGATAATCCCGCACCTGCTCATACAGGCGCCCGTTCACATTCAGGCGCGCGCCGCCATCGCGCGACAGAGACTGGATGACGATGTCATTCGAGCGCCGTGAGGGCTGACCGAAGAAGCTGGCCAGCGGCAGACTGAAGCGGATGCCCTTGTCAAAGGAGCCTTCGCCGAAATCCTCGAACGATGCGTTGGTGAAGGTAGCGTAGGCCCCGATGCGCCAGCCATTGGCGAATTCGCGGTCCAGCGAGACCGTTGCGCCATAGTCCCCGGCGAGGTAGCGGCCTACATCTACTTGGCCATGAAAGCCGTTGCCAAAGGCGTAATAGGCCGAGACATGGCCGTTTACATTGGGGATATCACGCTTGATGCCGGTCACCGGGTCGATTGTTGTCATCGACTGGAAGCCAAACAGCTGGTCGAAATCCCGGCGCATCACGTAGTTGACCTCGGCACCCAGCGCCAACCGGCTGGTGACCGGTTTCCACATCAGTTCCGCCGAGGCGCCGCCGTACATCTGTTCCAGATAGCCGACCGTGATGCGTGAGTAGAAATCCTTGGCCGGACGCCCGTAATGCGCAAAGTGCAGGTATTCGATCGCCGGATCACCCTGTGCGGAATACTCCGCGTGATCGGTCCGGACCCGCGGCAGGTTCGACTTTTCGACGCGCTCAACCTTGTCGAGGTTGCCGGTCAGCTTCTTGGTCACCGACCCGGACAGATGGATATTGGGCGTGATCCTGAAGTCGGCAGCCGCGCGCAGGCCGCCATCGGCGCGGACAGGATTGTCCGGGTCAAAGACAGAGACCTGAACATAAGGCGCGATCGACCATTTGAACTGAGGGTAGGTGCCCTGATCCGGTGCAGGGGCGCGACCGTAAGCGTCGACAAAGGTGGTCCGGGCCAGAATTTCGTTGGCGGGCTCATGTTCCAGCCGCTCGATGTCAGACCGTCGAAAGATCACGGCGGACATGGGCATGCCTAGGACCACGGGAATGATCTCGAAGGTCTCGACAGAGGCAGGCAGGCTGCGGGTCATGGCGCGGGCCACACGACCAAAGGCCTGCGAGGGGGCCCCAAAGCGCGGATTGACCAACCGAACGGTGGCCTTGTTCGCTTCGAGGGTGATGGCCTCGACAATCATGCCTTCCTTGGCGACAAGCTGCGCCAGCGAGGTCTTGGCGGCCTGGCCGCGCTGCGGATCCGTCGTCCAGCCCAGATCGGCGGCAGAGCCGCGCGCGCGCGGCGCGACAGGCAGGCCGGACGGCTCTGACCCGCCGGGAATGCCCGCGGTCTTTGGGTTGGTTACAAAGGTCAGCTGCGCACCGACCTCGGTGCCGAGCACATGGTAGACCGAGAGCTGACCGCCCCGCTTGAAGCGGTAGTCGAGGCCGAAGTTCCAGGGGCTGGTCTTTGTAACCTTGCCGCCGGCGACTTCGCGGTCATAACCGTCTGACGAGTATTCAAGCTTGAGGTTCAGGCGATCCGAAGGCGCATAGGAAATACCGCCAAATCCGGCGACATCCCCCTGGAAAAACCGGTCAAACTCCGGCAGGCCGCCCTGACCGGTGAACCCGCCCGGGCGTGTGCCCAACGTTCCAAAGGCATTTTCCGTGGCCAGACGTCCCCAACCGAGACCGGCGGTCACTTTCAGGCCAGTGGCGACAGTCTTGGTCGCGACGATGTATTCCCCGTTGTAGATACCGGTGCCGATGAAATCCTGCAGGCCGACCACCACGGACGGCCGTCGGTCGGTTTCTGTCAGCAGCTGGTAACGCAGGTCGAAACTGCGATCAAAGAGCGTGCCCCGGTTCGGCCCCAGATAGTCCTCGACCGAAGAATACCGGAAGCTGCCCGACAGGCGGGGCAGGATCTGAAAGTAGAGGGTCGAGCGCGAGGTCCCGTTGAAATGCGCGAAGGTCCCGGCAAGGGTGGCGTCCGGCGGCACCTCGGCCGTCGGCATGTCAATCAACCCGGGCGACCCGTAGAGCCCGAACGATAGACGGTTACGCTGGTAGTCATCGGCCTGTGCGTAGACTGTCAGCGCGGTCAAAAAGGTGCCGGCCAGCGCAACGCGCCGCAACAGTCCCGATTTTCCTGACCGAAAACCCGGCATGATCTCACCTCGTTCCCACCAATGTTCCGGTGACCTTGCTAATGCCTTCGTCCGGCGCTGTCTATTCGATCACGGATCGACACGGGGGTTTGTGTGAAAATCGGCACGCCTTTGCGCGGTTATCCACAGGACGCGCTTTAACAGAACATTTTTAATCGTTAATCGGCTGGTAAGCGCCGCTGCCCTAGACCTGTCTCAGGTGAGAGAAAGGTGGGAACGATGAGTGGCGACAGCAATGTTGCGCCAGTCATCATCAAGCGAAAGAAGGTCGTTGCGGGCGATGGTCACCACGGTGGGGCGTGGAAAGTGGCCTATGCCGATTTCGTGACAGCGATGATGGCTTTCTTCATGCTGATGTGGCTGTTGAACGCGACAACCGAAAAACAGCGCAAGGGTATCGCGGATTACTTCAGCCCGACGATTGCCATGGCCCGTGTGTCGGGGGGCGGCAACGGGGCGCTGGGCGGCGAATCGGTCTTCGCCGAGAACACCCTGCCCCGCATGGGCACCGGTGCGACCAGCCTGCGACCGCAGGCCGAGTCCCGTGACCCGGAGTCCTTCAGGGAAAAGGGCGAAGGCCGCGACGCTGCCGAGGAAGAGGAATTCAAACAGGTCGAAGAACTGCTGATGGGCCGCGGCGGCGAAAGCATGGTGGCCGACGATCTGCTGGAACATATCGTCACCGAAGTGACCGATGAAGGTCTGGTGATCCAGTTCTACGAAAGCGCACAGGCGCGGCTTTTCGACGATGCGGCACGGCCGACTTCCTTGCTTGAAGATCTTGCGCTGATCCTGACGCGGGCATCGGAGGCGGTGACCAATCCGATCGCAATCGAGGGCCATACCATCACTTATCCGATTGTCTGGGTCGAGAATCCCGCATGGGATCTCAGCCAGCAGCGCGCCGATGTCTTCCGTGATCTCATGGTGCGGCGCGGACTGGATGAGAAACGAGTCCAGAGGGTTACAGCCTATGCCGACCGCGATCCGTCACGCGACGATGTCATGGACCCGCGCAACAGCCGCATCGAAGTCGTCTTCCTGCGGCGCAAATGATCGGTTTTGTGTGGGATTTTAGATGTTAGGCCAGCGTTAAGCCCACAGCCCTATCTGTTGTCCCTGAAATACAGAGCGGCAGCAGAAAGGCTAGTCCATGACAATCTCTTCTTCCCTCAATGCAGGTGTTGCAGGTCTTGCCGCCAACGCGACCCGGCTGGGAACCATTTCCGACAATATCGCGAACTCGGCCACCAAGGGTTACAAGCGCGTCGAAACCGACTTTTCGGCCATGGTCATGCAGGGCAATGGCAGCAGCTATACGGCGGGTGGCGTCAGGACCACGACGCAACGTCTTGTTGACGAAAGCGGCGCATTGGTGGCGACCAGCAATGCGACCGACCTGGCTGTGCGGGGCAAGGGGTTCCTGCCCGTGGCCAGCGCGACAGAGGTTTATGCAGGCAACGGCAACCCGCAGATGTTCCTGACCACCACCGGATCTTTCCGGGTCGATGCCGACGGCTATCTGAAATCCGAATCCGGCCTGATGCTGCTGGGGTGGAAGGCGAATGCAGACGGCTCTGTCCCGGCCAATTCGCGCGATACATCCGCGGCGCTGGAACCTGTGCAGATCGCCCTCAACCAATACCTCAGCCAACCGACGACAGAGATGACGCTGGGCGTCAACCTGCCGGCGTCCAAGACCCTGTCGACGTCCCTTGGCGGAGCAGAAACGCTGCCCGTCGAGTACTTTGACAACCTCGGCCGGTCCGAGACGCTGACCGTGACCTTCACCCCGACAGTGCCTGCCACCGGATCTTCGAACGAATGGACGATGGAGATCACGGACTCGGCCAGCGCGGGTGCGGTGATTGGCGAATACACCATCACCTTCGATTCCTCGCAGGCCTCGGGCGGCACACCGAACACGGTGGCGGTCGGCGCGGCTGGCGGCGCCTATGACTCTTCGACCGGAACCGTGATCGTGACCACCGCGGGTGGACCCATCGAGATTTTCCTTGGCAAGCCGGGCACAAATGACGGCCTGACGCAACGGTCGGACAAGTTCGTCCCGCTGAACACGTCCAAGGACGGATCGCAGGCGGGCAACATGACCTCGGTCGAGATTGATGCGAACGGCTTTGTAACGGCCTTCTTCGACACCGGCATCACCTCGGTCATCTATCAGGTGCCGCTGGTTGACGTCCCGAACCCGAACGGGCTGATCGCGATGGACAAGCAGGTGTACATGCCATCCCCGGAAAGCGGCAGCTTCTTCCTTTGGGATGCCGGTGACGGGCCGACCGGCGACGTGGTCAGCTTTGCCCGCGAGGAAAGCACCACCGATGTGGCCAGCGAACTGACCGACATGATCCAGACCCAGCGCGCCTATTCGTCGAACGCCAAGGTCATCCAGACCGTCGACGAGATGCTGCAGGAAACCACCAACATCAAGCGCTGACGAATTTCCGTAAGCCATTTCAAGGGGGTCGCTAGATGTCTCTTTCCGGTGCGCTGTACAATGCTTTCAGCGGTCTGAAGGCCAATTCCCGCGCCGCGGGACTGGTATCGACCAATATCGCGAACGCCACAACCGAAGGGTATGGACGTCGGACGCTGGGCCTTGTGCCCGGTGCCGTCGGCACCACCGGTGGCGTTCGCATCACCGGAACCTTGCGGGCAACGGATCCGGTTCTGACCGGCGACCGGATGGTTTCGGATGCCCACCTGGCGCATGCCGAGGCGGGGTACAAGTTCGCCAGTATGATCGAAGATGTCGTGGGCGCTTCCGGTACGCCGGGGTCGCTGACGGACCGGATCAACGCGTTTGAGAATGCTCTGCTGACCGCCTCATCCAATCCGGCCTCGACCCAGCGGCTGGAACTGGTGGCGTCCACCGGCGAGTCGCTGGCGCGGTCGCTCAACACCTTGACGGACAAGGTTCAGCAGGCCCGGCAATCCGCCGACAGCAGCATTGCGGCGCAGGTCGACACGCTCAACACCACCGTCGCACGTATCGATGAGCTGAACGGCGATATCGTCGCGGCATGGAGCACCGGGTCCGACGCGGCGAGTTTCCACGATGAACGTCAGCGGCTCTTGAACGAAATCTCCGAGATTGTTCCCCTGCGGATTGTCGAACGGGACAAGGGGGAAATCGCGCTCTACACCCGGGACGGCGGGGTGCTGCTGGACGGATCCCCGGTCGAGGTCGGCTTTGAACCAACCTACGCCATTGACGCCGGCATGACCCTTGGGGGCGGGCAGCTGAACGGGCTGACACTGAGCGGCACACCGGTCGACACGACCGGCCCGTATCTGTTTGCTGGTGGCAGCCTGGCCGCGCAGTTCGAAATCCGCGACACCGATGCCGTCGAGCGTCAGTCACAGCTGGACGGTGTGGCCCGTGACCTGATCGAACGCCTGGGCTTTGGTGGTCCGGACAGCACATTGGTGGCCGGTGATCCCGGCCTGTTCACCGATGGCGGCGCGGCCTTTGTCGCGGCAAATGAGACCGGGGTTGCCGGGCGTATCGGACTCAACGGCCTTGTTGCACCGGACAGCGGTGGCGCATGGCGGTTGCGCGATGGGCTTGGCGCGGCAACGCAGGGCGAGGTCGGGGATGCGCGCCTGTTGCAAGGCATGACCGAAGCTCTGGCCACCTCCACCGTGCCGGGTTCCTCCGGTCTGGCCCCCGTCGCGCGCAACTTTTCCAACCACATATCCGAGTTCGCCTCGACCGTCGTGGGCGAACGCGTCCGCGCCGAGGACAGCCGGATCTATGCCTCGGTCCAGAACACCGCGCTGTTGGAATTGGAATTGGCGAAGGGCGTCGACACCGATCACGAACTGCAGCGGTTGATGCAGATCGAGCAGCACTACGCAGCCAATGCGCAGGTCATGTCGACCATCGACGACCTGCTGCAACGGTTGCTGTCCATTTAAGGAGGACACCTCATGGAAGTCATCGGTGATATGGCGCGTGCGCTGGTCTTGCGCACCAACCAGGTCAGTCTTCGCAAAGAAATGGATCAACTGGCGGTTGAGGTGTCGACTGGATTCGTCCGGGACCCGGCGCAACACCTGCACGGAGATCTGACCGGCCTTCTGGCCATCGACCGGGCACTGTCGCAGCTGGACACCTACCGGGTCAATACCACCGAAGCGACCTTCCTGTCCGCTACGATGCAGACCGCGCTGGACGAGATCCAGGGCCGCAGCGAGATCCTGTCGCAAAGCCTGATCGCGGCGGAACTGACCCCGAATGTGGCCTTGCTGAACACCATGTCAGACGATGCGCAAAACGCGCTCGACCAGGTCATGAACGGGTTGAACCGGTCGGTTGCCGGACGCTTTCTCTTTTCCGGTACAGCCACAGATCGCGAAGCGGTCCAAGACGCGTCGGATTTGATGAATGATGTTCGGGCGGCCCTGACCGGCCAGACAACCCTGGCCGGGGTCGAGGCCGCACTGGACAGTTTCTTTGGCACTGGCGGTGGCTACGAGACGACGACGTATCAAGGGTCGAACACCGGTCTTGCACCGCTCAAGCTGAGCGAAACGGAAAGCGCCAACCTTGATATCCGCGCCACCGACCCCGTGTTCCGGGAGGTGCTGAAGCCGATTGTCATGGCGGCGCTGGCCACGGACGGGACATTGGGTTTTGATCAGGGTGTCCAGATCGAAATGCTAAAAACCGCGGGGCAGGATCTGCTGGGCGCCCAGCAGGATATTGTCCAGCTCCGCGCCGGCTTGGGCGCCCTGGAAGCGCGGGTCGAAGAAACGACGACACGCAACTCTGCCGAATACACGGCCACAAATATCGCGCGGCTCGATCTGGTGGGGGCGGACCAATACTTCACCGCCGCGCGGTACGAGAACATCCGCTCACAGCTTGAAAGCCTTTATGCCATCACCGCGCGGTCCCAACGGCTGTCGCTTGCGGAGTACTTGTAATGCTGACACGGCTTCTGACGACATTGTTTTTCTGCGCGACGCTGTTCGCACCGGCGGCGGCGCAATCGGTCCGCATCAAGGATCTTGTCGAGGTCGACGGCGTGCGCGCCAACGATCTGGTGGGCTATGGTCTTGTGGTGGGCCTGAACGGAACCGGGGATGGTCTGCGCAACTCACCTTTCACCGAAGAAATCATGTCCAACATCCTTGAACGGTTGGGCGTCAACGTAACGGGTGAGCAGTTCCGTCCACGCAACGTGGCCGCAGTGCTGGTGACCGGGCGCTTGCCGCCCTTTGCGCGGATCGGCGGCCAGATCGACATCACGGTCTCTGCGATCGGCGATGCCAAGAGCCTGCTGGGCGGAACACTGATCATGACCCCCCTGAACGCAGCAGACGGCCAGATCTATGCGGTGGCCCAAGGCACCGTGATCGCCGGAGGGGTAGCGGCCGAGGCCGAGGCGGCAAGGGTCGTTCAAGGTGTGCCCACGGCTGGAGTGATCCCTTCCGGCGCACGGGTCGAGCGCGAAGTCCCCTTTGATTTCACGCAACTTTCAACGCTCAGGCTGGCGCTGCGTGAGCCGGATTTCACCACCGCCGCAAGAATCGAGGATGTGATCAACAGATCCCTGGGACGTCGCGCGGCCACAATGCTGGATGCGGGAACGATCAGTGTCGACCTGGCACGGACAGGAACCAGATCGCCGGCGCGCGCTGTTGTGGCGATTGAAAACCTTGCGGTCGAACCGCAACGCAGGGCGCGGGTGGTTGTGGATCAGAGATCCGGAACAATCGTGATGGGTGCGGATGTGCGCATCTCGCGTGTTGCTGTGTCACAGGGGAACCTCACGCTGCGGATCGAAGAGGCGCCGCTTGCGATCCAGCCCAATCCATTCAGCGATGGCGATACGGTGATTGTGCCACGCAGTGGTGCCGCGATCGAGGAGGATCCCGGCATCAGGCTCGCCGAAGTGCCGACCGGCACCAATCTGTCCGAGGTTATCGCAGGGCTCAATGCCCTGGGCGTCAGCCCGCGGGATATGATCGACATCCTCAAGAGCATCAAGGCCGCCGGCGCCCTGCATGCGGATTTCGTGGTGATGTGACGCGCCGGCACAGGCTTTCTTAACTGCTGGCTGTCAGGCTGGCCCCAGGACTTGGATCAGGAGCGCAAGAATGCTCGGAATCATTGGAATCGTGGTGATTTTTGCCATGGTCTTTGGCGGATACCTCGCCGCGGGGGGCAAGCTGGGGATCATCCTCAAGGCGCTGCCCTTCGAATTCATGATGATCGGTGGCGCGGCTACCGGGGCCTTCCTGATCAGCAATGACGGCAGCACCGTCAAACACACGCTGAAAGATATCGGCAAAGTGTTCAAGGGCGCGAAATGGAAATCGGACGATTATCGCGACCTGTTGTGCCTGTTGTTCGAACTGATCCGGCTTGCCCGCCAGAATCCGGTCGCCATCGAGGAACATGTGGAATCGCCGTCGGACTCGAACATCTTTGGCAAGTATCCCAAGATCCTGGCCGACAAAAATGCCATCGAGTTGATCTGTGACACCATGCGTTCGGTGTCGATGAACTATGACGATCCGCACCAGGTCGAAGAGGTGTTGGACAAGCGTCTTGACGGCATGCAGCATCACGCCCTGCACTCCAGTCACGCGCTGCAAAACATGGCCGACGCGCTTCCTGCGCTGGGGATCGTCGCGGCCGTTCTCGGCGTGATCAAGACGATGGCCTCCATCGACCAGCCGCCGGAAGTTCTGGGCAAGCTGATTGGTGGCGCTCTGGTCGGCACGTTCCTTGGCGTTTTCCTTGCCTACGGTCTGGTCGGTCCCTTCGCGGCCAAGGTGAAAACCGTGGCAGAGGAGGACATGCACTTCTACCACCTGATCCGCGAAGTGCTTGTCGCCAACCTGTACAACCACGCGACGAATATCTGCATCGAGGTCGGACGCCAGAACACACCCGGTCACAACCGGCCCAGTTTCGAAGACCTTGAAGAGGCACTTAAATCCGTCAAGCAGGAGGCCGCATGACGCGTTGGGCTATCACCGTCCTTGTCTCGCTGTTGCCGGGCATGCTTGCCGCGCAATCGGTGACAGTCCGCAGTGGTGAGCATGGGGAATTCACGCGGCTTGTCCTGACGATCCCGAGCGGGGCGGAATGGGAGGTGTCCCCAGACCCGGCCGCGCGCCGCATTGTCCTGACATTCGACAGGGGGGGATTGGCTTTTGACACCTCCCGTGCCTTTGATCGGATTGGTACGGACCGGATTGCAGAGATTTCGCCGAGTGACGACGGCAGCGTGCTTGAAATCGGGCTCGCATGTGCCTGCGGCGCCGAAGCTTTTGTCCTTCAAGGCAATATGTTGGTGATTGACGTCTCCCCCGACGATAGCGGCGCCTCCCGGTTGTCGGCTGAGACTAAGAAACCGAATGGCCTGGGCGGCAATCTCACGGACACCAAACCCACACCCGTGATTGGAGACTTGTCTGCTGTGCGCATTGGCGACCAGGCAGGTTTGGGACCGACACCGGTGCGGAATACCTTGTTGCCACTGCTGCCGGCCGCGCCCGAAAACGCCCGGTTCAACGGGCAGGATTTCGGCTTGCTGGCAGATGATCCGCAAGCGGCGGACGGTCTGGGACGGCAGATCGCGGCCGACCTGGCGGTTGCCGCAACCACCGGTCTTCTGGATCCGGCGATCCGATTGCCAACCGGGCAGGCAAAGCCAAACGAGAATCTTGCAGCGTCTCCAACCATCGATCCAAAGGCCGCGGATCCGGGTGACCTTGCCCGGAAACTGGCGACCGGGTTGTCCGGTTTGGATCACGATACGCTGCAGCGCGGCCAAATCACCGTCGGCGGGGACTCGTGTGAGCCTGATGCCGGGATCGCACTGCATGCCTGGGTCAAATCGGATGCAGATCCGTCCAAAGTTCTGGCAGATCGGCGTGGCAAGGTTTTTGGAGAGTTTGACCGGATCGACCAATCCGCGCTGGCCGACTACGCCAAGGCGCTCTTGTACTTTGGTTTTGGAGCAGAAGCACGGACGATCCTTACCTTGAACCCGGAGACACTTGGGTCTGCCAAGCTCTCGATGACATACCTCGTAGACGGCGATCCGGACCCAAAGCAGCATTTTTCTGGCAATGCAGGGTGCGAAGGATACGCCGCGCTGTGGTCGGTGCTGTCGTCTCCTCCGAAAGACTCACGCCCGGCTGTCAATCTGAAAGCCGTCATCCGAACATTTGAAACCTTGCCCAAACACCTGCGCAGTCATCTCGGACCGACCCTGTCCGAGAACCTGCTGGCGGCGGGCTATTCGGATGGTGCACGGGACATACTGCGCCGCCTTCAGCGCATGGAAGGGTTTGAAACCGATAGTATCTCGCTTGGCAAGGCGCATCTGGACTTGAACAACGGCGCCCTAAAAAGCGCCGGCAAACGCCTGCATGATTTGTCCGTTTCCGGCGGCCCCGAGGCCGCTGAGGCGATCGTTGCAAGCATAGACCTGGCAGATGTCGCGGATACCCCTGTCCCTGAACGGATTGTCGAACTGAGCGAGGCCTTTGCGACAGAGTTGCGCAACAGCAAAGACGGTGAAACGCTCTGGCAGTCCTATATCCGCTCCCTGTTGGTCAACAAAGCCTTTGATGCAGCCTTCGCGGAATTCGAAACTGACCATGGGATGTCGCAGGAAACCGTGGACAAGATGCTGCAGACGGCACTTGGTGCTTTGGTGCGAAAGGCAGATGATGTCACCTTCCTGAAGATTGCAGCCCGTTTTCTGGGCAACAAGAACCTGCCGGAGCAAGACAGCCTCGTTTTCGAAATCGCAGAGCGATTTCTGGCACTTGGGTTGCCGGACTTGGCGATCGGGCAACTTGATGCAAGGCCTTCGGTCAATTCTCTGCCAAAGGCGCGTGTGTTGCGGGCCGAGGCGCTCTTGGCACTTGCCCGACCGGAAGATGCCGAAATAATCCTGATCGGTCAAAGAGGGGAAAAGGTTGCACGGTTGCGCGCCGAAGCGCGCCGCCAGATGGGTGACCACGTTTTTGCCAAGACATTGTTTTCCGACCTTGGCGATGAACAAGGTGCGCTGCAATCGGCCTGGCTGTCGGGAGCCTGGCAGGATGTCTCCCAAAGCGACAGTGTCCTTGCCCCAGCGGCCGACATGATACAGCGCGACCCGGAAGTCACAGATACGGCGGCGGATCGTCTTGGTGCGGTTGATGCCCTTGCCAACGGCAGCGCCCGCAGCCGTGAA
This sequence comes from Paracoccaceae bacterium, assembly GCA_034670345.1. GTDB lineage: Bacteria > Pseudomonadota > Alphaproteobacteria > Rhodobacterales > Rhodobacteraceae > Antarctobacter. Next base: position 32,370 of record JAXMNQ010000009.1, on the reverse strand, counting down.
ACAATTCGAGCTCTCCTGGATGCAACGGCAATTTCCGAACCAGATTGATTGCACTTACAGAAAATCAACGCATTCCCCCTAACCATTGATCAACCAGAAATCGGGCGAAGGGGTTCAGGGTTGATCGTGACCGCGAGAACATCAGGTGAGACCGGCGTCGAATCCTTGTGTCGCAAGGAATTTCCAAGCGCAGACCGCAGGTATCGCTGCGCGCAGCGGGGATCTTTTCCACGCTTGGCTCAGCAGGTTTCATGGGTGCGACCACACATCATCCGCAGATCTTCAGGACATCTTTCGCCGCTTGTCCGCAATGGCGAATCTAAGAAGGTCTCCACCGCCCTGAAGCCCCGCCCGGAATTTGCCATTGCGGCATCCTTGGGATTGGTCAGATGAACATCGACGCAAAAGCCCTCTTCAAACCGACCATCCTGATGGCGCTGGCGCTCATGGCGGTGATCGTCATGATGATCCTGCCGATGCCGTCCTGGGTGCTGGATGTTGGCCTTGCCGCCTCTTTCGGCCTCGCGATCCTGATCTTTACGGTCACCTTGTTCATCGAACGTCCGCTCGATTTTTCCGCCTTTCCCACCATCCTGCTGACGTCGCTCATGCTGCGTCTGTCGCTGAATGTCAGTTCCACCAAGCTGATTATCGGACAGGGTCATACCGGCACCCATGCCGCGGGCGAGGTCATTCAAGGATTTGCCAGCTTCGTCATGGGCGGCAGCATATTCTTGGGCCTGGTTGTCTTCGGTGTCCTGATGATCGTGAATTTCGCCGTCATCACAAAGGGTTCGGCCCGGATGGCCGAGGTTTCGGCGCGTTTTGCCCTCGACGGCATGCCGGGCAAACAGTTGGCGATCGATGCGGATATGTCCGCCGGTGCAATCGACCATGCGGAGGCCAAGCGCCGCCGCGAGATCGAGCAACAGGAAACGACGTTCTTCGGCTCCCTCGACGGCGCTTCGAAGTTTGTAAAAGGCGATGCCGTAGCGGGACTGTTGATCACGATACTGAATCTGGTGATGGGTGTGATCATGGGCGCTGTTGTCCATGACATGCCGCTTACCAGCGCCCTCGAAACCTATGCGATCCTGACGGTCGGTGACGGTCTGGTCAGCCAGATCCCGGCCGTCATCATATCGATTGCGGCGGGATTGCTGTTGGCGCGCGGCGGTGCGACAGGTGCCACCGATGTCGCCGTCGCGGATCAACTTGGAAGACACCCTTCGGCTCTCTTGGCGGTGGCCGTTCTCATGGCATTGTTCGCGCTTGTTCCCGGTTTGCCCTTCTTGCCCTTCATCCTCGGCGCGGGGGTATTGGGATACCTGGCATGGCGGTTGGCCAAACGGACAGAGCCGCAGGATTCGGCCTCTGATGAGGAACAGGAAGTGGTCGGCCCCGCACCGCAGAACATGGGGGACGTGCTTGATCTGGATGATATCCATGTGGAGTTCGCGCCGGACCTTGTGAACATGGTGCTGGATCCGGGCACCGGGCTTGATGTGCGGATTGCGAATATGCGCACACATATTGCCTCGACCTTTGGTTTGATTCTGCCCGAGATTCGCCTGACGGATGCACCCTCTTTGCCGACCGGCACCTATGCGGTGCGGATTCACGGCGTCGAAATGGCGCGGGGGGAGTTGAACCCGGAATTTGTACTCGCCTTGATGCCCGAAGACCGTGCCGCCCTGCCGCATGGGCGTGACGTGACAGAGCCGGTCTATGGCGCGCCTGCCCGCTGGATCCGTCCGGAAGATCAGGAAAAGGCCGCAATCACCGGGGCCACCATCGTCACACCGACCGAGGTTCTGGCCACACATCTGCTCGAAGTGATCCGCCGGAACTTTGGCCGGTTGCTGACCCTCAAGGCGCTGCGGCGGCTGCTGGATGAACTGGTCACCCTCAGCAACGAATCGCGGGCAGAGGCAAACCGCAAGCTGCTGGATGAGCTGATCCCGGACAAGGTCCAGATGGACACCTTGCTGCAGGTTCTGCGCCTGCTTCTGGATGAGCAGGTCTCGATCCGTAACCTGCCGCTGATCCTGGAGACGATTGCCGAAATGCGCGGTCAGCAGACGCAGTCCGAGGCCATCTGTGAACATGTGAGACAGCGGTTGGGGTTCCAGCTTGTGGCCGGCATGCGACGTAATGACGGAACAATCCCGCTGGTACAGCTTGCCCCGGAGTGGGAGGAAACCTTCCTCGCTTATCAGGTCGAAGGCAGCCAGGGGTCCCTGGATGTCGCCCTGCCGCCGGACCGGTTCGAGGCCTTGACCTCCGGTCTGGCCGATACCATTGGCGAAGCGGGCAATCGGGGCGTCTTGCCGGCGGTCGTCACCTCGGCGCGGCGCAGACGGTTCCTGCGGACGGTCATGGTTGCCAAGGGGTTGAGCAACCCGGTGATGTCCTATGAGGAAATCGGGCTGGAGGCGCGGCCGGCGCTTGTCGGGGTGGTCGCTGCATGATCGCCGCGCAACCCCTGATCGATCTTCTGTCGACAGGACTCTGGTCCTTTCTCGTGGTTTTTCTCAGGGTTGCCGCTGCCTTGTTCGCCTTGCCCGGGCTGGGCGAGCAGGTGATTTCCGTGCGGATCCGGCTTGTGATCGGGCTGGGCCTGACGGCCATTGTCGCACCGGCTGTTGTGCCGGGTTTGGATCTGCCAGAGCCCGGATTGAATGTTTTCCTGAAGGTTCTGGCGACCGAAACCATTTCAGGTCTGTTCCTGGGTCTCATGCTGAGGATGTTCATCATCGCGATCCAGACAGCCGGGGCAATCGCGGCGCAGTCCACCTCGCTGTCGCAGCTTCTCGGCCAGTCCGGTCTGGATCCGCTTCCGGCGATCGGCCATATCCTGACGACGGCGGCCCTGGCATTGATCATGGCGACGGGGTTCCACGTCAAGGCGGCGGCCTTCCTCGTCTTGTCCTATGAGCTGATCCCGGCCCTGCAATTCCCGAACCCGTCCGACATTGCCGAGGCCGGACGTCACCAGGTGGCCAGAAGCTTTGCCCTGGCATTCAGCCTCGCCGCGCCTTTTGTAATTCTTTCAGTGCTTTACAACCTCACCCTCGGCGTCATCAACAAGGCGATGCCACAACTCATGGTCGCTTTTGTCGGCGCACCCGTGATCACCTTCGGGGCGATCGCCTTGTTGCTGGTCTCCGCGCCGATCATGCTGTCCGTCTGGCTGCAGGCCTTCGAAGGCTTTCTGGCCGTTCCGTTCCGGTAGCCAGCCATGTCGCAACCGGATGAAGCAGCCGAAAAGAGCCATGAACCGTCTGAACGGAAACTCGACGAAGCGCGCAAGAAGGGCGAGATCCCGCGTGCCCCCGATTTGCAGACCGCAATGGCTTACCTTGGGTTCCTGACCTGCATGGCCGCGGTCGGCGGCTATTGCCTGACCGGATTCGCCAATGCGCTGCTGCCCTTGATTGAACAACCTGACCGGCTGGAGGTCCTGTTTTTTCGCGATGGCGCCACGAGTATCGCCGGGTCGGTCATTCTTGCAGGCCTGACTCCCGCTCTGCCATTCCTATTGGCACCGGGCATCTTTGTTTTGTTAACACTTTTTGCGACCCGGGGCTTTGCCTTTTCCGGGACCAAACTGCAACCCAAGGTCTCGCGCATCAACCCGATCGAAAACGCCAAGAACAAGTTCGGGCGTCGCGGTTTGTTCGAATTTTTCAAGAGCTTCGTCAAATTGACCGTCTACTCGATTCTTCTCGCGTTTTTCCTGCGCGGTCAGTTGGATCTGATCACCGGATCGGCCCATGGAGCCCCGGCCGAGGCTGTCTTGCGGATGACCGATCTGATGGCAGACTTCCTGTTCATCGTGGTGCTGATTGCCGCGGTGATCGGCGGCATCGACGTCTTTTGGCAACGGGCCGAACACATCCGCAAGAACCGCATGACGCAGAAAGAGTTGCGCGACGAGATGAAGGAATCCGAAGGCGATCCACATCTCAAACAGCACCGGCGCATGCGGGCGCAGGAAATGGCACTCAACCAGATGCTGACCGAAGTGCCCAAAGCCGACGTTGTCATCGTCAACCCGACCCATTTCGCGGTCGCCCTGACCTGGAGCCGGTTGCCGGGATCTGCGCCGGTTTGCGTGGCCAAGGGGCAGGATGAAATTGCAGCCCGCATTCGCGAGACCGCACGGGACAACAACGTGCCGATCCACTCGGATCCGCCCACGGCCCGCGCGCTCTATGCCACGACGAAGATTGGCGATCAGGTCGCACCGGACCAGTACCGGCCGGTTGCGGCGGCCATCCGGTTTGCAGATCAGATGCGCAAGAAAGCAAAAGGACGGGGCCGGTGAAGACAAAATATGACGACCTGCGTGACGCAACGGACCTTTTGTTGGAACGAGAGTTGGAGAAGCACCGCCGGAACCTTGCGGAAACGGCCCGGCTCGAGGCGGAGTTGGCGCAGATCGACGGGATGCGGCGCGCGGCCCAGGCGGATGCCGGTGCAATCGGGGCCCGTCAGATGCTGGGCGCGGATTCGCTTTGGCAGGGTTGGCTGGTGAACAAGCGTGCCGAGGTGCTGCGCCGATCCGCCATCGCCCGAGCGCAGGAATCCGATAGCCTCGCCCGGGCCCGAAAGGCCTTTTCCCGGGTCGAGGCCGCGGAAACCCTTGCCCGTGAAGAGATTGCGGAAAAGCGGAAAAACCGCCATCGGGCGGAGGCGGATGAAATTGATGCGCTGGGCATGCTTCGGGAAGGACGGGCGCGCGGGCTGACCTGATCGGTCAGCCCGCTCTTGGAAGATCAGGCAGGGAGGCCGGTTTTCAAGCCGAATCCTGACGGGCAATTTCCGTGATCAGTACATCCTTGACGTCGGATCCAAGAACCGAACGCGCGGCATCGAAAAGCGCGGATCGCAGGATGTCCATCCGATCTCCGGCGGTGAACGGGCCATCAAAGCCCCCGATATTGGCGTGATCGAACAGAACTTGCAGGAAGACATCCCGCAGTTTCGGTTCCTGCTGATAGACGGCCTGCGTGGTTCCGGAGGTCACCTCGACGCTCAGGGATGCCACGACCAGAGCCTCGACCCGTTTCTTCCCCATGATCGGGATGACAAACTGATTGCTCAGCTTGACGTATTCGCTGGCCGGCGCGGCGTGATCATCCTTGTCGTGTGTATCCGTCTTGGCGTGGGAATCGTGTTCCTCTGGATCCGCGTGCGGATCCGCGGCCTCCGCCTTGGCGGGCTCATTGGCAGGCATCAAAAACAGCCCGGCGCCGACGCCGGCCCCGGTTCCGATCAGGGCCAGGACGATGGGCAGCAGTTTGCGCAGCATGATGCCTCCTTAGAACGGCAGGATCGCGTCCAGCACCTGCTGGCCGATCCGGGGTTGCTGAACGTCGGTGATCTGCCCGCGCCCACCGTAGGAAATCCGGGCCGAGGCGATTTTGTCATAGGTGATCTCGTTTTGGCGCGAGATGTCCTCGGGACGGACGTAGCCGGTCACCAGCAGTTCACGCAGCTCGAAATTCACCCGGACCTCCTGGCTGCCCTGGATGGAAAGCACACCATTGGGCAGGACATCGGTCACGGTTACCGCAACGCGCAGGGTCAGGCTCTCGCTGCGGCGCACGGATCCGTCGCCGCTGGCGTCGCTGGACGATTGCAGCGACACAGCGTCATCAAGACTGGCACCGTCGGTGATGCCCTGGTTGACGCGCTGTGGAATGCCGAAGAGGTGCGGAATGCCAAGACTTTCCGAGCCGGACCGAGAGCGCGAGGTCTTGTTGCTGATTTCTGCACTTTCGTCGATCTCGATCACGACCGTCATGATGTCACCGCGCTTCAACGCGCGCCGGTCACCTAACAGTGAGGTCTTCCCTCCGCTCCAGAGCGATGCCTTGTCGACTTCCCGACCAGACGGCGCAGTCCGGGGCAGGCCGGAGGCGATCATCGCAACCTTTTCCGGGCTACTGGTGGTCGGGGTAAAGTCCGGCGTCTTGCCGATATGATTGACCCGTCCGCAGGCCGCCGCAGTCAGGGTGAGCCCGATCAGGCAGATGTTTCGCAGCATTGATGTCCTCATTTTCTCACCATCACGGATCCGTCCGGAGCAATGGTCCCGAACAGAACGGTCCTTGAATCCACATTCATCACCCGTATCCGTTCCCCTGCGGCGCCCCGGCCAAGCGCCCGGCCATCGGCCTTGATGCGCAAACCGCCGTGCACATAGACCAGAAGAACCGCCTGGTTTCGGTCGATCAGGGCCGGTTCACTGACAGAGCCCTGCATCACGGCGCGCCCGGGATAGATCGCGACACGCGCTTCCAGCCCGATCACCGCGTCGAGCGACGAATGGGCCCCGGCGACCTTTGCCGGTTCGAGCCGCACCGCGTCCGCCGTGATGATCTGTTGCGGACGGATTGTCTGCGTCGCGATCACTGTCTCGGCGCTTGCCAGTGTCGGCAACAGGGCAAGGATCATCAGCCAGCGCATCAGCGCACCTGCGCCGTTGCGCCCATCATCTGGTCGGCGGCCGAAATTACCTTTGAATTCAATTCGTAACCGCGTTGCGCCTCGATCAGATCGGTGATTTCGCGGACCGCGTCGACCGAACTGTCCTCGAGGTAGCCTTGGCGCACAGTTCCCAACCCATCCTGGCCCGGCGTTGATTGAATGGCTGCGCCCGAGGCCTCGGTCTCGACAAACAGGTTGGAGCCGATCGCCTCCAACCCCTTGGGATTAGAAAAGCCGGACATCGTGAACTGACCCAGCAGCTGACCTTCGGGCTGGTCGAGGAAATAGGCATAAACCTCGCCATCGGCGTTGATCGAAATGCTGCGCGCGTCTTCCGGGATCACGATTTCGGGAGAAACGGCATAGCCCTCGGAGGTGACGATCAGCCCTTCGCCGGTGCGTTTCAGACCGCCGTCGCGGGTATAGGCAAGCTGACCAGACGGCAGGGTGACCTCCAGATAGCCGTTGCCTTCGATGGCCAGGTCCAGATCGCCGCCAGTGGCGGAGAGCGCGCCCTGTTGCAATTGCATCGAGACAGCGGCGGGGCGAACGCCAAGACCCAGCTGGATTCCGGTTGGCAGCACGGTGCCATCCGCGGCGCTGACCGTCCCGGCCCGGGCCATCTGCTGATAGTGCAGATCGGCGAATTCCGCACGGCGGGCGTTGTAGCCGGTCGTGCTCATGTTCGAGAGGTTGTTCGAGATGACTTCGACCCGCATCTGCTGGGCGCTCATCCCGGTGGCGGCGATTTTCAGGGCGCGCATTTGGTGGCTCCTATTTGACGAATGATTTCAGAGCGGTACGGATGCGATCATCCTCCCGCTCCATGAAGCTCTGGCCCAATTCATAAGCACGCTGCACCTCGACCATGCGGGCGACCTGCAGGATCGGATCAACGTTTGAGGACTCGACGAACCCTTGCATGACGCGCGGGTTTTCGACCGGCTCAAAACCGTCGTCGGCGCGAAACATCAACCCGCCCTCCCGCACCATTCCCAGGGGGGCCAGCGGGCGGACGACCCCGAGCCGACCAATGGCTCGGCCATCCGTGCTGATGGTGCCATCCTGCGCCACAGCCAGATCGGCGGCCTGTGGCGGCACAAAAATTGGTGCACCGCTTTCGTCCAGCACCGGGTTGCCATCCGAAGTGACCAAGGTCCCCTCGGCACTGGGCGAAAAGGCCCCGGCGCGTGTCAGGCGTTGGCCGTTCGGCGACTCGATCAGGAAAAACCCTTCACCTTCAATGGCATAGTCATAGATGCCGCCCGTCAGCTCCAAGGTTCCCTGCTCAAAGGACGTGGTGCCAATGCGGCCGGCAGACATCGCGACAGAGGTGATGCCATCACCGGCGGTGACATATTCGGAAAAGACCATGCCCTCTTGCCGGAAACCGGTGGTATTCGCGTTGGCGATATTATTGGCGATCACCTGCATTTCGCGCATCAGGCCTGCCTGCCGCGAAAGGGCGGCGTATCCGGCACTTTCCATGTCAGCCTCCTGTTATTATTGGAATAATTTGCCCCTGGAAGAACTCGACGAGAGTTCGGGTCATGAAGCTCATCGACATCCAGAAGACCGCGACAATGGCCAGAAGTTTTGGCACGAAGGTCAGCGTCATTTCCTGAATTGACGTGAGTGCCTGAAACAAGCCCACGCCGACCCCGGCCACCAGTGCCGCGCTCAGGATCGGGACCGCGGTGATGGTGGCGATCCACAGACCCATGCGCAGCGTGTCGAAGAAGACGACTTCTGTCAGCATCGGGTCAGACCGGCATCCGCAGGATTTCCTGATAGGCCTCCACCACCTTGTCGCGCAGGGCGACAACGGTTTCGACCGCCAGCTCCGACTGCGCCAAAGCCTCGACCAGGGCGTGCGGATCGGCGTCACCGGTCATCGCGGTCTTGGCCGTTTCCTCGGCCGCCCGGACCTGCTCAGCGAATTCTGCGGTGACGCGCGCGAATTCCTCTTCGATGGGTTTCGCCGTGTCGGGTTCGGGTTGCATGGCGGGTTTGGAGGCCGCGTATTTCTGTGCGGCATAAAGCGAACGGACGTCCATTCTGGTTTCCTTTCAATGCTTTCAGGGGTTAGCGGCGCAACAGATCCATCAGGCCGGAGGACATTTCTCGGGTCTGCTCGAACATCTTGAGGTTGGCCTCGTAGGATCGCTGCGCTTCGCGTGCGTCGGCAATCTCGATGATCAGATCGACGTTGGAGCCAAGGTAATTGCCGGTCTCATCCGCCAAGGGATGAGACGGATCGTGTATCTGGGTCAGCTGGCTGCGATCCAGTCGAACATCGCCGGGTTTGACCCCGCTGACGTCCGAACCGGTCGGCACGACCTCAAACGGCATCAGTTTACGCCGGTATCCGGGCGTGTCGACATTGGCGATATTCTCCGACAAGACGCGCAGGCGCGCTGCCTGGGATTGCAGGCCGGTCGTTGTAACATTCAGGGCGTCTGAAAAGGCGCTCATGGGACCTCCGATCAACTGCGGCCGAGGCTGGCACGCAAAATATTGAGATTGCTGCGATAAATGGCGAGAGCACGGTCATGCTGCCGTTTGGCGTTCACGGCGGTGACCATTTCCTGCTCAAGCGAGACGGCGTTGCCGTTGGGGTCAAGCTCTGTCCGGCGTTCATGCGACTCCGGTGTGCGGGCGTTGGTGCTGCCATGCAGGTGCTTTTCGCGTGTGGCGCGTTGCCCCGCCTGCGCATGACGCAGGGAGTCCTTGAAATCCGGTAATTCCCGCGCGCGGTAACCGGGTGTATCGGCATTCGCGATATTCTGCGCGCTGAGTGCCTGCTGCGTGCCCGCATGGCGCGCCATGGCCATCGCCGTTCTGAAGACGTCCAGTTTCTGGAACATCGGGGCTTCTCCCTCGATTGCTTCAATCAAGGCTTAACGCTGATTCCTTTAGATATGGTTTGTGGAAAATGAACGGAGCGTACGATGGACGAAGACATTGCAGGGCTCAGATCGCGGATCGCCCAGATGCAACCTGTGCGCGCCGTTGGGCGGGTACATTCTGTTGATGGCACCATTGTCTGGGTGCGGGGACTGGCCGAAAGCGCCTGTATCGGTGACAGGTTGCGGTTGGTCCATTCCGGCCTTGTCCTTGGCGGCGAGGTGCTCCGCATCCGCGAGGATCTGGTCGCCATGCTTCCCGACGAAGCAGTCGAAGGCGTCTCGCGGGGTGACCGCGTGGCCGTTTTGGGCGCGCCGACACTTGCCCCCTGTGATAGCTGGATCGGACGCGTGGTTGACGCCTATGGTCGTCCTCTGGACGGTGAACCGCTTGGCCCCGGCGAAAAGCGCAGGCCCTTCCGCGCCAGTCCGCCCCCGGCCGCGGCGCGCCGACGGTTGGGCGCGCGGCTGTCGACGGGACTTGCAGTGTTCGACACCTTGCTGCCCATCGTCACGGGCCAGAGGATCGGGTTGTTTGCGGGATCGGGTGTCGGAAAATCACGGTTGCTGGCGCAACTGGCGCAGGGCATGCAGGCGGATGTGGTCGTTCTGGCGCTCGTCGGAGAACGTGGCCGTGAAGTGCTGGAGTTCGTGACCTCGGTTCTTGGACCGGAGGGGATGGCGCGCAGCGTTGTTGTTGCGGCGACATCTGATCGCTCACCTCTGGAAAGACGGCGTTGCCCCTTGGCGGCCATGACCATTGCCGAACATTTCCGCGATCAGGGCAAACATGTCCTCTACCTGGCCGACTCGATCACGCGATTCGCCGAGGCGCACCGAGAAGTGGCGATTGCCTCCGGTGAATTGCCCGCCCTGCGGGGGCATCCGCCTTCCGTGGCGCATCAGATCATGCGCCTGGCCGAACGCGCCGGCCCCGGCCGAGAAGGGGAGGGAGACATAACGGCGATCTTCAGCGTGCTTGTCGCAGGCTCGGACATGGACGAACCGGTTGCGGACATCTTGCGCGGGGTTCTGGATGGACATGTGGTGCTTGACCGTCAGATTGCGGAACGCGGTCGTTTTCCGGCCATCGACCTGTTGCGCTCTGTCTCGCGCAGCTTGCCCGAGGCGGCGACCGAGGCGGAAAACGATATCATCCAGAGGGTTCGGAGCCTGATGGGCGCCTATGCCAAGTCAGAGACCATGGTTCGCGCCGGTCTGTACCGTGAGGGCGAAGATCCCTTGCTGGATCAGGCCATGCGCGTCTGGCCGGATCTGGATGGCTTTCTGGCTGACAAATCACTGGACGGGCCGGAATGGGCCTTTCAGAAACTGGAACTCGTGCTTCGACGGAGCAATGCGGCGCCACCCCGGCGACCTCCACATGGTCGGTCTGTTGCGCAAACCCGGTGAGGGCCCGGACGTTCGGAATCAAGAACGCCCAAACCTGATCGAAGAAAGCAGGGTCAGGGCGATCTGGTTCGATCCTGTCCCAGCCGTTTGGGAGACCTGGGATTGCAGCAAGTAGCTGTGTATCACCTTGTTAAGGACACCTGGATCCTCAAGATCTGCAAATTCAGTGATGCCAAAGCGGCTTTCCGCCTTTTCGGTCAACATTTCCAACTGTTTGTCCAGGTCGATCTGACTGAACCCCGAAGGAAGCCCGAGCGCGGTCTCAAAAACCTCACGCATCATCCTGTCGCCCAGGACATTGAACCATTTCGTGGTGTCCGAAGAGGACAACGCGGCAAGTGAGGGCGCGGCCCGCTGAAAGCTGAGCGCGGTGCCAATAGAAGGATCAACATTGCTGACCGCCTCTTCGAACAATTGCCACTGATGGTTGTCGATGATGTTCTCGGCGAAGTTTGCACCCTGCAGCACGGTCTTGGGCTGGGTATCGAACCCGAAAGCGCGGGACATTTCCGCCAGCCCTTTGTCCCCAAGTACATTGGCCAAGGCACCAGGCCCACGACCGCCATCCTGCAGCGCCTGTCTCAACAGCGCGGGCGAATTGATCCGGTCTTCTGCACCAAATGCGCCGAGAGCGACTTTCAGAAGGTCGGAATCTGCGAGGAAGTCATCAAGCGACTCGACCGAAGCGATATTCTCTTCGAAATAGGCTTTGGTCGATTCCAGTATAGACAGGGTTTGTTCCTCAAGCGCAGCGGCCGCTAGAGGGTCATCGATGTATTCCTGTTCCGCCAGCAGGGCCTCAAGGTCAGACCGCAGCTTGCTGTCATAGGCAGAGACAATGTCTTTGGAAAAACCTTCTTTCTGAAACGGATAGTCAACTTTTTCGGAGAAGTCGAAGGCATTGGCGAGAGCCACATAGCGTCCGTCACTCAGTTTGTTGGCCAGATCGGTGTTGTCGTCGGCACCCTCCTCCAAAACCCGTTTGATCAGGTATTTGCTGTCAACTTGATCCGAGAGACCAAATGCGGACAGCGCAACGCTGAGCAAGCGCCGATCTTCGACCAGCTCCTCACCCGACGTGATACTGCCGATATTCTCAGCAAAATACTCTGTGTCCCGTGCGATTTCGGTGCTTGCATTGAATGCCGAACGCTGCGTGTCCAAGGTGGACTGCAGGACCTGCCAGCCAACGAGACCGGTGCCGGGGATCATCGGGGTTATGGCCATCGTGTTCTCCTATTGCTGCGGCAAAGGCCCATTGGCCAGCAACCGGTCCTCACGCGGGATCAATGCGCGCAAGGCTTTGAGACATTGATAGAACTGTTCAGACAGCAGAGCTTCGGTGGCCTGCGCCAACAGCCGCCGACTGTCTGAATCGACCAGGATCTGGCTTAGTTCCTCGATCCGCGGCAACAACTGTGCCCGCGCATCGTCGATCTCAGCATCGCCGGTCAGGATCAATTGCGCATGATAACACAACCGGCGCACCGGGGTCTTTGCTTCTTCCGGATGGATCGCATCCCGCAACCGCAGAACATTTGCGTTTGGGGTCACGATGGACAGCCGACTCCGGCGATCACCATTTTCGATGACCGCCCCGTTAATCAGGACACGCTCTCGTGGTCCCAGTTTCAGAACTAGTCCGCTCATTTCTTTGTACTCCTGCCGCTCAACCCCCGCAGGATGGCGGCGTTGATTTCCAGAAGCGGTCTGATGCGCGCCTTCTTGGTCAGGACTTTCGAGGTATGATGTTGAACGAACTCCGCGAGATAAAAGATCTGTGCGCGCAGCTCCTTTGGCAACGCGTTTTCGCCGTCTGCCACGTCGATGGCAAGCACGGTCCAGAGACGCTGATTGTCGTAGAGCGCTTCTACCAGTTTGGGGTAGGCGCGCGGTCCGGCCTCGGCGGCAGCCTTGATACGATGGGTGACCTTGGCGATCAGTTCGTATTCCGTGCCACGAGGCGTTTGGGTTGAGCGGGCGTTCTGGGCATAAGCCCGATGCGCGAGTGTCTGGGCGTTCACTTCAGAACCTTCTGGTTATGAGGATTAAGGGGGTGTGAAATCCGGGGGCCATCTGCGCGGCCCCCGGACGTTGCGTTAGCGGAAGAGCGACAGCAGTGACTGCGGTGCCTGGTTGGCAATCGACAACGCCTGAACGCCCAACTGCTGCTGAACCTGAAGGGCCTGCAGACGGGCCGAGGCCTCTTCCATGTCGGCATCGACCAACGTGCCGATCCCTGATTTCAGGGCATCGGTCAGGCTGGAAACGAAATCTGTCTGGGTTTCGATCCGCCCCTGAACCGAGCCAAAGGCAGCTGCGGAGTCGATGGCGGTCTGAATCAGGTTCTCGATTCCGTCGAGCGCCGCGTCGGCGCCGGCCTGGGTTGTGACATCAACGTCTGACAATGCCTCCAGCTTGCCTCCGATGGTCGTGTCGGTGGTGGCAAAGCTGCGCGCCTGGACCGAGAAGTTGTCACCGGTGTTGTTCGCGCCGGTGAAATCGATCTGGTTCGCGTTGGTGCCGTTCACCGCCGCCGCGATACCCAGACCGTCGGTGATGGCCGAGTTTTCCGACACATAGGCGTTGAACGCAGCGACAAGCCCAGCGGCTACATCCGCCTGGGTGTCACCATCACGTGCGACATAGACGATTTCCTGATCGCCTGCGGTTGCCGTGGTGTCGAGCGTGGCAAGCCCACCTGCACCTGCGGTGATCTCGATCGTGAAACCGGTACCGGCCGCGACGGTTGCCGTGCCTGCGCCCGCGGTCTGGCCAACAACAGCCAGCGTGGTCGGCTGGACCGCAGCCCCGGTCAAGGCAACGGCTGCAGTGTTCGCCGCGCCTGACAGTTCGTCCGAAGCCGCAGCGACTGCAGAGGCCGAAGCCACGTCAATCGACGACGCACCGGTGCCGAGGTCCTGCTTGGCGACGGTGATATCCGAGGCGGTCACCCCGCTGCCAGAGCGATCAAGCGAAGCCAGCACGTTGATGCTGCCGGAGCCCGCGGCCGTGTCCGTGTTGGACAACAGGTTCAGACCATTGAACTGGGCTGCGCCGACGACGGCGGAAATCTGGTTGCGCAGGGCGTCGATGTCGGTCTGGATCTTCTCCCGATCGACGTTTTCTTCCTGTGCGGCAACGATCTTGCCTTTGATGTCAGTCAGAAGTTCGGTCACTGTTTCGGAGGCTTGGCGTGCCACGGCAACAGTCGACTGCCCGAGATTGAGGCTGTCGGAGATGCCTTTGAAGCCTTTGACGTCGGCTTCCATCACCTTGGAAATGGCCCAGACAGCTGAGTTGTCCATGGCATTGGCAACACGCTTGCCGGTCGAGATTTCCTTCTGTGTGTCTGCGAGGCCGGAATTGATCGACTTCAGGGTTTGCAGCGCCACCATGGCGCCGTTGTTCGTCAGGATGCTAGACATTAGGTGTCCTTGCTATCAAAAGGCGCTTTGCGCCGGTTGCATTTGCCGCGTACGGCATCTCTGACGCCTTTCTGACGCATGCAGCCCGAACTCTTTGTCGGCCTGCGCCACCGATGTGGTGCGCGGCCAACTTGACCCTTGAATCCTAACGGAGCCCTAATCCTCTCCCTGCTGATCACCGGCATTTAAACCAAATGCTCAGGCTCGCCGTTCAAGGCGCTTTTGCGCGGGGGCATCGATCGTTTGCCGGCGGCCTTTGGCATCATAGGTGTCGGTCGCGCGGCGGACCCGGTTCAGGTCGCCAAGTCGCGCGGCAACATTGCGAATTCCAGCCATGGCCTGATCGAAGAGTTGCTGATTCCGGCGCAGGCCGTCGCGCAAGGGGGCGATTTCGGCAGCTTCCAACGGTTCGGATGACAAGGCCCGAGCAAGCTCCTGTTTTTCTTCCAGAAGGACGGACAGCCCCTCAAAATCACCCTTCAGCAGGGCGTTTCTCTCACGCTCCAGCAGGTCTTGCAGTCGGTCGGTCAGGACACTGTCATTCATTCATTCTCTCCTTCAATGCGTGAAAAAGCGATTCCGCCAGCCCGATACCGCCGCGTTCCGCCATCTGGCGCGCTTGCTCGAGCCTCAGCAGTGAGGCGAACTGGTTCTCGCCTGCACCGCCGCCAAATCCTTCGGGTGTCTCGCCGACACCAGCCGATTTCAGCATTTCCGCCAGGAAATTCGCCTCCAGTTCCTGCGCGGCCTCCCGAAGGGCCTGATCCTGAACGACGGTTGGTGCCAGAGGTGATGTAGGGATCTCCATGAGAATATCTCCAATTCGACTCGCTCCCTCTGTTCTGGCCGCATCTCAGTTAAAGAAACGGTAAGGAAAGTGGCGTTAGTTTGCCCGTGTGGAAGAATTCCCGGAGTGCACATGCTGAGCAAATTGACAAACATTCTGGGTCTTGGCTTGACGTCGGCCAAAATCGAAACTCAGGCAGGGGATACGAAGAAAACAGATTTCTCCAATATTCTTGCAGAAATCGACCTGGAAGTTGGCCAGCATAAAAAAAATGCCGACACCAACGATCCACCCCCTGACAATATTGAATCAGACGAGGTGGATGTTGGACTAGTGAATGATGAGATAACTGCCGAGCCGGACATTCAGGGCATAGACATCGACCGGAGTCCTAATAGCTTGATTGACGAAAGCGATGATGGGTCAACTTGGGAACCTCAAGAAAAGAAGGTTCATGATCAGAAAACGCCGGCTGAGTTTGGTGCTGATCACAAAGCTGCACGTCAGTTTGACGGACAGACCTTTGATGGACCGACCGAGGCGATCGTCAGACCGACACAAAAGGTCGACACCGGCGAAATGGGCCTTCCGCCAAAAATTAATAGGCCGGAAAACGGTCGCGAACCGACGCAATTGATTGAGCGTCAGGTGGAGGCGAAAGAACGCTTTCAGCAGCAACTTCCAGCGTTGCCAGCAGAGACGTTCGTTGAGGATGACATTGATCATACAGAAGACGTCCGAGCAAATTATCGTTTGGGCGAGGGAAAAAATAATACGTTGGCGCAGCCGATCCGTTCGAAGGTCGGACCGTTGGCCGATTTCCCAAATGGCCCAGTGGGAAAAGTGCGGCAGGTTGGGGTTGAAAGGACAGTGGTTGAGAAAGCTGAGACACGAGATGTTACAAGAAGAATGAAGAAACATGTTGAGCATCCTGTCATTTCAGAAAAGCGAGCTTTGACCCGATCGTCTCCAAGATCAGAAAGCACTGATTTGAATGGTGTCGCTCCTAAACTGGAGGAGGGAAAGAAGGTGGCTTTGCCTTCTCTCGCGACCAACCACGGGATAGCGGATATTGAACGCCCATTAAGTCAAAAGAAGTTCAAGAGGGTGTTGCCCGAAAAATCCCAATCCATGCCCCGTGTTCCCACGACAAACGCTTTCAAAGCAAAGAACGGGTTGCCAATTTTTGACTTGGATAGGTCTGTTCTGGAATCCTACAAGACTCCTATCAGAACAGAAGATCAATTACCCAAAATCCAGAATTATCAATCTTTTGACCTCGAGCAGGCGAATGCCAAAACTATCGAAGCCTCGCTTGCTTTGAAGAGTGAAGTTTCTATTGAGCAAAAAATTAAAGCTGAACCTGAACGGGCGATAAATCCCGGCGAGATCAAAAAACCGAACTCCGAAACAGTGCAATTGACCACTGGCGCAGAACCTCTGAAATTTGTTCAGCGCGGATTGTCAACCGAGCCTGCCAATGAACTCGCAGAAACGCAGCTGAAGTCAAAGGTGAGCCAGGGCGAACTGAACGACCATCGCAAGTTTGAGGAGTATACGAAAGTGAAATCGGCTCCGCAGAAATCCTTGGAAATGTTCATCGAGATTGAAAAGATGGATAATCCTCTTTCCAAGCACCTGGTCGTTTCGAAGCCAAATGGAAAAATTCTTCAACAATCTGATCAACTGGTTTCTACCCCAGATAAGCTACACGCACGGCTTGAGTCAGTGATCGAAAAATCCATGCCGGCACCGCTTTCTCCAGGTCCTTCGAATACCTCGCCAGAAAAATCGGAACCTGGGAGAAATCTGGCTTCACCGGATGAATCCAAAAATCTGCACGGGGATAAAAGGATCCATGAGTCGCCGAAATCAGGCTCGACTGCAATAGTGTCGGGGGACACGCGGACGCCGCCCAATTTGACGAACAAGACATCTCAGACCCACCGGCCTGAAATGACTGCAGGCCACGACGCCGCGACTCCGATGACAGTAACACAAAATGCGAAAATCTCCTCCAATTCCGACTTGAATGTGCACAAGCTTACCGTTTCGGAGAGGCGTGAAACCTTAAAGGTTTTTCGGTCGACGGAAGTGACGCCGGAAAGAGCCGTGCCGCGTCGGGAAATACATCTCATTCGCAATGCGGAACAGATTGCAAAAGTTGAAAAAAAGTCAGCCAATTCTCAGGTTACGGCTGGCAAACCCGCAGGATTGGCCATCGCACCTGAGATGTCTCATAGGGGGTCGGTCCTGAGTGTGACGTCTCCGCATCTTGCCGACAAACAGGACGAGCCGTTGCCCACGGAACTCTCTGCGGGCGCCCCTCTTTCCGAGACCCGCTCGGCTCCGGGAGTTGTGACGGCAACACCAACCGCTTCACGTGCCGAAATTCACGCGGTTCTTCGTCAGGTTGCCGAGGGTGTCGCCAGAATGGCTGAAGGCGGAGTTGAAATCCGACTGTCGCCCGAGGAGCTTGGGAACGTCCGGATGCAGATGGTGCAAGGTGAGTCGTCAATGGTCGTTCATATCACTGCAGATCGGCCAGAAACGCTGGACCTGATGCGAAGGCATATAGATCAACTGGCAAAAGACCTCGCCGCAGCGGGTTATGAGGGTGCGGCATTCACCTTTGGTGAGGAAGGTTCCGGTGGTGACAGAGGGCGGAATCCCAATAGGCGCGACGGCAGCGCTCCGCGGGAAACTGCGCAGGCCCCGCCGATTTCGCAAACGACTGTCTCTGACGGGCTTGATATCAGATTCTAGAATGGAAACCGCATAATGAACGAAATAACCACGACACCGCCGCTCTATGGTGGCCAAACTTCCCAATCCTCTGCATTGAACGGCAAGTCGGAGGTTGCGGACGCCAAGGCGGCTCTCAGTTCGGACTTCGACACATTTCTGAAGATGCTGACCGTTCAGGTGCAGAACCAGGACCCGTTGAATCCCGTGGACTCCACCGATTATGCGACTCAATTGGCCACCTTCTCGTCGGTTGAACAACAGGTTCTGACGAATGACCTGCTCACCGCGATGAGCGCCGCGCTTGGCGGCAACGACATGCAGCAGTTGAGCGGGTGGATCGGGATGGACGCTCTGGTGCAGGCACCGGTCAGCTATTACGGGGATCCGATTGCGATTCGACCCGGGGTTGCCGAAGGCGCGGATGCGGCGGTGCTGATCGTCCGGGACAGCGGCGGCGACGTTGTTCAGAAGTTCGACCTGGATCTGGATCAGGAAGAGGTGTTCTGGAGCGGAACCGACGATGCCGGGACCGCGCTTCCGTTCGGCACCTACCGGTTCGACGTGCAAAGTTTTCAATTGGACGAGGTCATCGACACTCAACAGGCGCATGCTTTCACGCGGATCGACGAAGTACGCAAGGACGGAGACAGCGTTGTCCTGCGTCTGGCTGGCGGACTTGAATCGGATCCCGGTAAGATCGAAGGGCTACGAAACCCGGGCTTCCAGTGATGTTTGCGGAAGCATCTGAAATTGCCGAGCTTTCCTGCGGCGCGACATTTCTGCGGGGTGCAAGGCCAGTGCACATGATTTTGGCAAAAGGTTGCCGAAGTCCGAAACGCGATTTGAGATCGATTCAAAATTCGGCTTTTTCTCATAAATATCTGAAAAATATGTATTATAGTGAAACCTCTCGCGCGCCGACATCATCGCCAGGTCCGCGATCCGACTGCCCTGTTGCCGATTTGACGCGCATTTATGCGGTTGCAGCACGAAATCGAGAGCACGGCCTCATTTCGGATTTGAACGGGAAACAGTTTGTGTGTAGGTTCCAAGTGGTCGGGCGCATTGCGTCCAAGCCTGTACAGATTTGGAGAACACCATGAAAAAGCTTTCGATCCTTGCTGCGGCCGCAGCGATCGCAGCTGCCGCAGCAGCCCCGGTTGCCGCGCAGGAAAACACCCAAGACCCGTTCGTTTCCTCGGCCGGCGTTGAAACTCTGCCGTTGGTCGTCCTCGGCGGTGTTGCAGCAATCATCGCGATTGTCGCATCCACCTCGGGCACCAACTGATTTCTTTGGTCCCGTAAGAATTTGAAGCGGCGGCCTTTTTGGCCGCCGTTTTCATTTTGGATTGCCCAAACTCGACGTCCTGCCGGACTGCCAGATGGCTCGGAGAAGGGCGCTCAGGCCAGGTTGATCCAGAAAGCGGAGACCGCCGCGCCAAGAGCCAAACCCGCTGCCATCCAGCCCAATCGCGGCATCCAGGGACGCTGCACGGACGGCTCTTCGGTCAGAGACTGACGTACCAAGGCGGCTTCGACCAGTTTCGGCAGGCGCGGCCCGAACCGCGCAAGAACCTGCGCCGTCTTCCACATATCGGAAACAGCGGCGCGTGGCCCGATCGATTCCTTGATGTAGGCCTCGACGACCGGCTCGGCGACTTTCCAGATATTCATGCGCGGATCGAGAGACCGGGCAACGCCCTCGACCACAACCATCGTGCGCTGCAGCAGGATCAACTCTGTCCGGGTTTCCATCCCGAACCGTTCGGTCACCTCAAAGAGGTAGGCCAGCAGTTTGCCCATCGAGATCCGGGTGGCGTCCATGCCAAAGATCGGTTCACCGACGGCGCGCAGAGCGCGGGCGAACTCATCGACGTCGCGGTCCGCAGGCACGTAGCCGGCTTCGAAGTGCACCTCGGCCACGCGCTTGTAATCACGTTGGATAAAGCCAAAGAGGATCTCGGCGTAGACCCGGCGCGTATACTCATCAATGTGGCCCATGATGCCGAAGTCATAGGCGATGATGTCACCGTTGGCGGCCACCTTGAGGTTGCCCTGATGCATGTCGGCGTGAAAGAAACCGTCGCGCAGGGCGTGGTTCAAGAACAGCTGCAGCACACGTTCGGACAGGGCCACGCGGTTGTGCCCGGCAGCATCCAGCCCGTCATTGTCCCCCAGCGGCACGCCTTCGACCCAGTCCATCGTCATGACGCGGCGACTGGAATGCATCCAGCGCACTCCGGGCAGGGCAAAGCCTTCGTCTTTTGCGGTATTCGCGGCAAACTCGCTGGCGGCGGCAGACTCCAATCGCAGGTCCAGTTCGCCCATGACGACGCCCTCGAAATGAGCGATCACCTCCTTGGGGTGCAACCGTCGCGCCGAGGGCGACAGAAGTTCAATCATCCATGCGGCAAAGTAAAAGGCGTCGATGTCCTTGCGAAAGGCGCGCTCTATCCCCGGGCGCAGCACCTTGACGGCGACGGTTTCCCCTGAGTCGCGCAGGGTCGCCTTATGCACCTGGGCGATGGATGCGGCGGCGACGGGTTCACTGAAAAAGGCAAACACCTCATCCACCGGGGTGCCCAGTTCCGCCTGAACTTCGCGTTTGGCGACCTGAGTCGGGAAGGGCGGGAGTTTGTCCTGAAGCACGCGCAATTCGCGCGCCATGTCGTCGCCCACCACGTCCGGGCGGGTCGACAGGATTTGGCCGAACTTGATGTAGGCCGGTCCAAGCGCGGTCAGTGCCCGCACCACCGGCGGCATTGCCGGATCGCCCTTTTCCCCCAACCAGCGGAAGGGCCAACCCAGAACACGCGCGGTCACCCGCAAGGGGGCGGGGGCCTCCAGAGCGTCCAGAACCGCGCGCATTGCACCTGTGCGTTCCATCGTCGCGCCGGTGCGCACCAGCCGCCAGATATTGTGCGGACCGCGCACCTCAGATCTTCCAGCCGGAGTGCAGGCAGGCGACGCCCATCGACAGGTTGCGGAACTTGGCGTTCTCGAACCCCGCCATCTGCATCATGCCCAGAAAGGTTTCCTGATCCGGAAACTTGCGGATCGATTCTACAAGGTACTGATAACTGTCGCGATCCTGCGCGATTACCTGCCCCATGCGGGGGATGATGTTGAAGGAATAGAGGTCATAGGCTTTTTGCATCAGGTCGTTCGGGATCTGCGAAAACTCCAGCACCATCACCCGCCCGCCGGGGCGCAACACGCGAAACGCCTCGTTCAGGGCCTCTTGCGGGCGGGTCACGTTCCGGATGCCGAAAGAGATCGTATAGACGTCAAAGCTGTTGTCGGGGAAGGGCAGGGCCATCGCGTCGCCCACGACCCAGTCCAGCTGCTCCGCCATTGCGTCGGCCTCGGCCCGTTTGCGGCCCTCGACCAGCATCGGTTCGGTCAGGTCCAGCACGGTGGCGTGGCCGCGGCCTGCACGTTTCAGAAAGCGAAAGGCGATGTCACCGGTTCCGCCCGCCACGTCCAGCAGTCGCTGTCCCGCGCGCGGGGCAAGCCAATCCATCATCGCATCCTTCCACACCCGGTGGATGCCAAAGGACATGACATCGTTCATGATGTCGTATTTCGAGGCAACGGACCGAAAGACTCCCTGAACCTTTCCGGCCTTGGCGTCTTCGGCCACCTCGGAGAAGCCGAAATGCGTGGTTTTTCCGCTGTCTTCGCTCATGGGTCTTGCCGTCCTGCTCTGTCTCGCCTTCTTATAGAGCGCCCCCGGGCCGTTACAATGTGAAGGACCGCTCCCGATGCCTGAATTGCCCGAAGTCGAGACAGTCCGTCGCGGGCTGGCCCCCGTCATGGAGGGACAGCAGATCCTGCAGGCCCAGGTCAATCGCCCCGATCTGCGCTGGCCGTTCCCGGAAAACATGGCCAAACGGCTGACCGGGGCGCGGGTCGAGCGGTTGCGGCGGCGGTCAAAATACATCCTCGGCGATTTGTCGACCGGTGAGACGGTGCTGATCCATCTCGGGATGTCAGGCCGGATGCTGGTGTCCGGCGATCAGCTGGGCCGCTTCGTCCAAGAGCATCCCGCGCCGGAAAAACATGACCATGTGGTCCTCGACATGGGGGGCGGCGCGCGCATCACCTTCAACGATCCGCGCCGCTTTGGTGCGATGGATCTGATGCCGACCTTGTCTGCCGATACGCACCCTCTTCTGGCGCTTCTGGGGCCCGAGCCATTGGGAAACACATTTAGCGAATCCTATCTGACGACGGTGCTCGAGGGACGCAAGACACCGATAAAATCCGCGCTTCTGGATCAGAAAATCGTCGCCGGGTTAGGCAACATATACGTCTGCGAGTCGCTTTTCCGCACAGGGATTCATCCGGCACGCAAGGTCAACCGCATCTCTGAATCGCGGCTGGCGGGCCTTGTTCCGGTGATCCGGGAGGTGTTGCAAGAGGCCATCGCCGCCGGTGGATCATCGCTGCGCGATTTCCGCCAAGCTGATGGAGAACTTGGATATTTTCAGCACAGCTTTGACGTCTACGGGCGTGAGGGAGAGCCCTGCCGCACCCCCGGATGCAGCGATACGATCCGCCGAATCGTGCAGTCAGGGCGATCATCCTTCTACTGTGCAAGCTGTCAAAGATAGCTTGAACCATGTGACTGAAATGCTAAGGCTGGGCCTCTGACGGAACCGGACGGAGCCCCAGACCATGGCCTATGAGACGATCATCGTCGAAGTAGAAGACCACGTCGCCCTTATCAAACTGAACCGCCCCGATGCGCTGAATGCGCTGAACTCCCACCTTCTCGGAGAACTCTCCGAGGCGCTGGCCGAGGCGGACAAGAACGACAAGGTGCGCTGCATCGTAATCACCGGCTCGGCCAAGGCTTTTGCCGCCGGTGCAGACATCAAGGAGATGTCTGAAAAAAGTTATGTCGAGATGTTCCTGTCGGACTTCTTCGGCAAAGAGGGCAACGCCATCACCTCGACGCGCAAGCCGATCATCGCTGCCGTGGCGGGATATGCGCTGGGTGGCGGGTGTGAGTTGGCAATGATGTGCGACTTCATCATCGCGGCCGACAGCGCCAAGTTCGGCCAGCCGGAGATCAACCTCGGCGTCATGCCCGGCCTTGGCGGAACACAGCGCCTGACCCGGTTCATAGGAAAGTCCAAGTCGATGGACATGAACCTGACCGGCCGCTTCATGGATGCCGAAGAGGCCGAGCGCGCCGGGCTGGTCAGCCGGGTCGTGCCCGCCAAACAGCTGATGGACGAGGCGCGCAGCGCCGCCGAGAAGATCGCGGAAAAGTCGATGATCTCGACCATCGCTTGCAAGGAAGCGGTCAACCGGGCCTACGAATCGACGCTGTCCGAAGGGTTGCTGTACGAACGCCGCCTGTTCCACGCGCTCTTTTCGACCGAGGATCAAAAGGAAGGCATGGCCGCGTTTTCGGAAAAGCGCACCGCGCAATTCCGCGACCGCTGAACGGACAGGGACCGGGGCGCGCTCTGTACCTGAGAATCGCAGAGCGGTGCGTCGACGTTGCGGGCGCGTCCACAGAAATACCTTGCCCGGGTGCCGGGGCTCTAGTATAGGCGCCCGTCATACATGCGCGTGATGCCCGCTCAGGCAAGAATCGGTCCGGACGACGATCCGGCTGTCTCGGCGTCGCGCGCCTTTGGAACACGACGACAGACAGATACGAAATCGAAGGACCGGATCACATGGCAAACTCACCCCAGGCAAAGAAACGCGCGCGTCAGAACGAGAAGCGCGCCGCCGTCAACAAGACGCGCCGCTCGCGCATTCGCACCCACCTGCGCAAGGTTGAAGAGGCCATCGCGTCGGGTGACAAAGACGTCGCAACCGCCGCTTTGCGTGCCGCTCAACCCGAGCTAATGCGCGGCGTGACCAAGGGAATCTTCCACAAGAATACCGCCTCGCGGAAGATGTCGCGCCTTGCCGCGCGGGTAAAGGCCATCGCCTGAGCCAGTCTACATCTAGTAACTAATGCAAGGGACGCCACATTATGTGGCGTCCTTTTTGCATGTATAACGTTTTGAACACACTGAAGATTCTTTTTCCCGAGAATCCGAGTCAAGCGGTAGTTTCGGTTGCCCGTTCTTCTGGAAGATTGGTAGTTTCGTCAGGCGAGTCACATCGCAGGGGGGACAAGGCTGCCGGTCACTGGCGTCGGTTACGACTCAGGTGATCAGCTTGAAGGACGGCGTGGAAGCGCCGCCAGCAAGCTATCGGGGAAACCCGGCCCTGTCCAATGGGACAACATGCTGATCGCCGCGAGGCCGCGCTGACGGGACGATGCGCAAGCCTCCGACGACCTGAACGGGGCACCGCTCCGGCCTCTGCGTACTGCGCAGGGTGTGCGTGTTGTTGTTCCCTCTGTATTGTGAGCGTTGCCGATTGGTGTGTCGGCATGGGGATCGAGAGTGAGGACAAACGGGCATATGACCAAAGAGCAATGGGGAGCTCTGCAGGACAAGATCTGCAAGGCTGTCGGGCAGAACAACTACAGGACATGGATCGAACCGCTGCACTTCATGGGGATAAGCGCAGACGGGATCGCAACATTTCAGGCGCCGACAAATTTCTTCAGCACCTACGTGTCGCAGAACTACGGCGAGGTGCTGCAGGATCATCTGAATTCGGCCAACGGCAACGTCCGTCGACTCGAAATCGGGGTTGCTGCCGCACCGGGCGAACGGGCCGAGAGACCGGCCGCTGCGGCCGCGCCTGCCCCTGCACGCAGTCATCTGCCCGGCGCGCCGCTGGACAGGCGTTTCACCTTTGACACCTTTGTTGTCGGCAAACCGAACGAACTGGCCCATGCCGCCGCAAAGCGCGTGGCAGAGGGCGGCCCGGTCACCTTCAACCCGCTGTTCCTCTATGGCGGCGTCGGTCTGGGCAAGACGCACCTGATGCACGCGATTGCATGGGAGCTGACCCAGCGAAACCCGAATATCGTGGTGCTCTACCTCTCGGCCGAACAGTTCATGTATCGATTTGTGCAGGCGCTGCGCGAACGCAAGATGATGGACTTCAAGGAGATGTTCCGCTCTGTCGACGTGCTGATGGTCGATGACGTGCAGTTCATCGCCGGCAAGGATTCGACGCAGGAAGAGTTCTTTCACACCTTCAATGCGCTGGTGGACCAGAACAAGCAGATCATCATCTCGGCCGATCGCGCCCCGGATGAGATCAAGGATCTGGAAAACCGCATCCGCAGCCGTCTGCAATCCGGGCTGGTCGTCGATCTGCACCCGACCGACTATGAACTGCGTCTCGGCATTCTGCAGACCAAGGTCGAACACTACCGCGCCCAACACCCGGATCTGGAAATCGAAAACGGTGTTCTGGAATTCCTCGCGCACCGGATCAGCACCAACGTGCGCGTGCTCGAAGGGGCGCTGACCCGGTTGTTCGCCTTTGCCTCTCTGGTGGGCAAGCCGATCAACATGGATCTGGTGCAGGACAGCCTTGCCGATGTGCTGCGCGCGTCCGAGCGCAAGATTTCGATCGACGAAATTCAGCGCAAGGTGGCCGAACATTACAACATCCGCTTGTCGGACATGATCGGCCCCAAGCGTGTGCGCAATTTTGCCCGCCCGCGCCAGGTGGCGATGTATCTCTGCAAGCAGCTGACTTCGCGCTCGTTACCTGAAATCGGTCGGCGCTTTGGCGGTCGTGACCACACCACCGTCATGCACGGGGTGAAACGGATCGAAGAGCTGCGCCAGCAGGATGGCCAGATCGACGAGGACGTCGAGATGCTGCGTCGGGCCCTGGAAGCCTGATCAGCTGTTGAAAAAATGCGGCGCACCGGCTCTGGCGCGCCGCAACGCCTTGACGCCTTGGCAAAAGCACAAGACAAATCGTTGAAAACCGGGTTGGAGTGCGGTTCGGCGCGCGTTAGGCTGCGTCTCCCGGCGTTGCGGAGAGGGTAGGGCGATGAAATTCAGCATGGAACGGGCGGCGCTGTTGCGCGCGGTCGCGCAAGCGCAATCTGTGGTCGAGCGGCGGAACACCATTCCGATCCTGGCCAACGTGCTGATCGAGGCCGAAGGAGAGACGGTCACCTTCCGCGCCACCGATCTGGACATCGAGGTGCTGGACAAGGCCGTGGCACAGGTCGAAAAGGCCGGCGGGGCCACGGTCTCTGCCGTGACCCTGCATGAAATCGTGCGCAAACTGCCCGACGGGGCGCTGGTCGAGCTGATCTCGGATCCCGGTTCGGGCCGTCTTTCGGTCGCTGCCGGGCGGTCGCATTTCTCGCTGGCCACGCTGCCGAAAGAAGATTTCCCTGTCATGGCCTCGTCCGAGTATGAGACCAACTTTTCGGCCAAGGCCGAGGTGCTGCGCCGTCTCTTCGACAAGTCCAAGTTCGCCATCTCGACCGAGGAAACGCGGTATTACCTCAACGGCGTTTACATGCATGTCGCCGATGGCGACGAAGGCAAGGCGCTGCGGTGCGTGGCGACTGACGGGCACCGCCTGGCGCGGATCGACGCGCCACTGCCTGCAGGAGCAGAGGACATGCCCGGTGTGATCGTCCCCCGCAAGACCGTGGGTGAGATGCGCAAGCTGCTGGATCAGGACGACATGGACATCGCGGTCTCCGTTTCGGAAACCAAGGTCCGCTTTGCCACGCCTGACATCACGCTGACGTCGAAAGTGATCGACGGCACCTTTCCCGATTACACCCGCGTCATTCCCACCGGAAACACACGCAAGCTCGAAGTCGACGCAGCGGAATTCGCCAAGGCGGTGGACCGGGTTGCAACGGTGTCTTCGGAACGCTCTCGTGCCGTCAAGTTGCAGCTGGACGAGGACCGGCTGATCCTCTCCGTCAATGCACCGGACAGCGGCGCGGCAGAGGAAGAACTCGCCGTGGCCTACGGCGATGAACGGCTGGAGATCGGTTTCAACGCAAAGTACCTGCTGGAAATCGCCAGCCAGGTGGATCGCGAAAACGCCGTGTTCCTGTTCAACTCTTCCGGTGATCCGACCCTGATGCGCGAAGGCAACGACACCAGCGCCGTCTATGTCGTCATGCCGATGCGGGTGTGAGGTCAGACGGTTCAGCGTCTGACGCATGTCCCTCGCCCTGACAAAGCTGACGCTGTCGCATTTCAGGTCGCACCGCCGCACGGTGCTGGACCTAGATGCGCGGCCGGTGGCGATCCACGGTCCCAATGGCGCGGGCAAGACCAACCTGATCGAGGCGGTCTCGCTGTTTTCGCCCGGGCGCGGCTTGCGGCGCGCCTCGGCGGCCGAGATGGCGCGCAGGCCCGAAAGCCTTGGCTGGAAGATCACCGGCCTGCTGACGGGACCGGTGGGTCAGAACGAGATCGCCTTTACCTCGGAAAACGGCGCCGCGCGCAGCATCACGATCAACGACAAGAGCGCCAGCCAGATCGCGCTTGGCCGAATTGCCCGCACCGTCTGGCTGATCCCGGCGATGGACCGGCTGTGGATCGAGGGCGCCGAGGGGCGGCGGCGGTTTCTGGACCGCATGACGCTGTCTTTTTTCCCTGACCACGCGCAGGCGACGCTGGACTACGAAAAGGCCATGCGCGACCGCAACCGCCTGCTAAAGGATCAGGTCCGCGATGCCCGGTGGTATCAGGCTTTGGAGGCACAAATGGCGCGGTCCGGCGTGGTTCTGATTGCCAACCGGCAAGAGGCCCTGGCGCGGCTGCAACTGGCTCAGGACAGCGCCGAGACAGGATTTCCAACGGCGGAACTGGACATCGTGCAGTCCGAAGGCAGTCTTCCGGACACCGAAGCCGACCTGCTGGAGGCGCTGGCAGAAAGCCGGTTCCGGGACATGGCCGCGGGGCGGACATTGGTCGGGCCACACCGGTCTGACCTCTACGGGGTGTATGCAGCCAAGGGTGTGCCCGCCTCCGACTGTTCCACGGGAGAGCAGAAAGCCTTGCTGATCTCGCTGATCCTCGCCAATGCCCGTGCGCTGGCCGAGGATTTCGGGGCCGCGCCGATCCTCTTGCTGGATGAAGTTGCGGCCCACCTGGACGCCAGCCGCCGCGCGGCGCTGTATGCTGAATTGACGGCGCTGGGGGCGCAGGCCTGGATGACGGGCACTGGGCCGGAACTGTTCGCGGAACTGGGCGAAAACGCGCAGTACCTCGAGGTCACCGATGAGGATGGTGAAACCCTGGTGCAGCCGCATGATTGAAGAAGTCCCGGAACATCGCCTCGTGGCCAAAGACGACGCTGAAATTGCGGCGCTTCTGAAGACCAGTTTCCCCACAGACTTTGGCGGGCGCAGCTTCTTTAAACAGCGTCCGCATCTGCGGCTGGTCTGGCGCGAGGACCGCATCCTTGGCCATGTGGCGCTTTTCTTCCGGGCCATTCGGGTGGGCGATACGCTGGTCGATGTCATCGGCGTTGGCGACGTTGCCGCCCTGCCCGAGGCACGCGGCAAGGGCATCGCAACCCTGCTGATGGATCGAAGCGTCGCAATTGGCCAAGACAGCCAAGCGGAGTTTCTCTTGCTATTTGGGGCCCGCAGTCTCTATGACCGTGCCGGTTTCCGGCCGGTTATCAACCCTTATCTCCATGTGCAAATGGAGGGGGCCCGTACCGGAGAGATCGAGCGGCGTACAAGCCAGTTTCTCAAGGTGCGCCCGCTGCGTGAAGCGGACTGGCGTGAAGGCGTCGAGATCGATTTCCTGGGCCACCTGTTCTGACCGCGAAAAAGTTGTAGAACACCGGGAACTGCAAATCGGGATGCAACCATGACCGACCCTGTCGACGCGCGGATGAAGACGCTGATCCGGGACAAGCTGCGTGAGATTGCGCGTGAGGAAGAGGTGCGCATCCTGCTTGCTGTCGAAAGCGGGTCACGCGCCTGGGGCTTTCATTCACCTGACAGCGATTATGACGTGCGCTTTGTCTATGCCCGTCCGCTGGACTGGCACCTGAAGCTGGGCAGGAAACGCGATGTGATCGAGCGGCCCATCGACGACGAGTTGGACATCTCTGGCTGGGAACTGTCAAAGGCGCTCACCCTGGCGCTTGGGTCCAACGCGGTGATCGCCGAATGGCTGCAGTCGCCGCTGGTCTATCTGGCCGAGAACGCGGCCGTACAGCGCCTGTCCGGGTTCGCGGGCCGGGCGCTGGATCGCAAATCCGTCAGCTGGCATTACCTGTCGCTTTTACGCCGGCAGGAATCGCGGCTGATCGGCCCGGACGGACGGCCAAGGCTCAAGCGGTTTTTCTACATTCTGCGGCCCGCGCTGGCGCTGCGCTGGATGAGGCTGAACGAGGCCGCCATGCCGCCGATGGACACGGCGCGGCTGCGCGCGGGTTGTGCTCTGGATGCCGATACAGAGGCGGCGATTGATGGCTTGATCGCCGAAAAGATGGCCGCAGCCGAGAGTGCGGCGGGACATACACCGGACCCGCGCCTGTCCGATCTGATCGCGCTGGAATCGGCGACAGCGGAGGACTGGCTCAAGATCGCGGAGAGCCCGAAAAACCCGGCGCTCTGGGATGAGGCGAGCCAACTTCACCGCGATCTGACACTGTCGGGAATCACCCCTTAGGCGATTACCAAATATTGTGTCTGTCGCGTGACATTACCTGGCCAAACCTCTATAACTTGGGCCAAAATAACCAAGGATCAGGCAATGTCCGACCAGCCAGCGGCGCAGAATGAATATGGCGCCGATTCCATCAAGGTTCTCAAAGGCTTGGAGGCAGTGCGCAAGCGCCCCGGCATGTATATCGGTGACACCGATGACGGCTCTGGCCTGCACCACATGGTCTATGAGGTCGTGGACAACGGCATCGATGAGGCGCTGGCCAAACATGCGGACTATGTGCATGTGAAAATCCATGCGGATTCCAGCGTGTCGGTGCGCGACAACGGGCGCGGAATCCCGGTGGACATCCACACCGAAGAGGGTGTCTCGGCCGCCGAGGTCATCATGACCCAGCTGCATGCCGGCGGGAAGTTCGACCAGAACTCCTACAAGGTGTCGGGCGGTCTGCACGGGGTTGGCGTTTCCGTCGTGAACGCGCTGTCCGTCTGGCTGGAGTTGCGCATCTGGCGCAATGGCAAGGAACACTTCGCCAAGTTCGAACATGGCGAGACCACCGAACACCTGCGCGTCGTGGGCGACGCGCCAGATGAAAGCGGGACCGAGGTGCGCTTTCTGGCGTCCACGGGCACGTTTTCGAACCTCGACTATCAGTTCGAGATCCTTGAAAAGCGCCTGCGCGAACTGGCCTTCCTGAACTCCGGCGTCCGCATCATCCTTGAGGATGAGCGTCCGGTCGAACCGGTAAAGACAGAGCTGCACTACGAAGGCGGCGTGCGGGAATTCGTCAAATACCTCGACCGGCACAAGCAGGCAGTGATGGCCGACCCGGTCTACATGGACGGCGAAAAAGACGGCATCGGTGTCGAAGTCGCCATGTGGTGGAATGACAGCTACCACGAAAACGTCCTGCCCTTTACCAACAACATCCCGCAGCGGGATGGCGGCACGCATCTGGCGGGCTTTCGCGGCGCGCTGACGCGGACAATCCAGAAATACGCGCAGGAAAGCGGCATTGCCAAGCGGGAGAAGATCAACTTTACCGGCGATGACGCGCGTGAGGGCCTGACCGCCGTTCTGTCCGTCAAGGTGCCGGATCCCAAGTTCAGCTCGCAGACCAAGGACAAGCTTGTCTCCTCCGAGGTGCGCCCGGCGGTCGAAGGGTTGATGAACGAAAAACTGTCCGAATGGTTCGAAGAGAACCCGCAGCAGGCCAAGCAGATCGTCGGCAAGATCATCGAGGCCGCGCTGGCCCGTGAGGCGGCGCGCAAGGCGCGCGAACTGACCCGGCGCAAGACCGCGATGGATGTCAGTTTCAACGCGGCCAAGCTGAAGGACTGCTCGGAAAAAGACCCCAGCCTGACCGAGCTTTTCCTTGTCGAGGGGGATTCGGCCGGTGGATCGGCCCAGACCGGCCGCGACCGGCGCAATCAGGCGATCCTGCCCCTGCGCGGCAAGATCCTGAATGTGGAACGCGCGCGTTTTGACCGGATGCTGTCCTCGCAGGAGATCGGCAACCTTGTCATGGCGCTGGGCACCGGGATCGGGCGCGATGAGTTCGATATTTCCAAGCTGCGCTACCACAAGATCGTCATCATGACCGACGCGGACGTGGACGGCGCGCATATCCGGACGCTGCTGCTGACCTTCTTCTTCCGGCAGATGCCGCAGCTGATCGAGGGCGGCTTTCTCTATATCGCGCAGCCGCCCCTGTACAAGGTCGCGCGCGGCAAGTCCGAGGTCTATCTCAAGGATCAGGGCGCGTTGGACGACTATCTGATCCAGCAGGGCATCGACGGTGCACAGCTGAAACTGGGATCCGGTGAGGTGATTGTCGGGCAGGACCTGATCCGCGTGGTCGAAGAGGCGCGGCAGTTGCGGCGCGTGCTGGAGGCTTTCCCGACCCATTATCCCCGCCACATCCTGGAACAGGCCGCCATCGCCGGTGGCTTTGTACCCGGCGCGGTCGATTCGGATTTGCAAGGGGTTGCCGACAAGGTAGCGGCGCGGCTGGACCTGATCGCGCTGGAATATGAGCGCGGCTGGATGGGCCGGATCACCCAGGACAAGGGCATCCGGCTGGCGCGGATCCTGCGCGGGGTCGAAGAGGTGCGCACGCTGGACGGGCCGATGCTGCGCTCGGGTGAGGCGCGCCGAACCGGCACCTTTACCGAGAGCCTGCAGCATATCTATGGCGCACCCTCTGTTCTGGAACGCAAGGAACGGCGGCAGATGATCTATGGGCCGCTGGATCTGTTGAAGGCGATCCTTGAAGAGGGTGAAAAAGGTCTGAGCCTGCAGCGTTACAAGGGGCTGGGCGAGATGAACCCGAGCCAGTTGTGGGAAACGACATTGGACCCGGACGCCCGCACCTTGCTGCAGGTCACCATCGACGACATCGCCGAGGCGGACGATCTGTTCACCAAGCTGATGGGCGACGTGGTCGAACCGCGCCGGGAATTCATCCAGCAGAATGCCCTGACGGTCGAAAACCTCGATTTCTAGGCTTGTGTCGGTGGCATCGGATTGGCGGCCAGCTTGTCTGGGCCACCAGTTCTACCTCTCGGCGATACGCGCTCAGGCACACAATGCACTCGGCCAGGCCGGACTTCGCATCGGCCGTGAGTACCTCGTGCGCCTTGACGCACCAGAGGTGTCGAAGCGCATTGCCATGGATGATGTTGCGCGTGCCGTGGCCGAGATGCCCCCGATCGCCCGTGCGCTGGTCGAGGCGGCGGGACTTCGCGTCGAGGGCATGTTTCTTGCTCAAGCGGTTCCAGAGCTCAATTGAGCGCCAAATCGCCCCCGCCCCTCGCCTATCGGCATCCATGATTGAGACCTCTGGGAGCGCGCCGATTTCTCGATTGCGAACAACAGCCGGCACACTCGTATGGGTCGAGGCTTGACTCAGTTAAGAAGGGCGGAGGGACGAAGCCGCTATCGCGGCAATGGCGCTTGCGGCTGGGGTATTGAGCTGATCCGAAGGCCGCGCATTTTGCGATCTTGCCGACCTGTCTGACGATTGAGGTTTCTCA
>JAXMNQ010000008.1:0-152721 GCA_034670345.1 Paracoccaceae bacterium | reverse complement strand
TGCAGCGCCTCAGCGCCGCCGGTGAAGGGGGTTCTAAGGTTATCACCCAACACCCGCAAGCAGTTTTTTCATCCCAATCACAACTTTTTCCAAAAAAGATCCGAAATATAATAATTTCATAGGGTTAGATCGCCTATTTATTGGTCAAAACCATCCTTTCCGCCCATTTTGCGCTGCAACGCGGCATCGGCGTCATCAATATCTAGAGTTTTCCCCACCCTCACCCCCAAGTCCCTGCGATTCACCCGGTGAATCGCCCCGCGACTCGGCCTGCTTTTTGCTGCGAAAAGGCACTTTCCCCGTGTCGGCGGTCACAGAAAATCCGCCCGGAGGCGGATTCGCTGTTCCCTTCAGACGGAGCGGTTGCGTTTCAAGCGGTGCGCAGCCTTGGCAGGGCCCTGACCCGCAACGCCAGCAGGCCAAGGATCAGGCCCATGTAGACCAACGGCTCTATCTGAAATCCTTTGACCAGCATCACATAGTGCAGCCCACCCAGAAGGACCGCTGCATAGGTCAGCTTGTGCAGTTTCCGCCAGGCCGGTCCCAACCTGCGGACCGACCAGTTGTTCGAACTCAGCGCCAGCGGAACCATCAACACGAAAGCCCCCATTCCAACCGTGACATAGGGGCGCTTTAGAATGTCGGCCCAGATCTGGCTCAGGACCTGGACATCCAGCACCAACCAGACCAGCAGGTGCAGCGTCACATAGTAGAAGGTCATCAGGCCGATCGCCCGGCGAAACTTCAACAGGTTCAGACCAACAAGGCGACGCAGCGGTGTCACCGCCAGTCCGGCGATGGCCAGTTGCAGGGCAAACAGGCCAAGCGCGTGTTCCAACGCCTTGATCGGTTCGACGCCCATCGCCCCGGTCGCGGCCTGATACAGATACCAGGGCGCAGGCAGAGCCAGCACGAGATAAAGAGCCCAGGCAGGAACCCGGCGCGCCGCCTTGTTGATGTGATCGACGACATAGGTCATGCGCAACACCCCTTGCCCGACTGGATTGGCGGACAGGGCGCCGTTCCATAGGAACAGTAAACACAGCAGTCTCCGGGTTTCGGGCGCACCACCGCCTGGCAGGCCGGGCATTCCCAGAAGAACTGGCAGGCGTCCTGCGGCATCGTCTCCTGGCTGCGCGCCCCGCAGGACGGGCAGGTCAGTTCCGAGGTCAGCACCACCTGGGTCAATAGTGCACCTTCAGGTCCATGCCCTCATACAGCCCGGCGACCTCTTCTTCATAGCCGTTGAACATCAGCGTCGGCACCTTCTTCGAGAACAGCCCGCCGCCGATCCGGCGTTCCGACGCCTGGCTCCAGCGCGGATGGTCGACCTCGGGGTTCACGTTCGAATAAAAGCCGTATTCCCGACCCAGTGTCTTGTTCCAGCTGGTCGGCGGCTGCGTATCCGTCAGTGTGATCCGCACGATCGACTTGATCGATTTGAAGCCATACTTCCATGGCACCACCAAGCGCACCGGCGCACCGTTCTGGTTCGGAATGGTCTTTCCGTAGATGCCTGTCGCCATCAAGGTCAGCGGATGCCGGGCCTCATCCAGCCGCAGCCCCTCGACATAGGGCCACTCGAGAACCGGGTACCGCGTGCCGGGCATTTCCTCCGGTCGCAGCACGGTTTCAAAGGCGACGTATTGCGCCTCGGGCTTGACCCCGACCATGTCCAGCAGGTCGGCCAGCTCGAACCCGTTCCATGGCACAACCATCGACCAGGCCTCGACGCAGCGCAAACGATAGATCCGTTCCTCGATGGTCATCTGGCTGAGGATATCGTCCAGACCGTAGTCACCGGGCTTTTCGACCAGACCGTCGATCTGGATCGTCCAGGGTTCGGTTGTCAGCGTATGAGCATTCTGCGCCGGGTCGTCCTTGCGCGTGCCGAACTCGTAGTAGTTGTTGTAGGATGTGATCTCTTCCCAGGTGTTCGGATCCAACGCTTCGGCGCCCTGCGCCTGCGCGGCTCCCGGCATCCCCGAAAGCGCCAGTCCCCCGATGCCCGCCGCCGCCCCGGCCCCGATCCCCAGACCTGTCAGCAGTGTGCGTCGGTTCAGATAGTGACGTTCCGGCGTGACATCGGAACGGGTGAGCTTGTTCGTCCAGCGGTTGGCCATGATCTCTCCTCGGCTTCGTTGGAAGAAAGATAGGATATCACCTTGGCGATCTAAACAAACATTGTCTCACGTTGGCGTCACGCCATTGAAACACCAGAGCCGGACCCCGCCTCCGAAACCACCTCTGCCCCGACCCGCTGAATTTCGCGGACCAGAAGATCCAGATCCTCGCGCCGGGTGCGGTGATTGCAGATCGCCACGCGCAGGCAGTGTTGCCCGGCGACCGTGGTATCGGACAGGGCAGCAATCCCGGCCTCCTGCAGACGCAGCATGATTTCGGTGTTCTGCGCGCGCAGGTCCGGTTCCGCCCGATCTTCGGGCCGATACCGAAAGCAAACGATGTTGATCTGCCGGGGCGACATCATCTCAAGCACCGGGCAGGCCTCGATCAATTGCTCCAGATAATGACCCTGGGCAATGTTCTGGTCTATCAGCCGCCCGAACTTTGCCACCCCATGTTCCCGCAGCGTCATCCAGACCTTCAATGCACGGAAGGCGCGTGAGGTCTGAAGGTTGTAGTCATGCAGATACTCGTTCGCGGCAATGCCGCGCGGTTTTTCCTCCAGATACTCCGGATGCACGGCAAAGGTGTCGCGATGCAGTCCGGCATCCCGGATCAGGGCGCATCCGGCCTCGAACGGGACATGCAACCATTTATGCGGGTCCAGCGCTATGGAATCCGCCTTTTCCAGCCCCGCCACCAGATGCCGGTTCTCTGGCGCGATCGCGATCAGCGCCCCAATACAGCCGTCGACGTGAAACCACAGGTCTTCTTCCCGGCACAGCGCTTCGATCCCGGCAAGG
This sequence comes from Paracoccaceae bacterium, assembly GCA_034670345.1. Classification (GTDB taxonomy): domain Bacteria; phylum Pseudomonadota; class Alphaproteobacteria; order Rhodobacterales; family Rhodobacteraceae; genus Antarctobacter. The sequence continues at coordinate 149,794 of JAXMNQ010000008.1, read as the reverse complement.
TCGTCGATGGCGCCGGTGTTCACCGTACCTGCGGTTGCGATCACCGCAGCGGGGCGCAGGCCCGCCTTGCGGTCCTCGGCGATCATCGCGCGCAGCGCCGCCAGATCCATTCGGAAATCCGGCCCCGATGGGACCCGCCGCAGCGCCTTGTTGCCAAGCCCCAGCAGTTCCACCGCTTTCTGGTGACAACTGTGCAGCTGGTCCGATCCGTAAAAGCGCAGCGGCTTTGGCATCGCCGCCACGCCTTCGGCACGCAGATCGACACCCGCCTTGGCGTTGCGCGCGGCAGTCAGCCCGATGATATTGGCCATCGACCCACCGCTGACCAGCGTACCGCCCGCCTCTGCCGGAAATCCCATCATCTGTTTCAGCCAGTTCACCACCTGACTGTCCATGAAGGCCGCAGCGTTGTTGCCGCCGCCAAGGTTGGACCCGTCGATGGCGGACAGGAACTCTGCCAATGCACCGCTGTAGCTGCCCGATCCCATGTACCACATCCAGAACCTTGGATGGGTATTGCCCATCGGATAGGGCATCAGGATCTTCTGAAGCTCCTCATAGATTTCCGCGACAGGCTGCGGCCCTGCCGGAACCTGTCGCGCATAGACGCTGCGCTCCTCAGCGGGCATTTCGGTCCAGACGGGCCGATCGCGCACGTCCCGGACATGGGCAATGGCATCATCCACGATGCGATGCGCCAGATCCTGCATCCCGGCCCAATCCGCCGGGTCCAAAGTCTCTTCGGTCAATTCCGGATTGTGGTTGTCCATGACATCCTCGCATGAATGAAAATGACCAGATCTCGGACGATCACTCGGCAATCTGACCAAGCTACTACAGCGCCGGACAATCTGGGTTGCATGTCGGACAGCTGGCTTGCCCCTCAAAATCATCGACCAGCAGGCGACGGCAGAGGCCGCAAAACCGGCCTCTGCCCTGCACAATCACGGTGCCCTGGCGTCCACCTGCATCCGGCGCAGCGCCTCTTCGAATATCCGGTTCCCGGCGGCACCGCCGTCCCCCAGACGGACCGAGGGATAGATCTCGTTCAACTGCACCGAGGATCCGTCATCCTTGACCACCCGCACATGGCGCCGGCGAATTTCCCGCGGTTCGGCCACGCCGACCGAATGCGCGATGGTCTCGACCTCCTTGATGACGGCCTTGGCGTAATGCGCCACCCGCTTGTCCTTTTCCTTGACCACCAGCCCCTTTTGCAAGGACGGGATATGCGTGGTGATGCCGGTCGGGCAGGTGTTCTTGTTGCATTTCAGCGCCTGGATACAGCCCAGCGAGAACATGAAGCCCCGGGCCGAGGCGACGAAGTCCGCGCCAAGGCAGATCGCCCATGCCACGTCCCCGGGATTGACCAGCTTGCCCGCCGCCACGATCCGGATGCGATCATGCAGACCGGCCAGGTCGCGCAGGTCCACCATGCGGATCAGCGCCTCGCGCAGCGGCAGGCCGACAAGGTCGATCAGCGGCAGCGGGGCCGCACCCGTGCCGCCCTCGCCACCATCCACAGTGATGAAATCCGGTGCGCATTCGACGCCGCGCTCTTTCACCTTCTTGAAGAAGGCAAACCACGGATCGGCAGAGCCCATGCAGGTCTTGAAACCAACCGGCTTGCCCGTCACCTCGCGGATATGTTGGATCAGGTCCAGCAGGCCGTCGAAATCATCCACCTCACGGTGGCGGTTGGGCGAGATCGCGTCCTGCCCCATCGGCACACCCCGGATCAGCGACACCTCTTCGTCGATCTTGGCCGCGGGCAGGATACCGCCCTTGCCCGGCTTGGCCCCCTGACTCAGCTTGATCTCGAACATCCTGACCTGGGGATGCGCGGCAACCTCTTTCAGCTTTTCGTCGCTCAGGTTGCCCATGTGGTCACGCACACCGAACTTTGCCGTGCCGATTTGATAGACAATGTCGCAACCGCCCTCCAGGTGATAGGGTGACAGGCCCCCTTCCCCGGTGTTCAGCCAGATCCCGGCCTTCTTGGCCCCCCGGCTCAGCGCGCGCACTGCCGGTTTCGAAATCGCGCCATAGGACATGCCGGAGATGTTGAAGATCGACGGCGCCGCGAAAGGTTCACGGCAGAAAGGGCCGATCACCAAAGGCTCGGTCGAGGCATATTGATCGTCCAGCGGCGGAAAGACCGCGTTCATGAAAATCGGCGTCCCGGGAATGTTCAGGTTCCGGGTCGAGCCAAAGGCCACCGTGTTCCCCTTGTCCTCGCTGGCATTGTAGATCCAGTTTCGCTGCGCCCGGTTGAACGGCATCTCCTCGCGATCCATGGCAAAGAAATACTGGCGAAAGAATTCGCCCAGTTCGGTGAACAGTTTCCGGAACCGGCCGATGACAGGATAGTTGCGCCGGATCGCATCTCCGGTCTGGGTGCGGTCAATCACGTACATTCCGATGGACAGCGCAAAACCGACACCGATCAGAAAGACAAAGAACAACGCCAGATATTGCAGCGCCGCCATTGCGTATACCATATTCCCCTCCGCGAATGTGTTGATTTGCCTCAAGGTCAAACCATCGGGCAAACGTTATCCTGTCACCATCACAGAGGAATGGCACCCTGTCTGCCCATTTCGTGCTCGGGAGGATTTATGAAACATCTCATCCGCGCTGCGGCGCTTGCGATCACGGCCAGCGCCGCCTGCGCTGACGACATGATCACCTATGACACCAGCCAGAGTTTTGACGACGTCGTTTTCGGATTGGAAAACGCCATCATCGGTGCCGGTCTGGTCATCGACGCGGTCAGCCACACCGGCGAAATGCTGGAACGGACCAGGGGTGACGTCGGCTCGGACGTCACGATCTTTACCCAGGCCGACATCTTCAGCTTCTGTTCGGCGCAGCTGTCGCGCGAAGTGATGGAGGCAGACCCGATGAACGTCGTCTTCTGCCCCTACGACATCTTCGTCATCGTCCAGCCCTCGACACCGGACACCACCACCATCGGTTTCCGCACTTTCCCCGACGGTGAGATGAAAAAGATCGAGGCGCTGCTGGACGGCATCGCGCGCGAGGCCATTGGTCTTGACTGACCCTGTGCAGGCGGGCCGCAGCCGGCCCGCCGACCCCGGTGGATCACCCTGAATTTCCGCTTTCTGATAACAAAGATGTCAGTGGAATTTCACCGGCTCCACCGCTTAGCCAGCCCGCAGCATCAGTCAAGCCGCTGGCGAAAAAAATCTGACTGATCCGAACGCTCTGCAGTCCCGTAGACCTTCACGATGCTAACGAACGCATCCTTGAACCAAGGAGGACCTACAATGATCCGCAAGACGTTCTACGCCGCTACTGCGGCCCTCGCCCTGACTGCCACTTCGGCCTTCGCCGGTGGCCACTCAAAGGACATCGTCGACACCGCCAAGGACGCCGGCGGCTTTGAGACCCTGCTGGCCGCTGCAACCGCCGCCGGCCTCGTCGACACGCTCAAGGGCGACGGACCGTTCACCGTCTTCGCACCGACCGACGCGGCCTTTGCGGCTCTGCCGGAAGGCACCGTCGAAAACCTGCTGAAGCCCGAGAACAAGGATCAGCTGACCTCGATCCTCACCTACCACGTGGTGTCGGGCAAGGTCATGTCGTCGGATCTGACCGATGACATGATGGCAACCACGGTCGAGGGTACGGATATCACCATCGACCTCGACAATGGCGTCATGGTCAACGACGCCACTGTCGTCACGGCCGACATCGAGGCCTCGAACGGCGTGATCCACGTCATCGACAAGGTCATCATGCCAGGCATGTAAAGTACTTGGCCGGGGGGCCGCACTGGCCCCCCGGCGCACGTTGGTTTCCATCAGCGAGGCGTGGTTAGATGGTCAAGCGACGCAAATCCGTCCGCCCAATCAGGTGGTCATCCCCGCTGTCAGGTGATTTCCTGGCGCAAGACCCACCCGGCAAGGTATAGCGACCCGCAAATCAGCACGCGCGCCTGCGGATCTTCGGCACGGATCGCCTTTAACGCCTGCTGCACATCTGCCGCGATGCCGGCCTTGTGCCCAACCTCATTTGCCAGACGGGCGGTCTCTTCGGCGGGCAATGTGTTTGCCTCTCCGGGGATCGTAACCGCCGTCAGGCTGTCGGCCACCGGGGCCAGCGGCCGCAGGAAGCCACGCGCATCCTTGGTGTTCAGCATACCGCAGATCAGATGCAGCTTGCGGCCCGACAATCCCGCAACATGAGCGGCCAGGGCCTCTCCCGCCGCAGGATTATGTCCGCCGTCCAGCCACAGTTCCACCTCCGGCGCGGCCTCTGCCAGCGGACCAGAGCGCAAACGCTGCATCCGCGCAGGCCAGTACGCCTGCGTCATCGCGGCATCAAAGGCCGCCTCCCCCGCCTGCAACAGACGCAGAACGGCCAGCGCCGCGCCTGCGTTCTGCAACTGATGCGCGCCCGGCAAAGCCGGTAGCGGCAGATCCAGCAAACCAGTCTCATCCTGAAACACAAGCCGCCCGCGCTCTTCCCAGACGTGCCAATGCTGACCATGCGCCAGCAATGGCGCCCCAAGCGCCGCCGCGCGCGCCTCGATCACTTCAAGCGCCTCGTCCGGTTGCGGGCCCACCACACAGGGAACACCACGTTTGATGATGCCCGCCTTTTCGCCGGCTATTTTGGCCAGCGTGTCGCCCAGGTATTGCTCATGATCCATCGAGATCGGAGTGATCACCGTCGCCGCAGGCCGCGCGATGACGTTGGTCGCGTCCAGACGCCCGCCCAGCCCGGTTTCCAACAGCACGTAGTCCGCCGGAACCCGGCTCATCGCCAGCAGCGCGGCACAGGTCGTGATCTCGAAATAGGTGATCGAGTCCGCGCCATTGGCCTCGACGCATTCATCCAGAACCGCCGTCAGGTCGGCCTCGGAAATCAATTCCCCCGCCAGCCGGATACGTTCATGAAACCGTGCAAGATGCGGCGAGGTATAGGCATGCACCCGCTTGCCCGTGGCCTCCAGCCCCGCCCGGATCATCGCCTGTGTCGATCCCTTGCCGTTGGTCCCTGCCAGATGCACAACCGGCGGCAGTTTGGCCTCGGGATGGTCCATCGCCTCCAGCAGGCGCCAGACCCGGTCAAGCGTCAGGTCGATGATCTTGGGATGCAGCGCCATCATGCGCTGCAGCAGCAGGTCAGAGCCTTGCCCGGCGTCACTCATCAGTGGATCTTTCGAAACAGGGCCTCAGCCCTTGGACTCATCCAGCGCCGCGTTCGGCTCGGCCTGCGGCTTCATCTCTTCGGGCCCCGGCGGCGGCAGGTCGCCCCAGGTCGCCGGCGGCAGATCCATCAGCATCCGGGTGATGACGATAAGTTCTTCGCGCATCTCGCGCCGATCAGTCACTCGATCCAGCATCCCGTGTTCCAGCAGGTATTCGGCACGCTGGAACTCCTCGGGCAGCTTTTCGCGGATGGTCTGTTCGATCACGCGCGGCCCGGCGAAACAGATCAGTGCATTTGGCTCGGCAATCTGCACGTCGCCCAGCATGGCATAGGAGGCCGTCACCCCGCCCGTCGTCGGGTGTGTCAGCACCACGATGTAGGGCAGACCGGCTTCTTTCAGCATCTGAACGGCCACCGTCGTGCGCGGCATCTGCATCAGGCTGAGGATACCCTCCTGCATCCGCGCGCCCCCGGCGGCAGAGAACAAGATCAGCGGACGGCGCAGTTTTATCGCCTCTTGCACGGCGGCGATGATGGCATTGCCGACAAACATCCCCATCGACCCGCCCATAAAGCTGAAGTCCTGCGCCGCGGCGACGATCGGCGTGCGCCCGATCTCACCGGCGCCGACCAGCATGGCCTCTCGTTCGCCCGTGCCCTTCTGCGCCGCCTTCATCCGGTCCGGGTATCTTTTCTGATCGCGGAAGTGCAGCGGGTCAGTGACCGGTTCCGGCACCTCGACCTCGGCAAAGATGCCCCCGTCGAACAAAGACAGGAACCGGTCGCGCGGCGTGATGTGCATGTGGTGCCCGCAGTTAGTGCAGACATTCAGGTTGTCGCTGATTTCGCGGTGAAACAACATCGTCCCGCAGCCATCACATTTGGACCACAGGTTCTCCGGCACCTCGCGGCGCGAGAAAATCGAGTTGATCCGCGGTCTGACGTAGTTCGTGATCCAGTTCATTTCGGTCCCGGCCTGTTAGGTTCGCGCAGATTTATGCCCCGGTGCGGCAAATTGCAAACCTCACGATACCGGCCCGCAACGACGTCGCGAAAAAAGCCATGCTACACCCGCAGCACAACCCGCGCCGCCAGCCAACTGAGCAGGATCATCGCAATGTCAAAGGGCAGAAGCGCGGCCACCGCATCGACATCCTCCGGTCCAAAGGGCAAATGCCGCAGCGCAAGACCGGACATGTCGCCCTTGAGTGAGGTCAAGGCAAAGGCCAAGAAGTTGTTCACGAAATGCAGCGCCACCGCACCGCCCAAGTTGCCGGTGCGCGCTGTCAGGTCCGCAGCCGCCAGCCCGAACGCCACGCTCCACAGTGCCACCGTCAGGGCGTTCTCGCCATAGACGTCGGGCAGGTAATGCCCCATCCCGAAAAAGACCGAAGGCACGACCAGCCAGATCGCCGGATGCCGGAAGCGCGCCGCCAATTGAGATTGGAAATAACCGCGAAAAAAGACCTCTTCCGCGCCGGTCTGAATGAATATGACCGCCAGCGTGGTTGGCAGAAACAGCATCCAGTCGCGCAGGGGCAGGCCCGGAGTTGTGTCCTGCACCAGATCCCAGGGCGGCAAGATCATGACAACGAGGTTCAGCAGGACCAACGCACCGGTGACCCGCAGGAAATCGCTCCGGAACCGCGCCCAAGGCCCCAACAGTCCCCAACCGGGACGGTCATGCAGCATCTCGGCGGCCACCATTGCCCCCGCCCCCAGCGTGCCGGTCAGGAACAGCAGCAAAAGCAGGCTGCCGGGCGTCGTTCCGCTTTCCAATCGTGCCAGCAAAGACAGGTAGGCGTCCTGACCCATCAAGCCGCCGAGCACCGCAATCAGCCCGCGCGCCAGCCCGAACCAGATCACCACCGCCAGAACCAACCCAAGGCACAGCCGCCACAGTTCCGGCCGCGCCGCGCCCGGACCGCTCATCTGATCGTGCGGGCCATATCTCATCCAGGGTGTCTTGCCGGGTGCGGCCCGTGGTCTGCAACCTCGTTCAAGCGCCGCAGGTGGCGAAACGCATCATCCGCCGAATTGCCAACAGGGAAGGCCAGCACCATCGCCAACGGGACAAACCGGACCCGCGCCACACACTCAAAGTCTGACCTATCCGAGAACATGCGACTCTCTTTCAATGTCGGAAAGGTCTTGCCCAATGTATCGTCCAGCTTCATGGCCTCATGTTCCTGCCCGATGTCACCCCCTGTCAACGGCGCATGTCTGCCGATCCCAGTAGCCTTGGCTCACTGTCACTTGTCATGGTGTCCGAAATCAGGGAATCTTCCCCCGACAGATCGCCCGGAGTTCCTTGCCCGGCGCCAGAACGCACCGCGCATAGGGGCCAGATGCACGAAACAATGGATTCCGTCTCCGGCCTAACCGATCGCCTGAAGGATTTCTATTATTTCTGGCTGAATGCCCATGTTTCGGGCAATCCGCCCAGCTTATCTGACCTCAATCTGCATCAGTTGGGTGCCACATTGGATCGCCTTGTGGTGACAGAGATCCTGCGTGATCCGTCCGGGATACCAACGGATTTTCAGTTCATCTACATCGGGCGCGCCATCAGCGGCGCGATGGAGCGTCACCTGACCGGCCATTGCATTGCCGCAGACCCCAAACGCGGCCCCGGTTCGCGCATCTGGTCCGCCTATGTCGACCTTGCAACCCGTCCCCGCCCCCTGATCGTGCAATTGCCCTACATCGGATCGGAGCCGGGGATTTGCTGCACGCAGGAGCTGTTCCTGCCGCTGAACGACGATCAGATGCAGCCGCGATATGTGCTTGTCGGGATCGAATTGCTTGGCGAGGATGCTTCGGTGCCGTTCGGGTATCGTCCGCAACCGCTGCAGGCGTGACTGATCGGCCGCGTGACCGGCTGACGCAGCGCGGCATTGACCCCGCCCCGCCGCATGATACTCCACGGTCATGCTGGATATCTTCCTCAAGACCCTCCCTTTCTTCGGCCTGATCGGGCTGGGCTATGGCGCTGCCCGCACGCGGTTCTTTTCCGAGGAAGCCTCTGCCAGCCTGACGAAATTCGTCTTCTACTTTGCCCTCTCGGCAATGCTGTTCCGGTTCTCGGCGAACCTGCGTTTCGAAGAGATCTTTGAACCGCGCCTTGCCGCGGCCTACCTTTGGGGCACGGCCTTTACATGGGCCATCGGGATGCTGATCGGCTTTGCCCGTCGGCTTGATGTGGCCACCGCCTCGATCGAGGCGCAGTGCGCCGCAATCGGCAACACCGGCTTTCTGGGCGTGCCGATGCTGGCGCTGCTGCTGGGTCAGGAGGCGGTTGGCCCGATCATCCTGATTCTCTCCATCGACCTGATTGTCTTTTCCTCGCTGCTGACCCTGCTGGTCACCGGCGCGCGCGAGGGGCACATGGGGCTGGGCATCCTGTGGAAACTGCTGCTGGGCCTGCTCAAGAACCCGATGATCGTCTCGATCGCCCTCGGCCTTGGCGTTTCCGCCAGCGGGTTGTCGGTGCCCGAGGTTGCCAACAGTTTCCTGACGACACTGGGCAATGCTGCCACCCCCGGTGCGCTTTTTGCCATTGGTGCCTCGCTGGCGTCGAAATCCGCAGAGCGACTGCAAATCGCGGGATGGCTGAGCTTTGCCAAGCTGATCCTGCATCCGCTGTTCGTGGGCCTTGGGGTCTACGTCTTCTTCCCGATCGACGCCTATCGCGCCTCGGTGGCGGTCTCTGCCGCGGCACTACCGGTCGCGGGCAATGTCTTTATCCTCGCGCAGCACTATGGGATTGCGCCCCAGCGCGTCTCAGCCTCGATCCTGATTTCCACCTCGGCCAGCATCGTGACCGTCAGCGCTATCATCGCAACGGTCACAAGCTGGTGGCCGTGAAGAAAGGCTGTCTGTCAGCTCTGGTTGGCGCCGCGGAGGTGGCGGATGCTGCTCCTGATCGACCGCCAGGATGCAGCCTCTTGCGAGTCACCTGCATCTCTTGACAGCCGTTCGCGCTGCGCCGCTTCCGCTTCGGCCTTGCCTCCGCGCGCCCGGTACAGGGCGTGCGCGATTTCCTTCGTCTTGATCATGTCCATGAGTCAGTCCTCCTCTCCTGCCTTGGCGAGAACAAACTGCGTCTGCGGCGACACAATTTGTTCTTGTCACCGTCCGCCAGCCCAGCCAGCGGACGGAAGTGCACAAAGGTGCAACGCAGCAGACACAGACCGGTTCCCTGTCGATGACAAGGGGATCAGTCCACCCGGCGCACCAACAACTGGTTGCCCGCACCGCGCTTTTTCTCAAACACCTTCAGTTCCGCCACCAGATCGGACAGCTTGCGTTTGCCGAAACTGCGTGTGTCGAAATCCGGGTTGGCCGCCGTGATGACCTGCCCGATATCGCCCAGCCGATACCATTCGTCGTCCTGATCAATAGATTCCATGGCCTTGAAAATCAGATCGCGCGCTGCCGTCAGATCCAGCGACTTGCTTGGCTTGGCGCCTGCGGATTTCTCCGGCGCCGAGTCGAGGTTTTCCAGAAAGATGAACCGCTTGCAGGCCTTGCGGAAAGCATCCGGCGTCTTTTGCATCCCCATCCCGTAAACATCCAGCCCCTGTTCGCGGATGCGGCTGGCCAGCCGGGTGAAGTCACTGTCCGAACTGACCAGAACAAACCCGTCGAACCGGCCCGTATGCATCAGGTCCATGGCGTCGATCACCAGCGCGATGTCGCTGGCGTTCTTGCCCACCGTGTTGGCAGGCGAGTGATGTGGCACGATGCCGAAATCCGCCTGCACCTTGTTCCAGCCCGACATCTGCTGACTGGAAAAATCGCCGTAGCACCGCCGCACCGAGGCTTCGCCAAGGATCGCGATCTCGTCAAAGATCGCCTTGGTGTATTTCGGCGAGGTGTTATCCGCGTCGATCAGCACCGCAAGGAGCGTGTTATCTGCCATATCGCCTCTCTTTGCCCAGAGCGCACTGCGGCCTCTGGTGGTTTATTGACTTGCCGCTAGTGTGCCAGCAAACAGCGGGCGCAGCCACCCGGGGACCTTATGCAATTTGTCGAACGCACACCAATCGAAGCAGGTTTCGCCGAGATCTACGACAGGCAGGTCCGCCCGATGCTGCCCGCACTGGAACGTCAGCGCCGCCGACGCAACATCCTTGGCTGGTTCTGGTTTGCGATCATCCTCCTGATCGGAGGCGGCATCGCCGTGACGGCCGTGCTGCTGTTTGACTGGGACGCCGTTGGCCCGGTCGGCGCCTTTTTCGTGGGAATCATGGTCCTGATGACGGTGATTTTTGCCACGGTCGCACGCCAGGGCGTTGCGCGCGGCTGGAAACGGGTGGCCGCGCGGCAGGCGCTGCCGGTTGTCGCGCAGTTCCTTGACGGCCTGCGCTACGATCCCGATGTCGAACAGGGATTCCCTCTGGAGGATTTCAACCGGTTCGACCTGATCAGCGATCAGGCCGAGGTCAGGGCCTCGGACCGCATGTCTGGCCTTTGGCGCGGGCGCGCCTTTGATCTAGTTTCCGTGGAAACCTGGCGCCGGAAGACCCGCGGCAACAATCGCTCGGCCGCTTTTCGGGGTTTGGCGATGCAGGTCTGGGGCATCCGGCCGGCCCCCACCCGCATTCGGATCGGCCTCAACCCTGGCAAGGTGCTGAACCGGGTTTCAAAGGCGTTCTCCGACCTGTCAGGAATGCACCCGGTGCGCACCGGGCATACCGGTTTTGACCGGCAGTTCGCCATCTACGCCGCCGACCCCGAGGCAGCGCGCCGCTGGCTGACTCCCGCGCTGCTGTCGGACCTCGCCGCGCTGGGGCAATCCCAAATGGCCCGCACCGGTGAAAGCCTGCGCGCGGCTTTCGAAGACGACATGGTCTGCCTTGTCCTGCGCCGCCAGCGGCGGTTCATGGAGATGTCCCGCCTGGGTCGCCCCATCGGCACATTGGAGCCAGAATTGCACGCCGTCTTTGACGACTTGCAAATGATCCGGAATATCCTCGACCGGCTGCCGCGCTGACCCCGTCTGCCAAAGCCGGAAATGACAGACGCACCATCCGTCGCTAGCATGCCGGTAATATTTCGATTCAGGATCAAGGTTTCAGATGCATTTCACCGAACAAGCGCCCATCGAATCCGGCTTTGCGCCGATCTTCACCGCAGAGATTGCCCCGGTCCTGGACCAACTGGAACAAGAGAGGCAACAGCGGAACAAGACGGGTTGGAAACATCTGGGGGCCAGCCTCTGCGTCGCGGCCATCCTTGCAGTCATTGTCACCCTGACCATGAGCGGGTTTTTCGCCGTCATCGTGCTCGGCTTTGGCGCAATCATCGGGTTTGGCCTGCGCAGCGCCCAAAGCCGGAAATGGAGCGGCGCGGTCGCCGACGCCGTCATGCCACCGGTCTGCCGCTTTCTTGGTGATGTGCGCTATGATCGCCAATCCGGAGAAAGCTTTCCCATCGGTCGGGTCCGCAGCCTCGGGCTGGTCGCGGATTATGACAAGGCTTCCTTCGAGGATCACCTCACCGGCACATGGCGCGGGACAGAATATGAGATGGTCGAGGCCACACTCACCAAACGATCAAAGAACGGCAATCAGAACGGCAGCTCGACCGAAACTGTCTTCAAGGGGCTGATGTTTCGCATCTCCCTGCCGCATCCCGCGCCGACCCGCATCCCGATCCTGCGCAATTATGGCCGCGCCCTGAACAAGGTTGCCAGTTTCCTTTCCTTCGGCAAGGGACGCGGAATGCCCCGGGTCGAAACCGGCCATCCCGGTTTCGAGGCGGATTTCGAACTGCACGCCGAGACGCCGCATGGCGTGCTGGACTACTTGCCGCCCGCCTTCCTCGACAACCTCGTCGCCATTGGCGAACATGAGTCGGACCGGGGCAGCAAGGGGATGCGCGCCGGGTTTGACGGACAGGACTTCTGGCTGGCGCTGGAGCGCAGCAAGCCGTTCATGGAAATGGCCAAGCTGGGGCAGCCGGTGCAGGAGATCACCGGCGAACTGCATCAGGTCTTTGATGACATGGCCCTGATCCGCCGGATCATCGACCGCTTGCATGGCTGACCCCTGAGACGGGCCGTGTCTACCCGGTCGGTCCACCGGACACGCGCTGCAGGTGGTCCGCGATGATCCGCGCGCAATCTTGTGGGTGGGTCGAGACAAGGAAATGATCCGCCCCGTCCACCACCGCCGTCTTTGCCTTTGGAATGATCCCGCCAAGCTCATCGGTGATCTCGCGGATCGCGATGTTGGCACGATCTCCCCGGCACAGCGTGGTGGGCAGGGACACCGCCCCGAACTCTGTGGCCCACGGCGCAAAATCCCGCGCCGTATGCCAATCCAGGACATTGGTATGCGCCGTTGCGGCACAAAAGGCGCGGATCGGCTCTGGCATGGTGTCAAAGACCCCAGCGCCGCAATAATAGTCGATGATGATACCGGCAGCCGCCGGATCGCCCTTTGCGACCGCGCTGTCGAACCGTGCCACCATCTCTTGCAGGGCGGCCTGCCACGCAAACGCAGTCCCCGCCCTGCGCATGTAGATCGGGTTTGCCTCGAATGTCACAAGGCTTTGGATTGGCAAACCTCCCTCCAGGGTCGCCGCAAGCGCGACTTGCCCGCCAAAGGAATGCCCGACAAGATGAAAGGGAGTGCCAATCTTCTCTGCCACGTCAGCGACAAAACCGATCAAATCCGCCATGCGACAGTCTGTTGGATCGCGCCGTTCTTGCGTGCGCCCATAGCCCGGCAGACTGACAGAGATCATCTGCCATCCCGCCAGCCGCTCCATGACCCCGGACCACGCGCGTGGCGTGCTGTAGGACCCCGGCAGGAACAGCACCGGGGGGCCTTCGCCCTTAATCTCAAGATCGAATGACATAACCGGCGGTTTTCCTCAGGGTCATGGAACATCTTAAATCACAGCCTGACAATCCGGCCCATCATTTTCAAATGCGACACCATCTTGCCGGTTTCAGGCTTGCGCGGTCCGCCGCAACGCAGCATCCTGCCCGAGGGCAAGGCGATGGCGTCGCCGCTGATCCGCCCTTAACCCGTCCTGAACGCCGGGACCCTACTTTGCCAGCGCGGTGAGGGAAGGTCTTTCCGCGCATCCGGAGGGTCAAAATGGAACGTCCGCAGTTTTATCGTTTTCACCAGGGGGACCGCGCGCTCCCCTTCGCGCCCGAGGAATATGACACCCGCCTCAGTGGACTGCGCGAGGTCATGGCGCAGTCGGGGCTGGATGCCGTTGTCCTGACCTCGATGCACAATGTCGCTTATTACTCGGGCTTTCTCTATTGCTCGTTCGGCCGTCCCTACGCCCTTGTCGTGACGCAGACACAAAGCGTCACCATCAGCGCGGGCATTGATGCCGCGCAACCCTGGCGGCGCTGCCATGGTGACAACATCACCTACACCGATTGGGAGCGGAACAATTACTGGCGCGCCATCGCCTCTGTTACCGGGCACGAAAAATCGCTCGGGTATGAGGCGGATCACATGACGCTGGCGCAAAAGGCGCTGATGGACGATTTCCTGCGCCCCACCCGCGCCATCGACGTCGCCCCCGCCACCATGCGCCAGCGGATGCACAAATCGTCGGCCGAACTCGCGTTGATCCGCCACGGCGCGCAGGTCGCCGATGTGGGCGGCTATGCCATCCGCGAGGCGATCCGCCCCGGCGTGCGAGAGATTGACGTGGCCATGGCGGGCCGTGACGCGATGGAACTGGAAATCGCAAAACGCTTTCCCGATGCCGAATACCGCGACACATGGGTCTGGTTCCAGTCCGGCATCAACACCGATGGCGCACACAACCCGGTTACCAGCCGCGTGCTGCAGCGTGGCGACATCCTGTCACTCAACACCTTCCCGATGATCTCGGGTTATTACACCGCTCTTGAACGCACGCTGTTCGTGGCCGAGGTCGATGACGCCAGCCTGAAGATCTGGGAGGCCAATGTCGCCGCCCATGAATTCGGCATGGGCCTGCTGAAACCCGGCGCGTCCTGCGCCGACGTGACCGAACAGATCAACGTCTTCCTGGCCGAGCGTGACCTGCTGCAATACCGTACCTTCGGCTATGGCCACTCCTTCGGGGTGCTGTCGCATTACTACGGGCGCGAGGCCGGTCTGGAACTGCGCGAGGATATCGACACGGTGCTGGACCCCGGAATGGTCATCAGCATGGAACCAATGCTGACAATCGCCGAGGGGCAGCCCGGTGCCGGAGGTTACCGCGAGCACGATATCCTGATCATGACCGAGGATGGCAACGAGAACATCACCGGCTATCCCTACGGGCCGGGGTTCAACGTGGTCGGCTAATCAAACAACAAGACGGCGGCGGAGCGGGTCACCGGTTCCGCCGCCCCATATTTTGTCGGCACGACACGAGATCAGCCCGCCTTACCGAGCCTTCAAAGCCCGAACTGCGCCATCTCGGCGAAATCGATCGTCTCCAACAGCGGACGCGTCTTGTCCGGATCGCCTTCGGTCTGCACCAGTATCCGGTTTCCGATGAGGGCCATCATCTGCGTGTCCTTGATGGCAAATTTCTGGCGCTGGATGCGTTCCGTCTTCATCCCCATCATCGCCGCATTGGCGATCATGCCGGACATGCTCATCACCATCGGGTTGTCCGCCATCAGGGTGATCTTGATCGTTTCGCCGCCACCATCGGTATAGACCGCCTCGGCCCCGACACCGCCGCCCATCATCGCAAGGCCAGTGTTCATGTCCGAGTTGACCTCGCGCGTCCAACCGTCCGGCGCATCCGGCAAGTAGGCGCCGAGGCTGGCGGTTTTCATCTCCAGCAAGGTCTGGCGGGCCATTTCGACCTCGTCGATGGCATACTGGATGTCACCGTCCTGGTAGGCTTTCAGCGCCGATTGCAGCAATTTCTCAACGTCATCCGCAGCGGCGGGCATTGCAACACAGGCAAGAACGGCAGCAGCATAGAGGTGTTTCACGGTAATTCTCCTTTTCAAATCCTGCGTGCACTCTGTCAAAATCCACCGCATCCATGCAACCCCGATGCCATTGAAACGGCGGCTGTCCGCCCCCATCCTTAGTCCATGATCACCCAGCTTGTCCTGCCGATCCTTGCGCTTGCCTGCGTCACCGTCCTGATCACGCGCGCGGTTGAGGCGTTGCTGCCGGAGAGCCTGCCGGGCATCGCCGCCACCGGGGTGATCTCGACCATGCTCACATGGCTGGCCGCTTCTGCGGGATTTGCCGGCCTCTATGCCCTGCAGGATCCGCGCATCCTGTCCTGGATCGGGCAGGTGCCGCAGGCGGGGGTCGGCCACTTTCTGACCCTTGGCGCAAGCGCGGCGATGATCTGGGCGCCGATCCTGCTGCTGGTTGTCATCACCGCCCCGGGCCGCTGGAAGACCGCCACGTGGTAGATCCGCCACCTTTGCCGCCCCTTCCCCGCTTTTCCCGTTGATTTTTGTCGCCTGCCGCGCCACCTCATCCACAGGAGGATCGGCATGTTCGCGTTGGCGCGGTTCCTGATCATGGCGGCTGTGGTTTTGACGGTGATCTACGGATCGCTCTGGTTTTACCTGCGCGCGCGCCGCCGCGATCTGCTGGAGATCGACTGGGCCGCCGAAACCGCGGAATCCCGCACACAGGAGGACTATGTGCGCGATCACCTCTCGGACTTCGACCGCCGCCGACACAGAACGCTGATCGCGCTGGTCTATGTCTTGCCTCTTGGCCTCGTCACCCTCATCGTCTACTTGACCAACTTCCACTGACAAAGGCGCGTCACGCATGAAATACGTGAAATGGACCCTGATCATACTGTTCTGGCTGATCGTGGCGGCCTTTCTCCACTATACCCTGCCGCAGCATGACGTCGCGCGTGTCACCGACACCTATGAAAAACGGGTGAACCCGGGTGAGAACCGCTGGTTCTGGGCACAGGCGGATGTGGGCAACAGCCCGACCGAGGCGACCTCGCGCGATGTCTTTTTCATCCAGACCCGGCGGGCGGATGACAGCGTCATGGTGTACCGCAATGAGGATACCGGCTGGGGCTGGCCGCCCTATTTCAAGTTCGACACCTCGAACCTGCAGGCCGAGGCCGCCGATGCGAAATCCACCGCCGAGACCCCGCGCTGGGTGGCAATCCGGCACTATGGCTGGCGCAACGAATTCATTTCGATATTCCCCAATGCCGTATCAATCCGCCCGGTCGACAGCCCGGATGTGACGATCATCCCATGGCTGAACATCATCATCCTCGTGACGCTTGTGGCGGTGGTCTGGGCGATCCGCGTGCGCTGGATGCGGTTCTGGTCCAAACGGGTCGACCCGGTGCTCGAAGCCGCCGGGGACAGGCTGGACGAAAGCGGCGACCGGGTGAAGGGCCTGTTCAGGCGGCGCTGAGGCTGTTCTACCGTTTTCCGTAGTAGAGGCCGACCACGTGCTCGGCCTGGGCGAAGAACAGCCAGCGCGCCACAAGCACCCCGCCGATGTGCGCCAATACGGCCACCAGCGCGATAACGTGGCCGAAGGGCAGCAGCAGGAATATCACGGGCAGTCCCACCATCAGGATCAGGGAGATGACCCGCAGCTTTGTCGCGTGTTTGCGTCCGACCACGTGGACCATCTCTCGAGTCAGGTAGTTTGATCCGGTGTGCGGCGGCTCGAACGCGCGGACCGCGCCGATGCCGCCCAGCCCGGTGGCGCTGGCCAGTGTTGTACCAGAACGTGCAAATCGCCGGTCCCCGTCCAGCCACCAGCCCACCTGCGCCACAGCCGCCAGCACAATCAGACCCATCCCGATTGCCACCCGCCCCGAGAGCAGCGCCCCCCCGCCCAGGGCGTAGAGTTGGAACAGCACCGGGGTCGACCAATGGTGCCAGCGCGGCACGGTCTTCAACTGGGTATAGATCATCGAGGTGGTAAAGACGGTGGCAAGGCAGAACAGCCCACCCAGCCACCCGAGCGGGGCGAGGTGCAGGCCAAAGAAGACCAGCAAAGCCGCGTACAGCCCCATCAGGGAAAGCGCGGCCAGTGCCGTCCAGGCCTCACGCGACAGCCAGCTGGACCGCCATTGGGAAAAGGCCTTGAGCGCGCGTTCAGGCCGCCCGAGGTGAAAGGCGGAGGCCGTCAATCCCCCCCCCGCCATGGCAAAACCGATCAGGAAAAAGACAAAGGCCACCCAGCCGGTGGGCGGATCGGGATCGAAGCCCAGCCAGAACAGCAAGCCCAAACCAAGCCCCGAGAAGGTGGTGAAGGCGATGATGGACGGCGCCGGATGCATCAGAGTTTCTCCAGCGTCTTGTCGAGCCATGCCAGCAGGCCACGCGGCTCTTCGGCCACCGGTTCCAGAAAGGGCGCAAGTACGTCCACCTCTCCCTGCCAGCCATCCTTGGGCCGGGGCGGCAGGTATTTGTTGACCGGCTTTGTGCCTTGCTCCGGCATCAGGTCGATGCCGCCGCGTTCGGCGACCAAATGGCTGACGGCGCTGTCCGGGTCGGAGAGATCCCCGAAATGCCGCGCGCCCGCCGGACAGGTGCGCACGCAGGCTGGTTCGCGGTCTTCCGCTGGCAGGTTTTCGTTGTAGATGCGGTCCACGCAGAGCGTGCATTTCTTCATCACGCCCGCCGCCAGATCCAGCTCTCGCGCGCCATAGGGACAGGCCCAGGCACACAGACCACAGCCGATACAATCCGATTCATTGATCAGCACGATCCCGTCCTCGGCGCGCTTGTAGCTGGCCCCGGTGGGGCAGACGGTGACACAGGGGGCATCGGCACAATGCAGGCAGGACTTTGGGAAGTGGATCAGCTGTGCCGGGGCATCCTCTGGCTGCACCTCGTAGCTGTGCACGCGGTTGAGGAAAGTGCCCGAGGGGTCCGCGCCATAAGGCTCCTGATCCGAGAGCGGCGCGCCGTAATTCTCGGTGTTCCAGCCTTTGCAGGAGATCACGCAGGCGTGGCAGCCGACGCAGGTGTCGAGGTCGATCACCAGCCCGAGGGTACGGTCGGTCGCGGCGGGAAGGTTGGTCATTGGGTGCCCCCGTGATCCAGTGGCGCCGCTGACGCGGCACAGGTTTTTCGGGCAGGGGTTCCACCCCCGGTCGCCTGCGGCGACTCCCCCGGGATATTTCCGGACAGAAGAAGCATCAGCTCTCGGTCTTCCATGCCAGCTGGTCGGGTCCCTGTCCCACCGGGGAGCGGATTGGATCAAAAGCGGGCTGGCTTTCGCGCGGCGGGTCTGCCTTTTCGACGCGCACGCGCAGGTCGAACCAGGCGGCCTGCCCGGTGACCGGGTCGGAATTCGACCATCTGAGACCGTCGCCCTTGGGGGGCAGCAACTCGTGGATCAAGTGGTTGAGCAGGAAACCCTTTGTCGCCTCCGGTGCATCGGGTTTCAGGGCCCATGTTCCCTTTCGCTTGCCGATGGCATTCCAGGTCCAGATCGTGTTCGGGTTGAGGGCGGCCATCTCGGCAACGGGCACGGTGATCTGCCCGTGCGGCGACGTGATGTGGGCCCAATCTCCGTCCTGCAGGTTGTTCTCGCGCATCAGTCGGGTCGGCAGGTACATCGGGTTGTGGCCATGCAATTGCCGCAGCCAGGCGTTCTGCGTGCCCCAGCTGTGGTACATCGCCATCGGCCGTTGCGTGAGCGCATGGATCGGATAGCTGTCGGGATCGCCCGCATCGGGCGCGTACCAGAGCGGCAGCGGGTCGAGTTTTTCGCGGATCTGCCCGCGCAGGTGTTCGGGCGGCTGGCGGTCTCCATGCCCTTCGGCGGCGCGCTGAAAGCGGCGCAGCGGTTCGGCGTAGAGCTGGAACAGGTAAGGCGCGGGTTTGTCGATCAGGCCGATCTTGACCGCCCAGTCCTGATAGGCCGGGTTCCAGGGTTTGAAATATTGCGCCTCTTCGGGGATGTGCAGCGTGCAGAATCCGCCGTTCGCGATATAGCTGTCGATCTGCGCGGCATTGGGCTCTCCACGGCCATGGGTCAGGCCCGTGTCGGACATGCGCCACCCGGCCAGCGGACCAATGCCCGGTTTGCGCTGATGGTTGAGGATGTAATCGGCGTAATCGGCATATTTGGCCGTGCCGTCCTCATCCACCATGCCCGGCAGGTTCAGCCGCGCGCCGAGATCCAGCAGCACCGACTGGAATCCGCGCACGTTCCGGTCCGGTTCGACCACTGGCCAGCGGATCGCATCCGCGGCCGCATCCGGTTCAGAAATCGGGCGATCCAGCAGCGAGATGCAGTCGTGCCGTTCAAGGTAGGTGGTATCTGGCAGGATCAGGTCGGCATAGGCGACCATTTCCGAGGAATAGGCATCCGAGTAGATGATGTGCGGGATCTTGTAGTCGCCGTTTTCGTCGGTGTCCGTCAGCATCTCCATGACGCCGTGCGTGTTCATGGAGGAATTCCAAGCCATGTTCGCCATGTAGAGGAACAGCGTGTCGATCCTGTAGGGGTCGCCCGCGTGGGCGTTGGAGATGACCATGTGCATCAGCCCATGCACCGACAGGGGGTTTTCCCAGGTAAAGGCCTTGTCGATGCGCTGCGGGCGGCCGTTGGCGTCCAGAGCGAGGTCTTCCGGCCCCATCGGATAACCGAGGTGCGGACCCGGCAGAGGTGCGCCCGGGCTACAGGCGGCGTGATTGCGCGGATGGGCCTCTGCCGGTTTCGGGTAGGGCGGTTTGAAGCGCATGCCGCCGGGGGTTTCCACCGCGCCCAGCAGGATCTGCAGGATGTGCAGTGCGCGGCAGGTCTGAAACCCGTTGGCATGGGCCGAGATGCCGCGCATGGCGTGGATTGCCACGGGGCGGCCGGTCATGGTCTCGTGACGCTCGCCCCGGAAATCGGTCCAGGGACGATTCAGCACCACCGGTTCGTCAAAGGCGGCACGGGCGATTTCAGCGGCCAGCGCACGGATTCGGTCCGGCGTCAGGCCACATCGGTCGGCCACCGCATCGGGCGCATATTGCGGGTCCATGTAGCGTTCAGCGATCTGGTGCATGACGCTGGCATGGGTGACACCGGCACGGCGGATGCTGCCGGTCAGGTCAGGCTGAACGCCTTGTGTGTCCCAGGCCGCCAGCTTTCCTGTGGCGCGGTCGAGGACCTGTGGCTTGCCGTCTTCGCCGCGCAGGAACAGGCCAAAATCCGGCGAGTTCCTGTCCCCGTTGACCAGAACCGGCGCATTGGTGAACCGTGCGAGATACCCGGCGTCAATCCTTCCCGCCTTCAGCAGGCAATGCACCAGCGACAGGATCAGCAGCCCGTCGGTGCCCGGGGTGATACCGATCCAGTCGTCGGCAACGGCGTTGTAGCCCGAGCGGATCGGGTTGATACCAATGACCTTGGCGCCGCGCGCCTTCAGCTTGCCCAGCCCCATCTTGATCGGGTTGCTGTCATGATCCTCGGCCACGCCGAACAGCAGGAACAGCCTGGCATGCTCCCAGTCAGGCGACCCGAACTCCCAAAAAGCGCTGCCCATGGTGTAGATGCCCGCCGCCGCCATATTGACCGAGCAGAACCCGCCATGCGCCGCGAAATTGGGGGTGCCGTACTGCTGCGCCCACCAGCCGGTAAAGCTTTGCGACTGGTCCCGCCCGGTGAAGAACGCCAGTTTCTCGGGTGCGGTGTCGCGAATGGGTTTCAGCCAGCCCATGGCCGTTTCCAGCGCCTCATCCCAACTGACTTCCTCGAATTCACCCGACCCGCGCGGCCCGACCCGGCGCAGCGGCGCGCGCAGACGTGACGGGGCGTTGTGCTGCATGATGCCCGCGCTGCCCTTGGCGCAAAGCACGCCCTTGTTGATCGGATGGTCGCGATTGCCCTCGATGTAGGCGACCTTGCCGTTCTTCATGTGCACGTTGATGCCACAGCGGCAGGCACACATGTAACAGGTGGTCCTGCGGACCTCGTCCGAGACCTTTGGCGATGTCTCAACCTGCGGCTGTCCCATGGGGGCCTCCCTTGATGGCCACCGCGCTTGGCGGTAGATGCATCATTCGTAAATCAATTCTGCCAAACGACAAGACTCCCTGCTGACGTTTCGCAAACACCCGCGCAGATGGATTGTTTTCCCCCAATATCGGCGCGTTTCGGGTCACCGTTCGGACGGATCTTTGCCCATTTCCCGATCGGTCCCCGGCCCTTGACGATGCTTGATCTTGGCACCCGCCCTCCCGCACAGTGCCGCCAGAACCGGCAGAGCAAGGGGGCGTCATGGCAGTGATGGAGCAGGTCATTGCAGCGGCCCGGGCGCGCAAGGCCCGGGTCGTGCTGCCCGAGATGGAGGATCCCCGGGTCGCCGCCGCCGCCGGGCGCTTGGCGACAGAAGGACTGGCGCAGCCGGTCGGGTTGATCCCGACGACGGATGCCATGATTGCCGCACTGGTCGAAGGGCGCGGCATGAAGGAAGGCATCGCGCGGCGGATGCTGGACCGTCCGCTGTACCGCGCGGCGGCCATGGTCGCCGCTGGCGAGGCCGAGGCGATGGTCGCGGGCGCAGATGCCCCCACGCGCCGCGTGATCGAGGCCGCCAGCATCGCCATCGGGTTGGCGCCCGAGGTCAGCCTGCCCTCGTCATTTTTCCTGATGATCTTTCCAGACGGGCGCGAATTGATCTTTGCCGATTGCGCGGTCAACGTCGCGCCGGACGCAGAGGGACTGGCCGCCATCGCGCGCGCCTCTGCCGCCACGGGCGCGGCGTTGCTGGGGCAAGCGCGGGTGGCGCTGTTGTCCTTTTCGACCGGGGCAAGTGGCGCGGGCGACAGCGTCGACCGTGTCCGGCAGGCGGCAGAGCTGACCGGCTTTCCAGGCCCGGTGCAGGCGGATGCGGCGCTGAACCCGGCGATCGCCGCCAAGAAAGGCGCGGGCACGGGGGACGCCAACGTTCTGGTCTTTCCGGATCTGGACGCGGGCAACATCGCGTACAAGCTGGCGCAGGAACTGGCCGGGGCGCAGGCGCTTGGCCCCATCCTGCAAGGGTTCCGCAAGCCGGTCTGTGACCTGTCCCGCGGAACCACCGTCGATGACATCGTCGCCGCAACGGCCGTTACGCTGGCATTGGCCTGACTTGTCACGCCACCACCTTCAACGCGGCCTCGGCGATCACGCGTTCTTCTTCGGCGGGCAGAATCCAGACGGTTACGGGTGCGCCCTCGTCATGCAAACGCGGGGAATTGCGGGCGTTCCTGCTGCTGTCATATGTGGCACCGGCCCATCGCAACCCGTCGAGGACTCCGGCCCGCACCTCTGCGGCGTTCTCGCCGATGCCGCCGGTGAAAACCACCGCATCCAGCCCCTGCATCGCGGCGATCAGGCTGCCCGCGTGGCGACAGGCCCAATAGATGAAGTGGTCAACGGCGAACTTGCAGGCCGGGTCGTCGCTGGTCTGCAAGGCCCGCATGTCCGAGACACCGCCTGACAGTCCGGCCAGCCCCGAGCGATGGTTCAGCAGATGCCGCGCCGCCTCGATCCCCTGCGCGTCGGCCAAGGCCAGCACCGCGTTCGGGTCGATGGCGCCGCTGCGCGTGCCCATGGTCAAGCCGTCCGTGGGGGAATAGCCCATGGTCGTTGCCACGCTTTGCCCGTTGCAGATGGCGCAGACAGAGGCTCCGTTGCCAAGATGAAACGCCAGAACACGCGCCGGCATTTCCCCTTTCAACGCCGTCAGATGCGCGCCAATCCCCGCGTAGCTCAATCCGTGAAATCCGTAGCGCCGCAGCCCCGCCTGTGCGCACTCCTCCGGCACGGCGTAACGCACCGCAACCTCCGGGTTGGTGGCGTGAAAGCCGGTGTCGAAACAGGCCACCTGTGGCAGATCGGGGGCCAGCCGGGCCAGCACTTCCATCGCCTGCAACTGGTGCGGATTGTGAAGCGGGGCAAGCGGCGCGCAGCGTGCGATCTCTGCCTGCACGTCCGGCGTTACGCGCACTGGCCTGGTCAGGCGCGCGCCGCCATGCACCACGCGGTGTCCCGCCACTTTCAGCAACTCGGGCGCCGCGCCATGCGACCTCAGGGCATCCAGCAGGACCGCAAGCGCCGCGGCATGGTCGCTCAGGGGCATGGGCCACCGCCTGTCGCCAAGCCGCAACTCGGCCTCTGGCCCCAGCCTGTCGACACCGCCGCGCAAGACCTCTTGCAGGGCGGCATCGAACAGCGCCAGCTTGATCGACGACGACCCGACGTTCAGGACAAGGACGTCCGCGGTCGTCACGCTCATGTCACTCGGCGGCCTTTGCCCGGGCCTGCGACCGCATGTCGGCAGGGTCGATCCCCGCAACCTCGACCGGCTTTTTCATTGCGTCACGGCGGAATGGCTCCCCCAGTTCCTGATTGATCATCGCCTCGATCAGCGTCGTGACGCCGTTCTGCATCTGGTCCTTGATGGCCTGATCCAGCGCATCGCGCAGCTCATCCATCGTGCGTGTCTGCACACCATTCAGGCCGCAGGCCTGCGCAATCGCCGCATAGCTGACGTTGTCGTCCAGTTCGGTGCCGATGAAGTTGTCCGCGTACCACAAGGTCGAGTTCCGCTTTTCAGCGCCCCACTGGTAGTTGCGAAAGACAACCTGCGTGACGGCGGGCCATTCCTTGCGCCCGATCGCCGTCAGTTCGGTGACCGCGATGCCAAAGGCACCGTCCCCGGCAAAGCCGACCACCGGCACGTCCGGGCAGCCGATCTTGGCCCCGATGATGGCCGGCAGCCCATAGCCGCAGGGGCCAAACAGGCCGGGCGCCAGATATTTGCGGCCTTGTTCGAAGGTCGGATAGGCGTTGCCGATCGCACAGTTGTTGCCGATGTCCGAGGAGATGATCGCCTCTCGCGGCAGCGCGCTCTGGATCGCGCGCCATGCCATGCGCGGGCTCATCCAGTCGGGCTTGTCGGCGCGGGCGCGTTCATTCCACGTGGTGCCCGGATCATCGTCCTCGTGGGTCATCTCGGTCAATTGCTGCGCCCAGCGCGACTTGGTCTCGGCGATCCTGGACTTGCGTTCTGCTCGGCCCTCGTCACCGGCGGTGTCGGACAGTTGCGCCATGATGCCCCGGGCGACCTTGGCCGCGTCGCCGACGATCCCGACAGAGATCTTCTTGGTCAGGCCGATGCGGTCGGGGTTGATGTCCACCTGGATCACCTTGGCGTCGCGGGGCCAGTAGTCCATGCCATAGCCCGGCAGGGTCGAGAACGGGTTCAACCGGGTGCCCAGCGCCAGCACCACGTCGGCCTCCTTGATCAGCTCCATCCCGGCCTTGCTGCCGTTGTAGCCCAGCGGACCGGCAAACAGCGGGTGCGAGCCTGGGAAGGCGTCGTTGTGCTGGTAGCCGACACAGACCGGCGCATCCAGCCGCTCGGCCAGTGCCATCGACGCCGCAATCCCGCCCTGCGACAACACCGTGCCCGCGCCGTTCAGGATCACCGGGTTGCTGGCCCCGGACAGAAGGCGCGCGGCCTCGGCCACGGCGTTTTCACCGCCAGAGGGACGCTCGAACCCGTAGGGCTCGGGCAGGTCGATGTCGATCACCTGCGTCCAGTAATCGCGCGGCATGTTGATCTGCGCGGGCGCGCTGGCCTGATGGGCCTTGGCGATCACGCGGGTCAGCACCTCGGCCACGCGGGAGGGGTCACGCACCTCTTCCTGATAGGCGACCATGTCCTTGAACAGGGCCATCTGCTCGACTTCCTGAAAGCCGCCCTGACCGATGGTCTTGTTCGCGGCCTGCGGCGTCACCAACAGCAAAGGCGTGTGGTTCCAGTAGGCTGTTTTCACGGCGGTCACGAAATTGGTAATGCCGGGACCGTTCTGCGCAATCATCATCGACATCCTGCCCGACGCGCGGGTGTAGCCATCCGCCATCATCCCGCCCGAGCCTTCGTGCGCGCAGTCCCAGAACACGATGCCCGCCTTGGGGAACAGATCGGAAATCGGCATGAAGGCCGACCCGATGATCCCGAAGGCATGTTCGATCCCGTGGCGCTGAAGCACTTTTACAAAGGCTTCTTCCGTGGTCATTTTCATGGATTTCGCTCCCAAGGCAAAGGCGCCGGCGTCAGACGGCCGACTGTTGACGCGCAATCTAGCGGCGCGACCCGGCAGCGGATAGGGCCAGTTTTGAATGCCGCTTAAGGCCAGAGCCAACTATGGGTAGGAAAACAATTGGCCCGGCGATCCATATCCAAGCCCTTTACCGTATGTGTTGTAGACCAGGCTGCGCCGACAACGCCGCAATGACCGCTCTGAGCCCATTTTTGCTATTGATGCATCGCCATAGTCCGCGAGGGACTGCAGAAAGATCAGTGGCAGCCACGCACTTGTTCATCCAAATGTCGCCGAAAATCGAGGGGCGAAGAACTTGCTGAATGCCTTGACCTCTTCGCGGCGATAGGCGTCCGGTGCGATGAGCATCGTCATTGTCAGGGACAGCTCTTCTATGTTGTCGGAACATCGTATCAATGCGTCCTGCCTGTCCGCCCATCGCGTGTGGATCACACCCAATCCATGACCTGCCTTTACGGCGGCATCCTTAAGATCCAAATCGCCGAAGGTTTGCACGATCTGGTCAGGTGACACGTGCTGCGTCACCCATTTATGTTGTCTTGGCAGTGTTTCTCTGTCTCGGAACGTAACAAACCTGTGGCCACGCAGATCGTCCAGCGACCCGGGCAAACCAAAAGCATCGGCATAGCTTTGTGACCCATAGAGGGCAAAGTGTTCGATGCCGATCTTTCGACAAATGAGATCCGGCTCTAGGGTGATGTTTGAAACGCGAAACGCAATGTCAGCTTCGCCTGCAAACAAATCGAGTACCCTGGTGCTATGAACGAACTTTATCTCGATATCAGGGTAGGATTTCGAGAAGGCACTGAAAATCTCCATTATTGCATCCGAGAACTGCCCGGGTGCCGTGATGTGGATTGGTTTGGGTTGGGCAAGCTCTCTTGTTTTTGTTGCAAAGCTGTCGGCCTGTGTTTCCACGGCTTGCGCCAGCGGATAGAGTTCCTGCGCATGATCCGTCGGTTTGAACCCTCGCGTGTCGCGCTCAAAGAGCGTGAGCCCGATCTCCTTTTCCAGAGCTTCAATGCGTCGCGCCACCGTGGGCTGCGCAACACCCAGTTTCCTTGATGCCGCCAAAGTCGAGCCTTCGCGGAACACCGCGAGAAACACCCTAACATCTGACCAGTTTCGAAGCTCGTTCTGCATTTTTGTAGAACAGCACAATGTTGGTCCGGATACCAGAGCCGCCTGCAGACCTGTAGCTTTGTCACAGCACGAACAGCTTTGGGGGACCTTGCCATGACGGACTTCTCACTCGCCCACATATCCTTCCCGGAACGACTCAAAAGTCTCTTTGCTCGGCTAATGATGCGGTCCGAACTCTCAGAAACTGACCATGACGCGGAAGACGAGAGTAAAGATGAAAAGACCTTTGTGCTGGCGATGTTGGATCGAAATGCAGAGGCGTGCCACAGCGCATCGGACCTGCCCTTCATTGCGCTCAGGTATCGAGGCAAGTGAACAACCGTCAATCGTAATGTGCTGGTCAAGTGCGAGAGCACTGCAGCTCGAGATCGATCCACCATTGCAAGAAGATGTGACCGCAGCAGGTCCTTCAAACCGTTCTGATCTGGTCACTGTGACCGAAAACCTACAAGACTACGCGATGCCCTTTCCCGATCATGTCTTTCACCATACTCCCGCTCTCCGCGAATTGGTCACGCCGCCGGATGCTTCCGATATGCGTTTCGGACAGGAACGCTTTGCTGAACTGGATGAACAAGCCAAGGCCGAGGGCTGGCCGCCGGGGTGGCGCATGGAGCATGACGCGCGGGAAGCGAACCGGCAGGAGGTGCTGTCCGACCGGTGGGCGCAGGATCTTTGGGTGTTCGCCTATGGCTCGCTGATCTGGGACCCGGCGGTCTACGTCGACGAATACCGACGCGGCGTTCTGGACGGCTGGCGTCGCAGTTTTTGCATGCGACTGGAAGGAGGGCGCGGCAGCCATGCGCGGCCGGGACTCATGGCGGCGCTTGATCAGGGCGGGCGATGTGACGGCGTAGTCTTCAGAATTGCGGCAGATCTCGTGGAGCAGGAGACTGCATTCATGTGGCGCCGGGAAATGTTCGCCGGGGCCTACTGCCCTGTGTTTCTCGAAGTGGCCACGTCTCAGGGGCCGGTGGATGCCCTGGTCTTCATCATGGACCGCACGAACCATCGCTACATGCCGCATCTGACCGATGAGGAAGCGGCACGCATGATCGCCTTGGCGGAAGGCGGGCTTGGCTCCAATTTCGACTATCTTGACTCACTGGTCAGGCATCTGAACGATTTGAGTATCCACGACGATCACATGAAGAGGTTGCATGCCCTGGCTCGCACATTCCGGGGTTAGCCGGAGGGTTCATCTGGGTTTGGTCCAGCCGAATTGGCAACCCGACGCAAGTGGACCACCCGGGTGTCGAATGAATGGTCTTGGGCTGGTGCGGGGCCAACAGCAGAAAAGTCCCGACACTCCACATTCGAGACAACAATGCCCTCGCAGATTTCCGCGAGGGCGTCCGCAGAGTGACACCCAATCCGAGCTGAAACTTCGCAGTGGCGGTGCAAAACATCCGGTATAGGGCTTGATCCCCATCGCCGGGCCTTTTCAGGATAGCGTGCGAAGGTCAGAGGCGGGACAGCAGTTCTGCCTTCTTGGCCGCGAATTCATCGTCGCTCAAAACACCCATGTCGCGCAGGTTGCCCAGCTTTTCGAGCGCGGCAAAGATCTGGTCCGAGTCGGCCCCCTGCGGCGCCGAGGCCTGTGGCACCGGTTGCGGATCTGCATAGGTCGGCTCCTGCACCGGCTCCGGCGGCACGTAGGACGGCTCTGGCGTGCCCCAGGGATGCTGGCCATAGGTCACCGGCAGTTGGTTCAGGTAGACAGTTCCGTATTGGCTGGTAAAGGTCCAGCTGGCGTCGCCCGATTGCTGCTGTCCGACTCCCCCGATCAGGTGATCGCCGGTGTCGTAGACCGTGACCTGCCCGTTGAGATTGATCGCAAGTCGGCGCGCGTTGGGAAAGATCGCGTAGCTGAGGTTGTTCTGAGAGCCCTGCGAAGAGGGGCTGCCCAATTCCGAGGGCCACCAGCCCCCGAAACTGCCCGACATGTTCATCGACGCCCCGCCTTGCGCCTGACCTTGCCAGCCACCCTGCGGCTGAACCGGTTTCATCGGCTGGTAGAACGCCCCCTGAAAATAGGCGTTGGCAATTTCCGAACAGAGATTGTTCACGGTGTTCTTAAGGCCGGTGTTGAACATATCGCCCACCATGGTCATGCCACCGGCCTGCCATTGGCCCATGCCGCCCAGCTCGGGGATGTTGAACTGGGCCTGCCCGCCGCCACCGCGGCTGACCGCATCCATCATCGCCTGCACGGCATCTGGGCTCAGGCCATAGGACTGGGCGAGGCGGGATTGCACGGCAGATCCGTGTTCGGACAGGGCGGACATGATGGGCTCCGGGCGCGTGGCGCGATTGTTGACTCGCGCGGGCCGTAGCACGCGCAGGCGCAGGGCACCACCCGCAGCGGGTTACAGCGCCGCCCAGACCCCGATTCCGCCGACGAGAACCAGGCTGCCCGCCCAAAGTTTGTCCAGATTGAACCAGCTGCGGGTCAGGAACTTCAGCCCGATCCAGTGATAGACGCCCAGCGCGATCCCCCCTCCGGCCAGCATCATTGCCGCCGTATGGGCCAGCGCAACCGCCAGGGCGATGCCCGCGTTGCCGGCCATCAATTCGGTCGCCGCCAGATGCCCGCCCTCCAGATCCTCGACCCGGCACAGGCCAAGGTAGATCGGCACCAGCATCAGCCCGGCCCCATGCGCAAGCGCCGCCAGAAAGGACCAGAGCGCCAGGCGCGAAGGTGGCACCCGCGCCAGAAACCGGGGATGGCGCCGGTTGATCAGCAGCCAGAGCCCCATCGCGATGACAAGCGCCCCCGCACCGATCCGGATTTCCCGCTCCCAGGAGACCAGCGTCGTCATCGCGCCGAAAGGCAGGAGGATCGCGGCCATGGCAAGGAAATGCCCCGCCGCCAGCATGATCAACGCCCGCCACAACGCCCTGCGCTGTCGTTCCATCAGCGCCGCAGAGACCGCCAGCGGCCAGCCCATTCCGGGGTTCACCCCGTGATAGACCCCCGCCAGCAGAACCGCGCCCCACAGGGCCATTGTCTGGGAGAAGACGTCGCCCGTCACGGCAGGCCCGGGGCGGGTGGTGCGGTGCCTCAAACGTTCGGATAGCAAAAACTGTCGGTCGAACAGTCGCCGCCTTCCAGTCGGATCTGATGGCTGCGATACCCCGCCGGGAAATCGACGCAGAACTTGTCGTCCAGTGTCAGCCCGCCGTTTTCGCCCACATGCGCCATGACCATCGCCGCGCCACGGTCGCCGGGATAGAACTGGTCGTCCCAGGTGGAATAGAGCGAGTTGGTCCAGTAGACCCGCTTGCCGTCGCGGCTGATCTCGACCATCTGCGGGCCATAGCCAAAGGGCTTGCCCGACGGATGCGGTGTCTGTTTGACGATACCACCGATCTCGACCTTGCCGGCCAGTTTCGGGTTCATCGGGTCGGACACATCATATTGATGCATCTCCCCCTGCCCCCAGCACGCGACATAGAGGAACCGGTCGTCAAGGCTCAGGTCGATGTCGGTCACCAGGGCCGGGACCGCACCGAAACCTTTCAGCAGATCGGGCAGATCGTCCGCATCCGCCGGTTGCGGGTCGATGGTGATGGTCTTTTTCGCCTCGAAGGTGCCGTCGTCCTTCTGCCACCAGGTAAAGATCGCCCCCTGCAGGTTGGTCGTGTCCACCACCACGCCGACAAACCCGTGTTTCTTGGCGGGGTCGTGGGCCGGGCGGATTTCCAGCGCCATCTGGTGATTTTCGCCGAGGTCGATGGTCTGCACGTTCTTGCGCTGTCGCAGGTTCCAGAAGTGGATCGAATGGCCGTATTTGTTGGACAGCAGATCCTCGGCGACGATGCCATTCTCGAACTGCGGCGGCAGGCCCCATTCGCTGCTGACCATGTAATCGCGCGGCAGGTTCCACCAGAAATCATAGTGCTTGTCCTGCTTGCCACGGTCCATCTCGTATCGGCCGAGGATCTCGAAGGTCTCGCAATCGAGGATGAAGATGCCCGGAGGCCCGTCGGTGCCGTCCTTGCCGCCGCCACCCAGCGTGCTGACATAGATGCCTTCGGGACCGCAGTGAATGGTGTGCGGGCGCGAATAGCCGGTCTTGGCAAACACCTCTTCGGGTTCGATGATCTTGTGGATTTTTGCGTCCAGCGGTTCCTTGACATCAATGATGTAGATACGAGAGGACCGGATGCCGGGAATGATCAGGTAGCGCCGTTCCAGAAAGGCATGACCGGTCAGCGGCGACAGCGCCGAGGAACAGGCGTTCCAGCCGAAATGATGAAACTCATCGCCCTTGTTGGGCATGATGACCGTGTGCAGGATCTGGCCAAAGGTGTCCGAGGACGGGTTCACATCCACCACTGCCAGCCCGTCTGGTTGCGAAAAATCGGGGCTCAGCATCAGGGTAAAGGCAAGATTTTCGACCGGGGCCTCCATCGCCATTTTCGGCGTCGGATGGAATGTCGGATCTGGCTTGAAAGACTGATTCATCTCATTTTTCCTCCCAATTGGAACGATGCGCCTCTTCGGGGAAAATTTTTGGAACAAACTCGCGCTATCGCATGGTCAGTAGGCACGCACGTCCGCGCTGCGTCAACAATAGACTGCGGGGTCGCGTCGCCGCGTTGACAGGAACCGCTGTCAGGAGGTCCGGCCCGCCCCGCCCGCGCGCTTGCGCGCCAGGGCCTCTTGCAGCAGGTCTGCGGTCGAACGTCCCCACGAGTCCCAGTTCAATCGCGACTCAAACTCCTGCCGCGCCGTTTCACTGAGGCGCGTGTAGGTCTCGGGCTCGTCGAGCAGGTCCAGAATTTTTGCGGCGAAATCCTCCGTCCCGGATCCCGGTGGCAAGGCATGGCCTGTCACCCCGTCCCGGACCGGGACGCCCCCAACCCGCAGGCAAAGCGCCGGCAGACCGTAGGCCGCCGCCTCGCAAAAGGCGAAGCCGAAGGATTCAAAGGACGGCATGACCATGAAATGCGCTCGCTCCAGCGCCAGATCGAACTGTTCCTTCTGTTCCGGCACGGATTTGTCCAACTGCGGGAACACGGTGACATGCGCGTTTTGGTGACACTCCGGCGGCACGCAGCCGATCACGGTCAGACGGGCATCGACGCCGCGCTCACGCAGAAGCTTCATGGTGTCAAAGGCGACAGGCCCGCCCTTGGCGCACCAGTCCCGCCCGATCACCAGCAATTCAACCGGCGCTTCACGGGTCAGACGGCGCGGGTCAGGCGCCGGCGGGCGGGGAATATTCGCCCCCCAGGGCACCAGCCGATTGCGCTCCGGTTCCAGCCCGTAGCGCGTGATACAGGCATCTTGCAGCCATTCTGACGGCCATAACAGCAGGTCCGCCCCATGCAGGGCCGTGCGTTCGCACCGTTCGACCCAGCCGTCCAGCAGATGCCCGAAGGCAAAGACACGCTTGTGCGCCTGCCCGACCTCGGACAACCGGTAGACCGTCTGCGTCGCATCAGAAGTAAAGACCCGCACCATCCGGTCCGGCACCCGCACGCCGCAAAAGGCGTGCAACGCATATGTACCGAACAGAACATCGTACCCGCCGCCCGCCAACTCCGCCTCGATCCGCTTCGCGGTCATCCGGCGCAGGGCATAGTGCACCCGCCAGCGCGCCCGCATGGCCACCGCCTCGGGCATGGCCCGGATCAGCCGACGCACAGGGTCGGCCGCGCCCCAGGTCGTCGGCAGGATCGTTACATCCCCGGCATGTCGCTTCAGTGCCTCGAACATGCGCGTGTTGCCGCCGGAATAAGCATTCCGGTCCAGCGGTGACATGTCACACAGATAGGCAATGCGCAGGCGGTCGCGACCCAATGGTTTCTCCGTTCCGTTAGGCTATCCGGCTTTGGCGGCCCTTTTGGGCAATTCAATGGCCTTTCCGCTGACATTCTGAGGTAATCTAATGCCCGGCGGGAAATTTGTCGCCTTTCACGGTTTTGCTGCATTGCAGCCGCGACTTTGCCTTTGCCCCTTGCTAGAACGCGCAGTGAACCGGCCCGCCACGACGCGGTGCCACTCCCAGAGTTGAGGGTCGATGCCCAATCCCATCGCCTATTTCGCGTTGGCGATCAGTCCGATCATCATGGCCGTGCTCCTGGCGCGGCTGCCGACCGATCGTGCGTTGATCTGGGGGATGATCTTTTTCTATCTTTTCCTGCCTGAACCCCCGGCGGTCTTCGACCTGCCGATGATGCCCCCCCTGAACAAACACAACATCCCCGCTCTGACAGCCTTTGTCGTGATGTTGTGGCGGCACGACGAACAAACCGGCCCGATCCTGCCGCAGACCGTTCTGGGCAAGGCGCTGCTGGCGACCTTCATCTTTTCACCGGTGATGACCGTTCTGACCAACGGAGAGCCGGTCTATTTCGGACAGGTCGGCCTGCCCGCACTGGGACTGAAGGATGCCGCCGCGCTGACCATCGAACAATGCCTGTTGGTCATGCCCTTTCTGCTGGCCCGGCAGCACCTTGCCGCGGGCGGGTCGCAGCGCGAATTGCTCAAGGCGCTGATGGTGGCCGGGTTGATCTACACCCCGTTCCTGCTGATCGAGATCCGCGTCTCGCCACAGCTCAACAACTGGATCTACGGTTATTATCAGCACTTCTTTGCACAGACGATCCGCTTCGGCGGCTATCGCCCCATGGTGTTCCTGTACCACGGAATCTGGGTGGCCTTCTTCCTGATGACTTCGGTCGTGTCCGCCTTTGCGCTCTGGCGCTATCGCAAGGATACCGGAAAGTTCAAACTGTTCGTTGCCGCAGTCTATCTGACCGCCGTGCTGGTGATGGCGAAATCGCTGGGCGCGCTTTTGTTCACGATCTTCCTCGTTCCGCTGGTGGTGATCCTGCCACCCGCCACACAGGTCCGGGTGGCTGTCCTGGTCGGCCTTCTGGCGCTGGCCTATCCGGTCCTCAAAGGCGCGGACCTGGTGCCACAGGAATACATGCTGGGTCAGGCCGCCGCGATTGATCCGGACCGGGCCGGTTCCCTGCGCTTTCGGTTCCAGAACGAGGATACCCTGCTGGAGCGCGCCTATATCAAGCCGGTCTTCGGCTGGGGCAGCTGGGGCCGGAACCACATCCTCGATCCCATCAACGGCAATATCCTGACCGTGACCGACGGGCGCTGGATCATCCTGATCGGCACCTACGGATGGATCGGCTTTGTTGCCGAATTCGGGCTGCTTTTGCTGCCGCTTCTGATGATCGGGCGAGAGATCTCGGCCCGGCAAAAGGTCCAAGTCGCCCCCTATGTGGCGCCGCTCAGCCTGATGCTGGCGATCAATATCGTGGACCTGATCCCAAATGCCACGATTACGCCGCTGACATGGCTGATCGCCGGCGCAATGACCGGCTACGCAGAGAAACTGAGGGCCGAACGCCTGCAGATCACGCGACACAACAGCGGGCTGCGCTGGCGTTCGGTGATGTAGTGAGGACCAGAATGGCCGAAAAACCCCGCGTTCTTCTGGTCGCCGATGAATGCAACCCGGAATGGCCCTCTCTGCCCATCGTCGGCTACAAATATGCGCTGGAAATCGGCAAGCTGGCAGAGGTGACAATTGCCACCCATGTCCGCAACCGCGAGAACATCGAAAAGGACGGCCCGCCGGTCCCCGTCGTCTATATCGACAACGAATGGATTGCCTCCCCCATGTACCGGCTGGCCAAGCTGATCCGGGGCGGCGAAGAGGTCGGCTGGTCGACCTCGATGATTTTCAACTACCTGCCCTACCTGGCCTTTGAACAGGGCGTCTGGAAACACTTCCGCAAGGATGTGAAGGGCGGGCGCTTTGACATCGTGCACCGCATCACGCCCATGTCGCCCACCTTGCCTTCGTGGCTGGCACACAAGGTGACACAGCCCTTCGTCATCGGGC
The DNA here is from genome assembly GCA_034670345.1 of Paracoccaceae bacterium. Taxonomy (GTDB): domain Bacteria; phylum Pseudomonadota; class Alphaproteobacteria; order Rhodobacterales; family Rhodobacteraceae; genus Antarctobacter. Next base: position 115,546 of record JAXMNQ010000008.1, on the reverse strand, counting down.
CGCTGAACGGCAATCTCGACTGGCCCCGTGCCTTTGCCGAAGAACAGGCGCGTGAAAAGGAAGGCCTGCGGAAACTGCGCAATTTCTACAAGTACTTGCCTTACGCGCGCAGCACCTATGACGATGCCGCCGCAGTGCTCTGCGCCTTTTCGCACACGCGCGCCGATCTGCCCCGGGTCGAGGATGCGCGAATCGTCTCCTTCCCCGAAATCGGCTTTGACCCGGCGATCTTTCACGATACAGGCGCGAAACCGGCAGGCCAGCGCGGCGATGGGCGGCTGAATTTCCTCTATGCGGGGCGTTTGGTGCCCTACAAGCTGCCGGAATTGCCGCTGCGCGCCTTCGCCGCCTCCGAGCACCTGCGCCAGCACCACCTGCACGTGGCAGGTGACGGTCCCGAACGCGCCCGGATGGAAGCGCTGATTGCCGAACACGGCCTTCAGGACTGCGTGACGATGCACGGCCGCAAGACTCAGGCCGAGGTCGCCGACATGATGCGCAACTCGGACGCTTTCGTCTTTCCCTCGATCCGCGAGTTGGGCGCAGGCGTGGTGATCGAGGCGATGGCCTGCGGCTGTCAGGTCATCGTCGCCAACTACGGTGCGCCGGGCGATCTTGCCGCAGACAGGCGCGGCGCACGGGTGGACATGACGGATTTCGACGCGATGGTCACGGGGTTCACCACGGCCATGGAGGCCTGCGCCAAGGCCCCGGCTGCCATGGCCGAAACCGCCGGACACGGCAAAGCATATGCCGACGGATACTTTCCATGGGCCCGAAAAGGCGAAAAGACGATGGACGTCTACGATGCCCTGCTGGCCGGGCGCTCCCTTGACGGGCTGGGCTATTGACCGAGTTTTCGACACCACGCCTAACGGTCCGATCCTGGGACTGGGATCTGGCCGATCCGCAGCACCGCTCTGTGCTGGAAAGCCGGATCGCCCAGATGTTGACGCCACCCGTGTTGCAGCACCTGCCGCCCGATTTTGGACCCGGCGACGGCTCTGCGGCGATGCCGCAATGGATCGCCGCGCGGCAGGAGCGCGCGCAGGTCAGCCTGATCGAAACCGGGCCGAACCTGATCGGCCTGCTGTTTCTGTTTCGGACCGAGCCCGCCGCAACCACCGATCTGCACATCGGATATCTGCTGGCCGAAGAGGCCTGGGGGCAGGGCTATGCCACCGAAGTCCTGAACGGTCTTATCGACCACCTGCGCGATCTGGCGCCCGTGACCCTTCGGGCCGGCGTGGCCGCGGACAATCCGGCCTCGGCCCGCGTCTTGATCAAGGTAGGCTTTGCGCCCGATGAGGCGCCCACCACTTCCGATACACAGACTTACCACCTCACCCTGACGGCCCGCGCCTGAACGCGCCAATCCGTCAAGCAAGCCAGACACAGGCCGACTGGCCTGTCATGCGGGACAGTGGGCGGGACGGTGGGCGGGGCGATATCGGGACCAAAGGTCCCGAGGAGCGCCGTCCCCGGCCCGACACCTCACCCGCCCGAAATCACCCGCGCCGGGATTCCCGCAACCGTCGCCCCTGCTGGCACGTCCCGCGTCACCACGGCATTGGCGCCGATCACCGCATGGTCGCCCACGGTCAAAGGCCCGATCAACTTGGCTCCGGCACCGACATCCACATGCCCGCCCAGAACGACTGGCCCGGCCAAAGTCACCTGGTGAAAGATCATGCAGTTGACCCCGATCCGGGCATCGGGGTGCACGATGATCCCCGTGGGATGCGTCAGGCGCAGCCCGCCGCCGATCTCGGTTGTCAGGTGCAACTCGCTCTGGCACATCAGCGACCAGAACCAGTGATTGACCACCCAGTACCGCGCCACAACGCGCCCCGGCACACCACGCCCGCGCCAGGCCTGATACCGACGCACCGCCCGGATCATCTTCTTGCCCGGGTCCCAGAAACGCTCGATTCGCTCTCGCGACCAGTCCGGCACCTGCGCTGAAATCTCATGTTCCGTCATATCTGTGCCCATTGCCCGCGAACCGCCTTATTCCTGCCCTGAAATGCGGTATCCTTGATTGTATGGCAACACTCTGACAGCAGACTGCGCGCAACCGGACCGCCAGGACACCGGAGAAACCGGAAGGATCCCAATGACGCCCCCGCCCAATGGTCGAGGACATCAACAGACATGAGCGCCCCGGCACTTTCCCCCATCGCCTACCGGGGCGATATCGACGGCCTTCGCGCCATCGCCGTGCTGGCGGTGGTGCTCTATCACTTCGGGCTGCCGCTTTCGGGCGGTTTCGTCGGCGTCGACATCTTTTTTGTCATCTCCGGGTTCCTGATCGGCGGCATCCTCTGGCGAGAATATGACGGCACCGGTCGCATCAGTCTGAAAAACTTCTACATTCGACGGCTCCGCCGCCTTGCACCTGCATTTTTCGCAATGCTGGCGGGCACGGCTGTCTTTGGCTGGCTGATCCTGCTGCCGTTCGAATACCGTGAATTCGGCAAGGCGGTGATCGCCTCAACGGTCTACCTGTCCAACCTGCTGTTCTACCGGCAGGCCGGCTATTTCGACACCGCGTCCGAGGACAAGCCGCTGCTGCACACATGGTCGCTTGCGGTCGAGGAACAGTTCTACATTTTCCTGCCGCTGGTCCTGATCGCTCTGGCGCGCTGGCGATGGGGGTTGCTTGCGGCGCTGATTGCCACCTGGGGCGCTTCGCTGGCCGCCTGTATCCTGATCACGCCGCTGTCACACACCGCCACGTTCTACCTTTTCCCGTTCCGCGCGTGGGAGCTGCTCTCTGGTGTCCTGCTGGCGATATGGGGGCATGAAACCGGCTACAAATGGCGCGGGCATCCGGCGCTGTCCTCGGTCGGGCTGGTCATGGTCGGCGCGTCGCTCTGGTTCATTCCGGCAGGGCCGGTGTTCCCCGGGCTGCTGGCGATTCCCCCGGTGCTGGGCGCGGTGCTGCTGCTGTCCTCGGGTGCGGGTGCAAACCCGGTCAACCGCCTGCTGACCCTTCCGCAGATGCGGCTGATCGGGCTGATTTCCTATTCGCTCTATCTCTGGCACTGGCCGGTCTACACGCTCAGCGATTACCTGCGCGGCGGACACTCCGGCCCGGTCGAGGCGACGCTCTGGATGATCCTGGCCTTTGGCCTTGCGTGGCTGTCCTGGCGATTCGTGGAGCAACCGGTCCGGCATGCACGCCGCCTGCGCGGTCCGACGGTTTTCACCGGCATGGCGCTCAGTTCCATCGCCGCGCTGGCCTTTGGCGGCTACCTGTTCGTCAAGGACGGTGTCCCGACCCGCTTTGGCCCCGAGGCGCGGGTGCACATCGCCGCCACGGGCGATTTCCTGCAGGACTGGAGCCGCTGCTACATCGCCGAGGATCTGCCTCTCGACGGTCTGGAGGTTTGCCCGATCGGACCGGAGGGCGATCCGCGCGTGCTGGTCTGGGGCGACAGCCACGTGCGCGCGATGAAGGAAGGGCTGGACCTGGCCGCGCATGAGGCCAGCGTGCCCGGCATCATCATCTGGCGCGCGGGCTGCCCGCCGCTTTTTGACATCCGCAAGGTCGAAAGCGCCGCAACATCGGCTGAGGACACCGCATGCACACAGGCCAACATGCAGATCAAGCAGGCGCTGATGCGGTTGAGCAGCATTGAGTCGGTCCTGTTGATTGGCCGGTGGAGCTATTACGCCACCGGACAGGGGCTGGGCCCAAATGCCCATGACCGCATCGCCCTGCACCCGACAGAGCCGCCCTTGTCGACGGAGATTGGGCAGGCCCGCCTGCTGACCCGCGCGGCCACTGAAACGGTCGTGGAACTGTCGCGCCGGGTCGACCGGGTGTTTGTCCTGCGCCAGCCGCCGGAAATCCCGCTTTACGACAGCCGAGACGCCGCGCGTGAGGCGGCCCATGCCGGCCTTCCCCTCGCGGCCCCCCTTGTAACGGTGCCAACTGTGGCGCGGGATGCCATCGTGCTGCGTGGCGCCCTGTCAGACGCGCCGTGGCTGCCACAGGCAGAGGCGGGGGCGATCACCTTCCTCGACACATGGCCGTATTTCTGCACGGACAGAACCTGTTCGGCGATCCGGCAGGATCAGGGCCAGTACTTCGACAACAACCACCTGACCAACAGCGCCGCGCTCCGCATTCGCGAGGTGCTGCGCCCGGTTTTCGATCCTCTTGCGGCAGAGCTCACGTTGTCGGGGGCCACCGACGAATGACCCCGCTGTTCGAGACGGAGTGGGACGCCGTCATCATCGGCGCGGGCATGGGTGGCGGCACACTGGGCCGTGCGCTGGCCGAGGCCGGGCAAAAGGTGCTGTTCGTCGAAAAAGGGCCCGAGGGCCTGCGGTCGGAACGCAATGGGCTGACGGATGTCTTTGTGCCGGAGGCGCGCGCCGCCCGTGGCCTCTGGCCCGATCCGCTGCATGTGGCGCTGGACGGGGTCGAAACGCAGTTCTTTGCGCCGCTGGGCACCGGCCCGGGTGGCAGTTCGACCTTTTACGCCGCCACGCTGGAACGCCCGGAACGTCACGACCTTGACGACCTTCCCGATCAGCCGCATCCGACCGGCGGCTGGCCCGTGGGCTATGACGACATGGCCCCTTGGTATGACCAGGCCGCGCGCCTGTACCACGTCCACGGCACAGCTGACCCGCTGTCGCCCGAAACCCCGATGCCGCTGCGCGATCCGCCGCCGCTGAAACCGGCAGAGGCGGCCCTGACCGAAAGCCTGCGCAAGGCGGGGCTGCACCCTTACCGCACCCATACCGCCATCACACATGTCGAGGGGTGCGAGAATTGCCTTGGTCGCAAGTGCCCCAGGGTCTGCAAGATGGATGGCCGTTCCGCGGGCGTCGAACCCGCGCTGGCGACAGGGAATGCACATCTGCTGGCCGGGGCCGAGGTCACGCGCCTGATTGCCGATGCACGACGCGTCACCGCCGCCGAGGTCCGCGTGGCGGCCGGAACCCATCGCCTGACCGCGCGCCGTTTCATCCTGTCCGCCGGGGCGCTGCATTCTCCGCGCCTTCTGTTGGCGTCCACTTCCGAACACTGGCCCGACGGTCTTGCCAACCGCTCCGGTCTTGTCGGATGCAACCTGATGCTGCACGTCGACGAACGCTTTGCGCTCTGGCCAAAGCGCAGGATGCCGGACAGCGGCGCGACCAAGGCGATTTCCTTTCGTGATTTCTATCACCGGGCGGACATGCGGCTGGGGTCTGTTCAGGCCATGGGTATCCGGGCCTCTTATGGCGAGATGGTGCATTTCCTGAACCGCATGTTCGACCTGCGCGGTCAGCCCCGCCTGCGCGCGCTGTCGCGGCCCATGGCCGCCGTCGCCCATACATTGTTGGGGCAGGCGCACCTGTTTGTCGGGCTGATGGAGGATTTTCCCTATGCCCACAACCGCGTGCTTTTCGACCCAGCCAACCCCGGGCGCATGTCCGCCACCTATACCCTGTCGGATGAGCTGCGCAGCCGCCGCCGCGCCTTTCGCAAGGCACTGCGACGGGGCTTGCGCGGGCACCGGCACCTGTTCCTGTCGATGGCACCGGAACTGAACTGGGGGCACCCCTGCGGAACGCTGCGCTTTGGCCATGATCCGGCAAGCTCTGTCACGGGCCCGGACGGGCGCGCGCATGGGATCGACAACCTGTGGGTCGCGGATGCCTCTTTCATGCCCACCTCGATGGGTGTGAACCCCAGCCTGACCATCGCCGCCAACGCCCTGCGCGTGGCGGACCATATCCTGAAGGACAGCGCATGACACAGATCACCCCGCAGGATGGATTCGCCATCGTCACCGGCGCAGGGTCCGGCCTTGGCCGCGCGCTGTCGGTGCAACTGTGTGAACAGGGCTTCACCGTCGCAGGCACCGGGCGGCGCGCAGAGGCGTTGCAGGACACCGCCGCGCTGTGCCCCGAAGGACGGTTTGATCCCGTGGTGCTGGACGTGGCGGATTTTGATGCCGTAGCCGAAACCTTTGCCGCGCTCATCGCCAGACACGGGCCGCTTGCCCTGCTCATCAACAACGCGGCGGTTTACCCGAAAACCGACATCCTGCAGGAAACGCCGGCCAAGTTCTGGCACACGATGGCGATCAACACCGGCGGCATCTACGCCTGCTCGTTTGCCGCGCTTCAGGACATGGCGCCGCGCGGTTCGGGCCGCATTCTGAACGTGGCCAGCTTTGCCGATTTCGCGCCCCTGCCTGCCTCCGCCGCCTATTCGGTGTCCAAAGGGGCTTCGCGTGTGGTGACCCGTGCGTTTGTTGCGGACCTGTTTGACCGGTTCCCGGACATCGTGATCGGCGACTGGCTGCCCGGAGCCTTGGCCACCGATATGGGCATCCCTGACGGCCTGCCTCCGGCAACTGCCGCGCGCTGGGGGGTGAAACTGGCGCTGATGCGCGATCCGGCGCTGAATGGCGTGACCTTTGAACGCGATTTGGAATTGCTGCCACCACGCGGTCTGAAGGCCAAATTGAAGGACACGCTGCTGCTGCGACGGCCCAAACCCCGGCGGCTGTGACCAAAGTTCCTTATTTTTCCCGAAACCGCGCCAGCAGCGCGCGCAGGGTCAATCCCGGCAGGATCAGTGCGCATTTCAGATAGCGCCCGGCCAGTCGACTCGGATTCATCGCCATCCGCCAGAGCCACTCCATCGCGATCCGGCGCGCCCAGACCGGCGCGCGTTTCTGCGTGCCCGCAAAGAAATCCAACCCCGCCCCGATGGAGGCAAATCCGATCTCCGGCACAACCCGGCGCCCGGTGGCGGCAAAACTCTCCTGCTTGGGCGCGCCAAGGGCGACAAAGCACAGGCGGGCGCCGGACCCGGCGATTTCCTGCAACATCTCTTTGGCCAGCGCCCCGGCAGGATCAAAGCCCATCGGCGGCGCAATCTGGCAGACGATCTCCAGATCGCGCACCTCGCGTTCCAGATAATCCGCCGAGGCCGCCAGCACCGGCGCACTGGATCCGAACAGCGCCACCTTGATGCCCTGCCCCGCCGCGATCTGCGCCAGGGGCAGGATCGCGTCTGATCCGGGGTTCAGGGCGACCGGTTTGCCGGCCAGGCGCGAGAGCCAGACAATCGGGTTGCCATCGGCCACCACGAAATCCTGGGCAAGGTAGACCGCGCGGAACGACTCAGAGGTTTTGAGTTTGACGATATGATCGAGGTTCATGGTCGCCAGGGCAAACCCCGACTTGCGGGCAAAGCGTTCGCGCACCCGCGCATCCAACACTGCCCATGTCGGGACATTCACGGCAATCGTGTCGTCCCCAAATTTGAAGTTCATTCCGGCTCCTGCTACCCCGCCTTTGGCATAGCCTGATTCCGCTGCGGGATCAGTGCTTTTTCCACAACAGTTTCAACAATTTCACTGGCAGTGATGCCGCAGTGCCGCATATTTAGTGAGGAGGTCGAACTCTGGCCATTTTTTCCTGTTTGATGGCCTCACCGATACAGCCTGGCCACGGGTGGCGATTTGACATTGACGGATTCACAGGCCCGTACCGAACACGGTAAAGGCGGGACACGGCAGGTCTTGCTCCTGGGCTGCGGCTTCGTGGCCGATCTCTACATGCGCTCGGCGACCGCCATGCCGGACATCACCGTTGCCGGTGCATGGGATACCGATACCGCACGATTGAAGAGGTTTTGCGCCCACTGGACGGTGCCGGAGTGTTCCTCTTTCGCGGACCTGCTGGCGCAGGCCCCCGATGCGCTGATCCTGAACCTGACCAACCCCGGCGCGCATTTCGAAACCACAAAGGCCTGCCTTGTGGCCGGGCGTCACGTCTATTCCGAAAAGCCGCTGGCCATGACAGTGGAACAGGCCAAGGCGCTGCACGCCTTGGCAACGGATCGCGGCCTGACCCTTGCCTCGGCCCCCTGCTCGGTTCTGGGAGAGGCAGCGCAGACCATCGGGCAGGCCCTGCGCAACGGCACCGCCGGAACGCCACGGGTTGCCTATGCCGAGCTGGACGATGGTTTTGTCCCGCAGGCGGCCTATCACAAATGGATGTCGGAGTCGGGCGCGCCCTGGCCCTATGAGGATGAGTTTCGTGTCGGCTGCACGCTGGAACACGCGGGCTATTACCTGACCTGGCTGATGTCGTGGTTCGGACCGGTGCGCACGGTTGTCGCCGCCTCGGTCGAGACACTGCCGGACAAGGAAGGCAACGGCCCCTTTGCGCCCGATCTTTCCGTCGCCACGCTGTTCTTCGACGATGGACCGGTCGCGCGCCTGACCTGCTCCATCGTCGCGCCGCATGACCACGGCATCCGGATCACCGGCGACAAGGGCGTGATTTCCTGCGATGCCGCGTGGGACAATGCCGCCAGAGTCAAATTCGCCCGCCGCCTGACCCTGCGCCGCCGCCTGATGGAACATCCGTTTCCCCGCACCCTGCGCCTGAAACAGCCCACCCACGCCAAGGTCAAACGCTGGGGCGCTGCGGCGATGAACTTCATGCTTGGCCCGGCAGAGGTGCTGGCAGCCCTGCACGAAAACCGCCCCTGCCGCATGTCCAACGATTTTGCCCTGCACCTGACAGAGGTCACGCTGGCCATTCAGAATGCCGGAGAAACCAGCGGCGCCCAGCGTATGACCACCACCTGCGACCGGATGGAGCCGATGCCATGGGCGATGTGACCCTAGCCATCACCGGGGCCAACGGCTTTCTGGGGCGCGCCTGCGTGGCCGAAGCGCGGCGCCGCAGCCTGCCGGTCATCGCGATCTACCGCAGCAAACCTCTGGCGGACTGGGCGGGCGACACCGGCATCACGCCCTTGCAACTGGACCTGACCGCGCCCGACGCCGCAGACCGGTTGATCGCGGCTCTGCCCGAGGGGGGCGCGATTATCCATGCCGCGGCGCACCTTGGCGACGATCCGCAATCCGTCGCCCGCGACACGCTACAGGCCACGCGGGCGGTACATGCAGCCTGGCGGCAGAACCAGGCCCGCATGGTTCTGATTTCCTCGCTTGCCGTTTACGACACTGACAGGTTGTCCCCCGGTGATGCGCTGACGGAAGCCACACCGCTGATCCCGCTCCCATCCACTCCGGCAGAGGCTCGCGACGCCTATGCCGGATCCAAGCGCCTGCAAGAGGCGATTTTTCTCGACGATGACGCATTTCAAGATGGCTGGATCCTGCGGCCCGGCGCGTTGTGGGGGGCCGGGCGCACCTGGCACGCGCTTCAGGGGTTCTGGGCGTCCAGGCTCTTTGTCACCATCGGATCCAAGGGGGAATTGCCACTTGCGCATGTCGACCTTGCGGCGCGCATTGCCGTCAAGGCCGCGTGCACCCCGACATCCCGCCCCGATGTCCTGAATGTCTTTGACGATGACAGGCCGACTCGCGCCCGCTTTCTGCGCGCCCACCGGCGTTGTCATGGCTGGCCGCGGTTGAATATCAGCATCCCCTTCGGCCTTTGGCGATCACTCACGAAAGTGCTCAAACCGATCTCCGGCCACCTGCCGGGCCTGTTTCAGGACAGCATCCTGCGGGCGCGCCTGATGCCGCTGCGCTATCCCAACACAGGGATGCGCAGCGCCTTTCCGGGCGAAGACGCCGACACCTTCGAGGGGCTCATGTCCCGCACGGCAGAGGACCAGCCATGAGCCTGCCGAAACTGGCCTACCTGACCGGCGAGTATCCCCGCGCCTCTGACACCTTCATTCAGCGTGAGGTCGCCGCCCTGCGCGATCTGGGCCATGAGGTCGAAACCTGTTCGATCCGCAGCACCGGGCCGGAACACCTTGTCGGACCTGAACAACGCAGCGAACACGCCCGCACCTTCAAGGTGCTGGATGCGGCGAAAAATCCGTCCCGGCTGATCCGCGCCCAACTGCGCTGGATGCGCAGGCCCGGACGTTATTTCGCGGCCTTGAAACTGGCGTGGCAAACCGCGCCCAAGGGGATCAAGGGACGCCTCTACAACCTGATCTACTTTCTCGAAGCGGGCATTCTGGCCGCCCATTTGCAGGACCGGGGGGTCGATCATCTGCACAACCACATCGCCAAGGCCTCTTGCACGGTGGCGATGCTGGCGGGGGCGCTGTCGGGCATACCCTATAGTTTCACGATCCACGGACCGGACATCTTCTTTGAGCCGCATCACTGGCGGATCGACGAAAAGGCGCGGCGGGCGGCCTTTGTCGCCTGCATCTCGGATTTCTGCCGGTCGCAACTGATGTGCTTTGCCGCCGAGGAGGACTGGCACAAGTTCCATATCATCCACTGCGCCGTCGATCCAGACCGCTACACACCCGCGACCCATACAGGCAACCGACTGCTGTTTGTCGGGCGTCTGGCCGCGGTCAAGGGGTTGCCGGTTCTGCTGAAGGCGCTGCGCAGCCTGTCCGGCGACTGGCAACTGACGGTCATCGGTGACGGACCGGCTCGCACCGCGCTGCAGGCGCAGGCGCAAGGCTTGCCGGTCGAGTTCCTTGGCTACCGCAGCCAGTCCGACGTGGCCGAGGCTCTGCGGGAAACGGACATCTTTGTGCTGCCCAGCTTTGCCGAGGGTGTGCCCGTTGTCCTGATGGAGGCGATGGCCTCTGGCGTGCCGGTGATCACTACGCAGATTGCAGGCATTCCCGAATTGGTTCAGGAGGGCGTCAGCGGCCACCTTGTCCCGCCCGGCGATGCCGAGGCGCTAAGGTCCGCGATTGCCAAGACATTGGCGGACCCGGACCGTCGCCGCACCATGGGCCTGGCAGGCCGCGCGCGGGTTTTGGCGGATTACAACCTGTCCATCGAACCCGCCCGCCTGTCGCGCCTGTTTGTCGGCTATTCCAGCGGACAGCCACCGCAGGACAAACGCCCGGAGCCCGCAGCATGACCCCGGTGGATGTTGTACTTATCGGCCGGAACGAGGGCTTCAGGCTGGTCGGGGCGTTGGCCTCTGTTCAGGGACAGGCCCGGCAGATCGTCTATGTCGACAGCGGCTCGACCGATGACAGCCTCTCCGAGGCGCGCAAGGCCGGGGCCAGGGTGGTGGAACTGGACATGTCGGTTCCCTTTACCGCCGCCCGTGCCCGAAATGCCGGGTTCGATGCGCTGGACGATCCTCAATTCGTGCAATTCATCGACGGAGATTGCGCGCTCGTCCCCGGTTACATCGACGCCGCGCGCGCCTTTCTGGAAACCCACCCGACGGTGGGCATGGTCACCGGATGGAGGTCGGAAATCCACCCCGAGGGGTCGGCCTACAACGCCATCTGCGACTGGGAGTGGCGACGTCCCTCGGGTGAGATCGAGGCCTGCGGCGGCGACATGATGGTGCGCGCCGACCTGTGGCGCGCGGTAGGCGGCATGAACCCGCAGGTCATCGCCGCCGAGGATGACGAGGTGTGCTGCCGCTTTCGCAAGGCCGGATGGAAGCTGCACCGAATCCCGCAGGACATGACGCGGCATGACGCCGCCATGACCCGTTTTTCCCAATGGTGGAGCCGCGCTGTCCGCACCGGTCACGGCTTTGCACAGGTCGGACACCTGCATCCCGAATACTTCAGGCGCGAACGCCGGCGGGTCTGGCTGTTTGCACTGGTCCTGCCGATCCTGTTTGTGCTGGGCCTGTTCACGACGCTCTGGCTAAGCGTTGCGGTCCTCGCGCTATATGCCGTCAGCCATCTGCGGTCGATCCGCGGGCTGGTGTCGGACGGCTTGTCACCGTCACTGGCCCGCCGACTGGCGCTGCTGCTGACCCTGTCCAAATTCCCCAATCTGATCGGCATCGCGAAGTTTCACGCCCGCCGCCTCTCTGGCGCCGATATGCGCATCATCGAATACAAGTGAGAACCCAGATGTCCCAACCCATCCGCGTCGGCCTGATCGGGGCCGGATACATCGCAGACTGGCATGCCGACGCCCTCAAGGCGACGCCGGGCGTCAAGATCACCGCTGTCTGCGACACCTCCGAATCGGCCGCCAGGGCACTGGCCGAATCCCTGGGCGCGCGCGTGTTGACAAGTGTCGACGCGCTGATCGCGGAGAATGTCTGCGACTGCGTCCATATCCTCACACCGCCCCATATACATAAGGATATTGCGGTAAAATGTCTGACCGGCGGGCTGCATGTGCTTGTGGAAAAGCCTGTGGCCGAATCCTCAGAACAGACCGCCGAGATCGTTGACGCAGCGGCAAAAGCGAACCGCCGGTTTCACGCCGGGCACAACTTTCTGGGGCTGCCGGGCTATGAGCGGATGAAGGAGGCGATGCAGGCCGGGGACTATGGCCGCGTGTCTGCGGCGGAGATCACCTGGGCGCTGCCGCTGGCCCCGCTGCGCTCTGGTCCCTTCAACCTGTGGCTGCTGCGCGAGCCCAGGAACCTGCTGCTGGAACTTGGGCCGCATCTGGTCGCTTTTGCCCGGGACCTCTTTGGGGACCTCGAAATCCTGCACGCCCATGCCGGCAACCCGGTTCCGCTGCCCGGGAACGACCCGCGCCCGCAGAGCTTTCGCATACTCGCCCGCGCCGGAGCGGTCGAGATCACATTTTCCCTCGCCATGGTCGAAACCATCGACGACCGCTCGGTCACGCTGCGCGGGTCCTCTGCCCGGGCGCGGCTGGATTTTGCGCAGGATGTGCTGGTGGTCGAACGGGAAAACGCGTCCGATCTTGTGGCCAACCCCCTGCGCAAACAGATGGAGCTGTCCCGCCAGCACCGGCGCGAGGGGCTGCGCAATGCATGGACGCAGTTCCGGTCGCTCAACACGCGCAATCCCTACGGGCTCAGCTTTCGCGGCATGACAGCCGCCGTCTACGGGGCGCTGGCAGAGGGCAAACCACAGGATCCGCGTTTCTCGGGCGAAAGCGCGCTGGCCGTCATGCGCAGCATTGACGAGATGATCGCCAAGTTGCCGCCTGAAACATTGCAGACCGCCGCGCCTGCCGTGCAGACCCGTGCGCCAAAACCCACGGCCATGGTCATTGGCGGCACAGGCTTTATCGGCCGCGCGCTGACCCGCCGCCTTGTGGCGGACGGGCGCGACGTGCGCGTGTTGTCACGGGGCAAGAGCGGCCCCTTCCCCGACCTGCCCGACTCCGTCGAAACCGTCAGTGCCTCTCTGCACGATCTGGACGCGCTGACAACGGCGATGCAGGGGACCGAGGTTGTCTTCAACCTCGCCAAATCGCTGGACGCCACCTGGGCCGACTGCCTGAAGAACGATGTCGGCGTCGCCCTGCGCGTGGCCATGGCCTCGGAACAGGCGGGGGTGAAGCGGCTGATCTATACCGGCACCATCGCCAGCTACGATATGTCGGATCCCACCCGGCAGATCACCGAGGACACCGGATTTGCAGAGGACATGACAGACCGCAACCTCTACGCACGGTCCAAGGCGGAATGCGAACGCAAGCTGATGGACCTGCACCGCGACAGGGGCCTGCCGCTGGTCATCGCACGGCCCGGTATCGTGGTCGGCCGTGGCGGCCCGCTGCAGCACTGGGGCATCGGACGCTGGCACGGGGCCGGCGCGGTGCGCATCTGGGGACACGGAAAGAACATCCTGCCCTTTGTGCTGATCGACGATGTGGTCGACGGGTTGGTGAGGATGATCGACGCGCCGGTCGAAGGGCAGAGTTTCAATCTGATCGGGGAACCCATGCTCTCGGCCCGGGGGTATTTCAACGCCATCCACGACACGCTGGGCGCGCAAATCCGCGTGGTGCCGGGCAACCTGAATGCCTTTTACGCGGCGGATGCGGTGAAATACGGGCTCAAGAAATACGCGCTGCGGCGGCAGGGGGTGATCCGCCCCTCGCTGGCCGACTGGAAAAGCCGCGCCCATTTCTCACCCTTCGTGAACACCCGACCCAAGGAGGTACTGGGCTGGGATCCCGAAACCGATCGCGGGCGATTCATTGACAATGCGATCACCCGTGCCAATCTATTTGGCTTCTGATGATGTCGGCGAAAGACCCGGCGCAGCGTCAACAATCCCTTCAAATCTGACTTATTCTAGCCAGATTTGGCTGTTTTAACGGCGCGGCAGGCCGGGAACAGAGGCGCATTCCGGAATTGAACCGTGGAGGCGAACAATTGGTCGGCCGGTGTGAGTTTGGACAGTCCATGTGCGGAGAATTCCGGCGCGCAGGGACAGATGGTGTGGAGCAAGGGGCATGAACATGATGGACGGCCCAAAATTCCGGCGAAAGCACACCTCGGCCACCCGCGCAGGCGGGCGGGCGACCGAACCGTCTGACCCTGTTCCCCCGCTCGAAGAGGCAACCGAAAAGGCGCGTAACGAAAGCGATGATCAAATTCGCAAGCAGGTCGAGGCGCGCCTGAAAGCCGAAGCCGAGGAAGAGGCCGAACGGGCTGCCGAAGCAGAGGCAATAAAGCGCGCCGCGGCCGCGACCAAGGCGCGGCGCAAGGCCGAGTTCGAGGAAATGGCCCGCGCCGAAGCCCTGCGGCGCGTTCTGAAGTCCCGCGAGAAACGGCTGACGGAAGCGCGCGAAGCGGCAGAGCGGGAATTGGCGGAAAGGGCGGAACGCGAAGACGCTGAGCGCGCTGAACGTGAAGCACGGGAACGCGCGGAACGTGAAGCCGCAGAGCGCGACGAACGTGAGGCACGGGAACGCACCGAACAAGAAGCCAAAGAGCGCGCCGAACGTGAGGCACAGGAACGTGCTGAACGCGAAAAGGCCCTCAAGGCAGCGGAGCGTCGTGCCAAGGAAGCCCTCGCCGAAGCAGAACGCAAGAAAGCTGCCGAGGACGCGCGGCTGGCCGAGGAACAGGCCGCCGAACAAGCCCGGCAAGACGACGCGCGCCGCTTGGCTGAAGCCAAGCATGCCGACGCGGCGCGTCTTGCCGCCGAGCAGGCTGCCCAAGAACAGCGCCGCCGCGAAGCCGAGCGGAAAGCAGATCAGGAACGGCTGTCCGAAACCCGTCGCCGTGCCGAAGAAGAGGCTAGCCAGTCCGCCCGCCGCGCCGAAGAGGCCCGACGCGCCGAGACTGAGGCAGAACCGCTCCCGCTGACGGGTATGTTGCCGGTCACCAAACCCGCTGCTCCGGCGCCGAAGTCAGCGCCGGCGGACCTTGCCAAGATCGACATCGACAGCACGTGGAACGGGTTGGCGGACCTGACCGTCAATGCCGCGCATCTGGACTGCAACCGGATCATTACCGCCAGCCGTGAAGACCCGGCACATGCCGCCTTTGACGTGTTGCGCACGCGTCTGCTGCAAACGCTGAAAGAGAACGGCTGGCGCCGGGTCGCAATCACCTCTCCCGGGCAGGGCTGCGGCAAGACATTTACCGTGGCCAACCTCGCCATCAGCCTGTCGCGTCAGGAAAACTGCCGCACGCTGGTGATGGACCTGGACATGCGCCGCCCCCGGCTGCACGACGCGCTTGGCATCAAGAAGCCCGGGCCTTTGGGCGATGTGCTGCGCGGCATTGTCCCACCCGAAGAGCACCTCAAACGGATGGGCCAGAACCCGGTGAATGCAGGCCGCAACATCGCGTTTGGCCTGAATGACCGGGTCGAGAAATATCCTTCGGAACTGTTACAGGACCCGCGAACGGCAGCAGCGCTGGAGTCGATCGAGGCAAAATTTTCCCCCGATGTGATGATCTTTGACCTGCCGCCGGCCCTGTTCTGCGACGATGTGATCGCCCTTCGCCCGCAGTACGATGGCGTGTTGCTGGTGGTTGGCGGCGGTTTGACGACCGACCGTGAGATCAAAGAGGTCGAGCGTCGGCTGGGCGAGAGCACGCCTTTGCTTGGCATGATCCTGAACAGGGCCGAAGGATCGGAACTCAAACGCTACGGATACTGAAAACCGGGACCTGCCCTGCAGATCCCGGCCTCGCCATTGCAACCGTCTGAGGTCAGCCGCGGATGGTGCGCGGCAACAGCTTGCCCGACAGTTCCACCAGAACCGGCACCCGGTCCCAGATCAGCCGCAGGCCCGCCGCGATCAGCCCGACGACCAGCGCCAGCTTGCCCAGAAAGCGCAGGCCACCGATGCGCCGGTCGCGGCGGCTGGAGACCACGGGGATTGCCACCACAGGTATCACCCCCAGCGACCGTTCCATCTGTGCCGAGGTGCGCAAAGCCGGGTTCAACAATTCCACCACAAAGGCAAGCGCCACGCCGACCATCAGGCTGCCAAACCCGCCCAGGGCAGCGATTTTCTTTCGGCTGCCAGACACCGGGTAGACAGGCGGCAAGGCGGTTTCCAGCACTTCGAAACGGTCGGTCGCCTGCCTGTCTTCCAGCATCTGGCCCAGTTCCGCCTCGGCCATACGTCGGGTGATGACCTCGTACTGCTCCTGCAGTTTTGTCATCTCACGTTCCAGGCGGTTCAGCTTGCGCTCCACGTCCGGAGAACCCGTGATCAGGGTTTCGATCTGCTCGACACGGTCCGCGATCAGCGCCTTCTGCTCTTGCAGCAGCGCGACCTGGCGGGTCTTGACCTCTTCGCGCGTCCGGTCAGATGAGGTTTCCAGGGTCAGGATCTGCTGGTCCAACTCCAGTTCCGTATCCCTCAGGCTGACCAGTTGGGTCCGCAGGTCCAGCAGGCCAGAGGGCAGTTGGTCTCCGTTCGCGCGTTTGAAATCGGCGATCTCGGAATCCAGTTCCTCGATTTCCCCGCCGACGCGCGCTTCTTCGACCCGAAAGAACTCCAGCGTTTCGCGCGCGCGATCGACGCTGCGGTCCCGCGACTGGTCGATGACCGAGGTCATCAACTCATTGGCCAGTTCCGCGGCCTTGTCCGGGTCATTCAACGTCACCGTGATGATCAACCCGGACGGCGCGTTCGCTTCGGGAGAAAAGCTTTGCTGCGGGTTTGTCACCGGGTGAATCCGCGCCGCCAGCCGCATGGCGTAGACACGTTCGTTCAGGGTCAATTCCGGATCGTCGGAAAACAGGTCGTGTTTTTCCATGATCCGCACGAGGTTGTCGCGCGCCATCAGGCGCTGCTCGATCAACCGCACGCGGCGAGAGGAATCCTCGGTGGTGGCCGTCGCCCCGGCCAGCTGATCCGGGACACGCGCGTCCTCGATCTGGACCACTGCCGTGGCCTCAAAGGTCTTTTCCTGCTGGAGCGCGAAAAATACCGACAGCATGCAGCCGACAAAGGTGATCGACAGGATCAGAACCGCACGGCGACGCAATGCGGACAGCACTTCGCCAATCGACTGGAACTGGTTCATCTTGTTACTCCCGCAAAGTGGCCCCCAATGCGGAAGACGACCGAGCCAGGACCCGGACCGCCATCTACAGGGTTCAATCTAGCAAATCTGCCTCAATTTCGCCATGTCTTCGCTGGGTTTTTGACGGAAACACTGCGTGTCCGGGACGTGAACCAGCGCCACATTTTCGCCTTGGTTTCATAAAGATACAGCACCTCAGAGGGCAATCAAGGCACGATTGTGGCATCGGTTGTCAGGCACGCGTCGGAATCACGCAAAGCGACAGGATCAGACCGCCGCCCGTGACCTGCTTAAGCGGCAGTTCGGCCCGCGATTCGGGCGGAAATGAGGCGACCTCCGGATGGTCTGTGAACTGCGCACGGCCCGCCCGCAAATCCACATTCAGACCGTGAAAGCCAAAGACACGTTGAAAGGTCGGGTAATGCGCCTTGTAGGCAGCTTCCTTTGCGGAAAAGATCCGCTTGGCGATGTCCGCGCGTGCCTCTGGCTGCACGCCGGCCAGTTCGGTTGGATGGCAAATCTCGGAGATAAGGTCCGAAGTCATCGGCCTGTCCGCCTCGATATCGACACCGATGGATGTCACATCCCTCGTGCGCGCGACAACCGCAAGGCACAGCCCTCCGGCATGGCTGATGCTGCCGACCAAACCCTCGGGCCAGACCGGCGCGCGGGCCGGACCCATGGGAATGGCCGTCAAAGGCAACCCCAGCGCGGCGATGGCGCGCCGGGCCGCCCTTCGTCCGGCAGCAAACTCGGACTTCCGGCAGGGGACAGCCCGCGCGATTGCCCGCGCCTCAGCCTCGAAGAGGTCGCTTTCCCCCGGTTTGGCCAGCCCCCAGCACACGGCCTCCGGCGCACCAATCCGGCGGATCAGGTCCTGCAACCGCCGGTCCGCCATCTCAGGCGCGGCGCCGCGCCCGCATTTCGCGGCGGCGGGCCATCGCTTCGCTGCGCGTCTGCGCACGCGCGCTGGCCTCTGGTTCCGGCGCCGCAGGGGCCGATGCCGGTGCCGTTACAGTCTCTTGGTGTGCAACCGGTACAATCGGCTTGGCCGGTTTGGCAGCCACACCGTCCGACAGGCTCGCCACACGCGCGGCAATATCTGCCAGTACCGGGAAGCGGAAAATGTCGGTGATCGACAGTTTCGCCGCGCCCAGTTCCTCGCGAATTGTGCGGTGTACTTGCACCGCCAGCAGCGAATGCCCGCCAAGGTCAAAGAAGTTGTCCCGTCCAGAGGCGCCGACCCCAAGCGTCCGCTGCCAGATCGCGGCAATCGCCGCCTCCACCTGTGCGGCATCGCCATTGCCCGAGGGCGCGGCGGCAACCGGTGCCACTTGCAGCGCGGGTTTCGGCGCTACCGCCTGCGGCATGGGCAAAGCCTTTCGGTCCACCTTCTTGTTCGGGGTCAGCGGGAAGGTGTCCAGATGCATGAACCGCCCCGGCACCATGTAGCCCGGCAGATCCTGCGCCATTGCCGCTTTCAACGCGCCTTCGTCGCGCACCGATCCGGTGTAATAGCCCACCAGGCGCAGATCGCCCGGCACATCCTCGCGCGCCATGACTACCGCCTGCGTGACGCCGTCCTGCGCCTCGAGACAGGCTTCGATCTCGCCCAGTTCGATGCGGTGGCCACGCAGTTTGACCTGATGGTCGACGCGTCCGATGTAGTCCAGGACACCGGTCTCGCGCCTGCGCACCAGATCGCCGGTCCGGTACATCCTTCCGCCGTGGAAGGGGTTCGGGACAAACCTCTCTGCCGTCAGTTCGGGCCGGTTCCAGTAGCCACGCGTGACGCCTTCGCCACCGATCCACAATTCACCGTCCTGCCCGATCCCCACCGGTTCTTGCGCCTCGTCCAGCACGTAGAGTTGCTGATTGACCAGCGGCAGCCCGATGTTGACCACGGCCTCACCCGGCGCAGCGCGCGTGCAGGAGGACCAGATTGTCGTCTCGGTCGGGCCGTACATGTTGGTCACGGTCGCATCCGTGATCTGCGCGAATTCCTCGACCAGCGCGCCGGGCAGCGGCTCCCCACCCAAGTATACATGTTGTACACCTTGCAGGGCAAAGCGCGCTTCGTCATTCATGGCGATCATCCGTGCCATCGAGGGCGTGCATTGGAGATGCGTCACGCCATGCCGCACGATCTGCGCCGCGATGCTGAAATCATCCGGCTCCAGTTCCGGCGCGCCGCCGGCGACCTTGACCACCTCGGCCAGCGGGCGCAGCCCGTCCAGCACGGTCTGGCGGTCGATGCCGTAGTCTATCAGGCAGGCAATTTCTGTCACGCCGATGGCCTTGACCGCTTCGGTGCGCTTCAGCGCATCCTCGACCGTGCCAAACAGGCCGGACTCGTTGAAATAGCGCTCGAACGCGAAATCAAGGATCGCGTCCAACTCCTCGGGCTCCAGCCCGTCCAGTTGCAGGTCAAAGGCATTGGACACGCCTTCGGGCCGTTTGAAGGCCGGGAAGGCCCAGGCGTACTGCTTGATCAGGCCCGCCGCCGAACGCAGGTAATCCTTCATCGGCTCGCGGGCGATTTCACGGGCCCGCTCGCGGCTGTCGGACAGGAAGGTGTGCAGCATCAGCGTGACGGTGAAATCCGCCGGATCATGCCCCGCCTCGCGCAGGGCCGCGTGATACAGCCCGATCTTTGCGCCCACTTCATCGACCGACTGGCCCAGAAGGTGGGTCAGCACGTTGCACCCCGCCTGCCCGGCCTCTTGCCAAGTCTTGGGGTTGCCCGCCGTGGTCACCCAGACCGGCAGTTCCTTTGATATCGGGCGCGGTTGCGTCACCACCTCGTGGATCGAGCCGTCCTTGCGCGGAAAGCCCACCGCCTCGCCGCGCCAGAGTTTGCGCACCGTTTCGATGTCGCGCATCATGGCAGGCTTGTTTTCGGGCGGCGTGTTCTCGGGGCGCAGCACAAAGTCGTCCGGCTGCCAGCCGCTGGCAATTGCCATGCCCGCTCGTCCGCCCGTCAGGTTGTCGATCACTGCCCATTCCTCGGCGATCCGCGCGGGATGGTGCAGCGGGGCGACAACCGATCCGCCGCGCACGCCGATGTTCTTGGTGACACCGGCCACGGCGGCCCCGGTCACCGACGGGTTCGGATAAGGCCCGCCAAAGGCGTGGAAATGCCGTTCCGGCGTCCAGACCGCGACAAAGCCGTTTTCATCGGCAAACTGCGCGCCTTCCAGCAGCAGGGCGTATTTGTCCCGACCGACGCCGTCATCGTTGCCCCAGTAGTAGAGGGAATACTCCATCCCGCCGCCCTTGGGCATCGGCCCCTTGGAGATCAAGGCGCGATCCTCATCCCCGGTCAGCACCACGGTCACCCCGCGCGCGGTGGT
This sequence comes from Paracoccaceae bacterium, assembly GCA_034670345.1. Taxonomy (GTDB): domain Bacteria; phylum Pseudomonadota; class Alphaproteobacteria; order Rhodobacterales; family Rhodobacteraceae; genus Antarctobacter. The sequence continues at coordinate 95,018 of JAXMNQ010000008.1, read as the reverse complement.
CCAGAACAGCTCCAGCACCGAGATGTCGAAAGACAGAGAGGTTACCGCCAGCCAGGTTCCGCCCGCATGCGGGATGTGGGCGTCCATGCCTGTATAAAAGTTGCATACATTGCCATGTTCGACCATCACACCCTTCGGTTTGCCGGTCGAGCCGCTTGTATAAATCAAGTATGCAATGTCTTCCGGGCCGCTCGTATCAGGCAGATCTTCGGCAGGCTGCGCATCGAGGCGCGGTTCGGCATCCAGCACAAGCAGTTGCGCATCGTGGCGCGGCAACATCGGCTCGACAGAGGCCTGGGTGACAATCACTTGCGCGCCGCTGTCCTGCACGAAATGCTGCAACCTGTCGGCGGGATAGCTTGGGTCCATCGGCAGGTAAGCCCCGCCCGCCTTCAGGATTGCCAGCGCGCCGACCATCAGGTCAACCGACCGGCGGCAGCACAGGCCCACCACCTGCCCCGGCGCAACCCTCATTTGACGCAGCAAATGCGCAGCGCGGTTGGCGCGGGTGTTCAACTCGGCATAGGTCAGCTTGGTATCTTCAAAGATCAGCGCCACGGCATCGGGCGTCCTGGCCACCTGCGCCTCGAACGCGCGGTGCATGGTCAGGCTGCGGTCATGTTCGGTGAATGTGGCGTTCCATTGGTTCACCACCATCTTGCGCTCTGCCTCCGGCAACCCGCCTTCTGGTACCACGGCCATCAGCTCCAGCCGCGCGGCCAGCAGTTCCGCCATCCCGGGGGACAAGCGTCCGGCGTCGTAGGACATGCGGGTCTCGGCGCCGAGGATCACCGTCACCACGCTGCCCGATACGTGCCCGGCCCCGCCCTCTGCGACGGAAACCTGCGGCGCGTCCGGCCATGTCAGTTCCGGCGCACGCGCAAACAGGTCAGCGGCGACGGGCTGGCGCAGGTTCAGGGGCGACCACGGCAGGACCAACTCACCCTCGGCCAGCACCTGCAACGCGCTGTCGGCCCAGCCAAGATCAACCGGGCGACCGGTAATCTGCTCGGCCCAACGCGTGACAAGGGCCAGACCGTCCGCATCCACCGGCACGTTCAAAGAACGGGTCTGCAGGGTGGTTTCACCTTCGGACAGGCCGTGCAGCGCAATGGGGTCAAGCGAAGCAAAGGCCGTGCGCGCCTTGGCCTCGGCCCCGGCAATCTGCTCTGCAAGGGAGTCGATCGCGGCGGCCTCTTCGGCGGGAACCAAAGGCAATACCTCCCCCACCGTGGCGACCTCGGACGCGGTGACCGGCGCGCCGCAGATCCGTTTCAGACCGGACAGAACAACCGCATATGTCCCGCAGGCCACCGTCAGGCTATCGCCCGCCGTCGCCAGTACTGTGCCGGGTGCGGCGATGCTCTCGTTCACCCGCGCATGACCAACCAGCCACAGAGCCCCATTGGCGCGCAGCTTGGCCGCGCAGAGCGGGTTCCAGTAGCCGCCGTGATCCAGCGCACGCACAAGGCGTTCCAACTCGACCGCGGGGCGCGAGAAATCCAGCAGGCCAAGTCCCGAAGGCCGCTGTTTCAAACCGTGATAGCTGCGCGCGGTCAAATCCTGCGGTTGCCGCTGCAACTGGCCGCTTTCCAACTGGTCCAGCAGCGCTGGGAAAGAGTCCATCGCGGCCTCATAGGCCTTGGTGTTCAGCGTCAGCGCGGTGTCATTGTCGGAAATGCCGAACGCGCGCGAAACCAGCACGTCACCCTCGTCTATGTCGCCTTCGATCATGTGCCACGTGATGCCGTGCTGCGCCTCACCCTCGATCAGCGCCCAGACCGGCGCGTTCAAACCGGCGTGGCGCGGCAACGGCCCGTCGTGGAAATTCACCGCGCCTTTCAGCGGCATCGCCAGCACGTCGCCCGGAATGATCGACAGATTGGCAATCGACAGCAGGTAGTCGAACCCGCCCGGCAGGCGTGTCGCCAGATCCTTGCCCGGTGTTTCGACCCGCAGGCCTCGCCCTTCGGCCCAGCCCCTGACCTCGGCATTCCTTGTGACCACGGCGGCAACGCTGTTCCCTCGGGCCAGCGCCATTTCGGCGCATTGCACCAACAAGGATTCATTGCCCATAACGACGCAGGTAAATGCCATATCCGTCACTCCGCTTGTGCCTTGGCCGCGCCCCGAACCGCTGTCCGGGCCGCACTGCGCTTTCCCGGCAAGGGCCGGAACAACGCCTTGAAATCATGTGAAATAAGATCGCGCAGAAAATGAGCCGGATCTGCAGGGGTTTTGCCCTGCAGCAGCACGCGCAACCGCCAGAACAGCCCGCCCAAAACATGCATCAGGGTCGCCAGCGCCGCGTATCCGCGCCCGTGATTTTTCGAGAAATAGTGCCAGCGGCTGTCCAGCCAGAAACCGGGAATCCGCGCCCAGGTCTTCATGCCCGTCGAGACGGAACCGATATGCGCCACCGCGCTGTCACGCACGTAATGAGTCTCATAGCCTGCACGCGCCGCGCGCAGGCAAAGGTCCGTTTCCTCGAAATAAAGAAAGAATGTCGCATCAAAAAGGCCGATCTGATCCAGCACGTCTTGCCGCATCATGATCGAGGCTCCCGCCAGCCAGCCGACCCGCTGCGTCGCAACCGGCACGCCAATGGGCACCGATTGATGCCGCAACAACCGCGACACGGGACCAAAACGCATTGCCCCTTCCAGTTCCGACCAGATCGACGGGAACCGGAAGGCGGTCACATGCGCGTCGCCCTCTTCGCCGTGGATATAGCTGCCGGCGAACCCGGCCTTTGGGTGGGTTTCAAGGCGGTCATAGAGCCGCCGAATGGCGTCTGGTGCCGGAAAGGCGTCAGAGTTCAGCAGGTAGACATAATCCGGGGCGGTCCCGTCGCTCATCCCCGCGCGAATGCCGACGTTGTTGCCCGCACCGAACCCGCCGTTGTGATCGGACCGGATCACCCGGATCGGCTGCCCCTGCGCCCAGTCCTCTTCGGAAACCGCCCGCGAGATCCGCTCATACGAGCCGTCGCCGCTGTCGTTGTCGACGATCACCAGTTCGGCGTCGAGACCCTCCATCGCCGCCAGCGCGGCCCGGACAGAGCGCAGCGTCATCTCTGCGGTCTTGTAGTTCAGCGATACGACCAGGATCCGCGCCATGCCCGTCATTCCGCCGCATGTCCGGGGAAGGCGACGACCGCGTCATTCCCGGGTGAGACCGCCTCGGCGCCGTCGATTGCCTCGCGCATCAGGGCCGCCAGTACTCGCACGTTGGGTTCCAGAACCATGCTGTCATGCGTGCCCGGCACCTCGTGCACCTCGACCCCCGGCACCATCAGGCCCCAGTCGTTGTCAGCCGTCACGTATGTCCGCTCCGAGTTCACCAGCGCACCGTCTGAGACCGTCCACTTGCCCTGCAAGGGCGGACGATACAGCACCACGCGCCCGTCCCAGGGCCGCACCTTGTAGGCGGCGATGGCACGGTAGAAGGCCGCTTCGATCTCGGCATTGTGAAAGGCGTGTTCCGTCCCGGTCCCTGTCGCCTCCCGCCGCTTGGCGATTTCCCAGGCGATTCGGTTCCTGACCCAGAGGAACGGGTACAGCGGCCCTTTCTCACGCGCCTGATGCCATTGGATGATCATCCGGTCCTTGCGCGATAGCGGACGTCGCTGCGGCAGGGGCGTGTCCAGCATCACGACCAGTGAGACCTCCTCACCCATCCTTTCCAACTGCCGCGCGACCTCGTAGGCGGAGATCCCGCCGCCCGAGAACCCGCCGATCATGTAGGGGCCATGCGGCTGAACCTGCCTCATTTCGGCAATGTAGCCGCGCGCCGCATCCTCGATGCTGTCATGCGGGGCCTCGCCGCCGTACAACCCGCGCGCCTGCAAGCCGTAGAACGGTCGGTCGGTGCCCAACAGATGCGCCAGATGGCGCAGGTTCAGCACATTACCGAACATGCCCGCAATCAGGAAGAAGGGCCGCCGCGCGCCGCCGTCACCATCGTGCATCGGCACCAAATGAGTAAAGCGGCGTTCCGGGGCCTTGCGCTCCGGCGCGGCCTCCCCTGCGACGGGACCGATCTGCGCCTCGATCAGCGCGGCACAGGCGCGGATGGTCGGGGCCTCGAACAGGACAGAGATCGGGAAATCGACCTTGAAGGCCTTTTTCACCATGGCAAACAGCCGGACTGCGATCAGGGAATGCCCGCCAAGATCGAAAAAGCTGTCGCAGGCGCCCACGTTCTGAACGCCCAGCAGGTCCTGCCAGAAACCTGCCAGCCGGTGCTCTATCTCTCCCTCGGGGGCGACAAAGTCACTCTCCAGTTGCGGACGCTCAAAGGACTGGCCGCCTGACACCTCGGCGACAGAGGCCGCTGTCTGCGATACCAGCGCATCCAGATCCATCGACGACACGACCACCTGTTTCGCCCCCAGCGCCAGCGCGCGGTGAAAGGCCTCGACACCCTCGGCGGGCAGGATGCCCTGACTGAGGTTATGCGCCAGACGTTCCTCCGACGCCGACAGGGGTTGTGTGCTGTCACCCTCATCCACTTCGAGTTCCGCCGCCGTTAGACGGGGCGAGGACTTCAGCACGTCGGCGCTGTCCAGCTTGCGAATGGTAAAGCCGCTGATTTCCACCGCCACGCGCCCGCGTTCGTCGCAAAGGGTGACGTCAAAACTCGCCGTCTCGCGGTCTGCCCGGTTGTCCGCCGCATTGCGCACCCAGGACACCAGTTTCGCAGGCAGCGGCCCATGCACCCGCACCCGGCCATACCGCACCGGCGCCCAGAGATGCGTGGGCTGATAACCCGCGATCAACTCCATCGCCCAGCCCGTCGCAATATCCATCAACGCCGGATGCAGAGGCATGTCTGGCGCATTGGCATCTGCGGGCATGGACAGATCGGCAATGCCCTCTCCCCGGCCCAGGGCACGCCCGTCCAGCACCTTCCAGCTGGGACCAAAAGACAGATGAACCTCCTGCGCGGCGGTCAGCTTGGCCCCCGATCCGCTCACCTGTGCGCCACAGCGCGCGCGGATCTCTGCAAGGTCCAGATCGTCAGGCCGCGCCATGGGCATCAGGGACAGCGCCCCCTGTGCCGTCAGGGCAAAGCCGTGCCGCCCGTTCAGCTTGGCATCGGCCAGCACATCAAAGCCATAGCCCTCGTCGCTGCGCGTCAGCCGCACGCGCACATCGCGCGCACCGCCATCGGCCACTCGCAAGGGCCGCAGGAAAGACAGGTCGCGGATCTCGAAAGCGCCGGTCTCGCCATGCGCGGCAAGGGCCTGCGCCGCCAGCGACAGGTTGCCGGTGCCGGGCAAAAGCGCGTCGCCCACCTTGGTCCGGTGCTGGTCGATGAACCAGTCGGTCGCCGCGTATCGCGCGTGGAAAACACGGTTGCCGTGGCTGTCAAAAGTCGCCTCGGACAGCATCTCCTGCGCCACGGGCGTGACAGGGGCCGTCGGCAGATCGCCGGTGCGCGCCGCCACCGCCTCTGCCGCCATGCCGACCTCGTTCCAGATGCCCCAGTTGATCGCGATGACCCTGGTCTTGCCCGTCCGCGCGCGGGCATAGGCGTTAAGGAATTCGTTGGCAGCGACGTAATCCACCTGCCCGGCAGGCGCAGTAACGGTCGAGGAGGAGGCAAACAGGACCATCCAGTCCAGCACCCCATCGGGGAAAACCTCCCCCAAGACCTCTGTCCCGTGGATCTTGGGTGTGAACACATCCTCGACGCTTGCCGGGGTCTTGGTCAACAACGGCCCGTCGTCGATCACCCCCGCGCCATGGATCACGCCGGTGATGGGCCCGAACCGCTCTTCGACAGCGGCGCGAACATCCTTCATCTGGCCAAGGTTGCAGACATCGGCCGCAACGACCATGACCTCGGCCCCGGCCCCTTCAAGTGCCTGAACCGCACGGACGCGCCGCGCCACTTGGTCCTGCGGCGCATGGCGACGCAGGTAGTTGTCCCATTCCTCACGCGCGGGCAGGGGTTTGCGCGCCAGAAGCGCCAATTTGGCCCCCCGGCCTGCGAAATCCTGTGCCAACGTCTGGCCGATGCCGCCAAAACCACCGGTGATCAGATAGGTGCCGCCTGCCTGCATCTGTGGTGTTTCGGGCAGGCTGACCGGCTTCATCGCACATTCAAAACGGCGGTCTCCGCGCAGCGCCGCGATCCGGTCACCTGGTTCGGAGCATAGCTCCTCCAGCACCCGCATCGACAACGCATGCACCTGTGCCGCGCGCGCCACCTCGGCCCGCTTGCGCGTCCAGATTGGCGCCGCGACCACACCCGGCAGGGCGACGTCCAAAGTCGCCACGGTCACCCCCGGCAATTCGCGCGGGATCACCCGGGCAGGACCGGCGATGGTCGCCTTTTCCGGGTAGGGCAGTGCCTCATCCCGCATTTGCACTGCGCCATTGGTGACGACCGTGACCTGCAACGGACGCGGCAGTCCCTCTGCCTCGATCGCCTGCGCAAGGAACATCAGGGCATAGAACCCCTGTTCCTGCACCCGGTGGAAAAAGCTCGATCCGGGGCGATGACCCTCACCCTCGGTCAGCAACCAGAAATGCCCGATCCGCGTGGGCACGATCCCCCGCGCGCCCAGATCCTGCAACAAGAGGTCATAGCCCTCGCGTCCGCGTTCCGGCGCCAGAACATAGCCCTCACCCACCCGGGCAAAGGCATCGCCCGGGCGCACCTCGACCACCGTCTGCCCAGTGCCGCGCAGGTTCGCGGCACAGCGCGCGGCAACCCCCGCCTCATCCATGAAAATCAGCCAGACCTGCGGCGCGGCATCCCCCAGACCATCGACCACATCGACCTCGACCGGGGCAGAGCGCGGCCGCCAGACCGGCTGCCAGCCCCAGTCCGAGACCGCGTCATTGCGCATCAGCCAAGTCGGCACGCTCTCCACCTTTTGGCCCGGCGCGATGAAATAGGGGCTGCGCTGAAAGGCATAGGTCGGCAACACCACCCGGTGCCGCGCTACCCCGCCCCAGACCTGATCCCAGTCGAACGAGACGCCCAGCGCCCAGAGCCGCCCCAGCACCTCGAACATGAACTTGTCGTCGGCGATACCTTCGTCGGGGTGGCGCAGGGACGACAGGACCTGGTTGCCCGCGACCTGCGGATGCTGCCGCGCCAGAGAGGACAGCGCCTTGCCCGGGCCAACCTCAAGGAACACCCGGTTTGCCGCCGCCAGCGCGGCGACGCAATCGGCAAACAGCACCGTTCCGCGCAGATGGCCAACCCAGTAATCCGGGTCCGTCGCCTGCTCGGCCGTCATCAACGCGCCGGTCCGGTTCGAGGTCAACGGAAGCTGCGGCGCGTGCAGTTCGATCGAGCGTAGGTAAGCGCCGAAGTCCTGCAGGATCGGTTCCAGCATCCGGCTGTGCGCGGCAATGTCGATGCCGATGCGCGTGCATTGTACGTCGCGCGCCTGCAGCTCTGCCTGCAAGACATCCAGCGCCTCTTGCGGGCCGGTGGCAACCGACAGCTCCGGCGCGTTCACGGCCCCAAGGTCCAGATCATCGCCCAGCAGCGGGCGCAACGCCTCTGCCGACAGGCCGACCGACACCATCCCGCCCGCAGGCACCGTGTCGAACAGCCGTCCCCGCAGATGCACCAGGCCGATGCAGTCCTCGAACCCGATCACGCCCGCAACACAGGCCGCCGTGTTCTCACCCATCGAGTGCCCGGTCAGCGCGGCGGGCTGAATGCCCCAGCTTATCCACAACTGCGACAACGCGTATTCGGTGATCATGATCAGCGGCAATTGCAGCGACGGTTTCAGCAGCGCCTGATCCGCCGCCGCCTCTGCCCCGCGCTCGGGCAGCCACAATTCGCGAACGCCCGGTTTCTTCTCTCCGGAAATACTCCCGGCACCATCGCCGCCGGAGATCCGTTCGAGATGGTCAAGGCCCCGGTCCATCCACTCGGCAAAGACCGGTTCGGTTTCATAGAGGTCACGCGCCATGCCCGCGTATTGCGCGCCGCCGCCGGGGAACATGAAGACCACGTCGGGCCGGTCCAGCGCAGTATGGGTGAACACCCGCCGCGCCTCGGTACCGTCCAGCAGGCGCGCGCCCTCGGCATGCGAGTCCGCCACGACGACCCGCCGCTTTTCAAAGGCACGCCGCCCCTCTTTCAGGGTAAAGGCCACATCGGCAAGATCCTGTTCGGGATGGGCGCGCAGGTGCTCGGCCAGCCGCGCGGCGTTGCCGTCCAGCGCCGCCTTGCTGCGACCTGAAACCGTCAGGATCTGGAACGGCCAGTCGCTTTCGGCACTGGTGCCGCGCTCCGGGGCCTCTTGCAGCACCAAATGCGCATTGGTCCCGCCGACACCCAGAGAATTCACTCCGGCGCGGCGCGGCGTGGCCCCGCGGGGCCAGTCGGTCAGGCGGTCATTGACCACAAAGGGGGAGGTTTCGAAGTCAATCGCCGGGTTCGGCGCCTCATACCCCAAAGAGGGCGGCATCTGCCGGTGATGCAGCGCCAGCGAGGCCTTGATGAGAGAGGCGACACCGGCGGCGGTGTCCAGATGGCCGATGTTGGTCTTGACCGAGCCGATCCGGCAATGGCCTACGGCCTCGCTTGTCTCAGCAAAGGCCTCGGTCAGCGCGGCGACCTCGATGGGATCGCCCAGATAGGTGCCGGTGCCGTGGCATTCCACGTAATCCACCGTGTCCGCCGTCACGCCGGCAAAGGCCTGTGCCTCGGCCACGGCCGTGGCCTGCCCTTCGACCGAAGGCGCAAGGTATCCGGCCTTTTGCGCGCCGTCGTTGTTGACCGCCGAGCCCTTGATCACGGCCCAGATGTGATCGCCGTCAGCTTGCGCATCCGCCAGCCGCCGCAGGACAACGACCCCCGCCCCGGAGCCGAAAACCGTGCCCTTGGCCCGATGGTCGAAGGCATGGCATTCACCATCCGGCGACAGGATTTCGTTTTCCTTGTAAAGATAGCCGCGCCCTTGCGGCAGTTCGATGGTCACACCGCCCGCAAGCGCCATGTCGCATTCGCCATTCAGCAGCGCCTGCGCGGCGTAATGCGTGGCCACCAGCGAGGTGCTGCACGCTGTCTGCATGTTGATTGACGGGCCGTGCAGATCCAGCACGTGGCTAAGCCGCGTGGTCATGAAATCCTTGTCGTTGCCGGTGTGGCGCAGCAGGAACATGCCCGTACTCTCGACCAGATCCGGGTTCGAGCAGACGTTGAAATAGAAATACGAGCCCATGCCACACCCGGCAAAGACACCGACCTGGCCGTCAAACGTCTCTGGCACGTGGCCCGCCGTCTCCAGCGCCTCCCAGGCGGTTTCAAGGAACTGACGGTGCTGGGGGTCCATGATGGCGGCCTCCTTGGGAGAGAACCCAAAGAATTCGGCGTCGAAATAGTCAAAATCCTTCAGCGGCGCGGCAAAGGGCACATAGTCGCGATGCCGCATCAGACCGGGATCTTCGCCCGCCTCGCGCAAATCGTCCTCGGACAGACGCCGAATGGAGGACACGCCGTCACGCAGGTTCTGCCAGTAGGTCGCGATGTCCGCAGCCCCCGGCAAATGCGCCGCCATCCCCACAATGGCGATATCGTTCTCACCAATTTGCGCCGCGTCTGTCGTCATACGAGACCCCAAGAGACTGCGCCGCCACCCGCCGCCACAATTGGCGTTGAAATGCGGCATATTTTAGGAGAACCCGCCAGACTTCGGCCGGAGCTCTGACCCAACGTAAGGATTTTGGCACTCGCAGGAAACAACGCCGAAAAATTTTGCAAAACCGTTTCCCCAGTGGAAAGCATGGTCTGTCCGGGGTCGACTCGCCCCCCCAAAGTCGCGGCACGCGTCAGGACGGACACAATCATACCTGCACCAGCGCCGCGACCGGGCCCCAGTTCAGCCAAAGCGCCACCACGGCGAGCACAAGGCCCAGCGCCCCGAACAGAATGTCATGCAGCGGATCCCAGGCCCCCGACTGCCGCGCCAGCCAGACCACCACCGGATAGGCCAGTGTAAAGGCTGCAGCCTGACCCAGCAACGCGCCCAGCAGACCTGCCACCTGCAGACCGATCAGGATACAGCCAACCATCAGCACCGCCCGCGCCAGCGCGAGATAGAAATACCGCCGCGAATCCCCCGCGGCCAATGCGGCCTGATCATAGGTCATCACGATCAACATGGGGATCTGCGCGCAGGCCAGCACCACGGCCATCGCGCCCGCCGCCTCATACCGCGGGTCATACAGCGTCTGGACCAGCCAAACGCCCAACAAGGCGAAAATGCCGACGAAACAGATCAGAGCGCCGGTCACTGCCACCCGCATCTTGCGCAACTGCAAGAAATTCGCCCGACTCTCGTCCGGGGGTTTTTCGCGGTAGATCGGGATCAGGATCTTGTGCGTGATCAGGTTGCCCAGCATCAGAGGAAAGGCAGCCCAGAAAAACCCGATATTGTAGATGCCGAAGGTGTCCAGTGGGATGAACTTGCCGATCAGCATCTTGTCAGCCTGCGTGAAAAAGAACCCGCAGACCGTCGCCAGAAAGACCCATTTGCCGAAATTGATCAACTCGCCCGCCGCGCGCTGCTCCCAGCGAAAACGGTTCGCCTCTCCCGGCAGGAAACGCCCGTTGAGCAGGACCTCGATCACCGCGCCGATCACGCCGGACACCACCAGCGCCCAGACCGACCCCCACCACCACGCCAGCAGCACCGCCACGACAACGCCGGCCAGTTGCGTGCTCATGTCCAGCAGGGTCACCCGGCCCAACATCAGGTGCCGGTTTGCCGTCACCATGCGGGTGGGCCGAAACCCTGTCACCAGAAGTGTCAGCGCCGAAACCGGCAACATCCACATCAGGTCGGGCTGGTCATAGACCCAGGCCATGGGCCAGGCCAGGGCACAGGCCACCAGCCACAGCCCCATGCCCCGCATCACCTGAATCGTCCAGGCCGTATTCAGGAAATCCCGGTCATCGCCTCGTTTGGATTGCAGGATCGCAGGGGTCACCCCCACGTCCGAAAACTGGCCCAACCCCATCAGGAAGACCATGACCAGCGCCATCAGGCCAAACGCCTCTGGAAACAGCAGCCGCGTCAGGATCAGGTTCGACCCCAGCCGCACCACCTGACCAAAAGCAAAGCCGCCCATGGTGAACATGGACGACCGCATCACCCGGGCGGTCAGGGACCCGCCTTTCAGAGCGGTCAAGGTGGTCATCTTCCGCGGCTCCAGTCCTGTGCCTGTTTCGGCGTCAGTTTCACCATCAGCGCAACGCCTGCGTAGACGGCAAACCCAAACGGATCGCCCAGCGCGATCCGCAACTTATCACGCAGCGGAAATTCCGGCTTGTCGTCATTGGCCGCCAGCTCGGGGAATCGGGCCAAAACCTCATCGACACCGGCATTCTGCCGCCGCCGCACTTTGACCAGATTGCGCCAACCTTCGGCAATCGGCCATCGGTATGATGCCCCGACCCTCTTTCGCTCCTGTGGGCTGAATTGCAGCCGAACGTAGATGTCGTCCGAGATGATCGCCGGAAAAACGCCCCAGCGCGCGCGGCCCGCCGCGTTCACCGCGAACAGCCCGCACCCCGGCACAACGTCCCGCATGAACGGCACTTGCCGCCAGGTCCGCGCATAGGCCTGACTGACCGCGCCCTCGGCGGCGATATCGACCGCGCCGCTGACATAGCGGGGCTGGTCGATATCCAGAACCTCGACCAATTGCGCCAGCAGCCCCTTTGTAACCGTGACATCTGCATCAAGGTACACCCGCAAGCCGCCAGTGGCCGCCGCATCGCCCGCGTTCAGCGCGCCGGGCTTGCCCCCTTCCGTCAGGTCCAGAACGATCAGCCGCCAGCCGCGCGCCTCGGCCTGCGCGGCGTATCCACGCGCCGCCTCTGCCGTCGCATCGCGACAGCCATTGGCGACGACGACGATCTCGACAGACCATCCCTCCGGCCCCTCAGAGGCCAGCAACGCCTCAAGGCAGCCGCCGATCAGTGCCGCCTCGTTGTTGGCCGGAAGAATGACCGAGATCGTCCCGTCCCGGGCTTGTTGCATCATGTCCAAATCAAAACGCCCACCCGTACCAAAGGGGCCACACCTTTGAAAAATACACGGGCCCGTCCTCTGGAAACTATCTGCAAACTGTGGCCAAAGCGTGGAATCGCTTAGGCTTAGGATTGAAAACGACACCGCCCCATGTGGCGCGGCTGCCATCTTCAAGGACTCTCAGGTGACGCGACCCCTGCGCATCGGGTATATTGTCCCGCAATTCCCGGGACAGACACATATTTTCTTCTGGCGCGAGATCGAGGCGCTGGAAGCGATGGGTCATGAGGTTCACGTCTTTTCCACCCGCAAGCCGCCCCGCCGCCTGATTTCGCACGACTGGTCGGAGCAGGCCATCGCCCGCACCACATATCTGGGTCAGTTGCGACCTTTGCCCGCCGCCGTGGCGCTGGGCAAACTGGCCGGCAAACTGCCCGCCATGATCCTGCGCGAAGGACCGCGGTTTGCCAAGGATGTGTTGGTGACGCTGGCCGCCGGCGAACGTCTGCGCAAAGAGGCAAAGGCGCGCGGGCTGGATCATGTCCATGCGCATTCCTGCGGGCGCGTCGCGCTGATCGCCACCTTTTCGCACTTGATGGGTGGTCCGCGCTATTCGCTGACCCTGCACGGGCCGCTGTCGGATTACGGCCCCGGCCAGCGTGTCAAATGGCGCCACGCCAGCTTTGCCACGATCATCACCCGCAAGATCCTTGCCGAGATCGAAAAGACCCTTGCAGGCGCCCTGCCTGAGCGGTTGCGGATACGCCCGATGGGTGTGGACACAGAGGCGCTCAAACGCAGCGCGCCCTATGTGCCGCCGGAACATGGCCGCCCGATCCGACTGTTCTCCTGTGGGCGGCTGAACGTGGTCAAGGGACATCAGGACCTGATGTCCGCCACCCGGCAATTGCTGGATCAGGGCGTGGATGTGCGGCTTGAAATCGCCGGAGAGGATGATGACGGCGGCACCGGTTTCCGGCGCGAGCTGGAAGATCACCTGAAAAAGCTGCGCCTGCAGGATCACGTCCGGCTTCTGGGGGCGATCGACGCCGGTGCGGTCAGGGCCAAGCTGGAAGGGGCGCATCTGTTTGTGCTCGCCTCCTGGCACGAACCGCTGGGCGTCGCCTATATGGAGGCGATGTCGATGGGCGTTCCGACCATCGGCACCGACGCGGGCGGTGTGGCCGAACTGATCACCGACGGCTCGACCGGTTACCTGGTCGAACCCAAGAACCCCGGCCAGCTGACCCGGACCATCCGTGCGCTGGCCAATGACCCGGACGCGCTCCGCCGTCTTTCCGAAGCGGGTCGCGCGCATGTGGTCGAAAACTTCCGCGCCTCTTTGGGGGCCGAGGTCCTGGTGGAAGAGATCGAGCGGCTGCAGCAGGGCTGAATCCGGCGGCAGGCGTCAGGGACAAGGCCATCGCCGGTCCGGTCAGGCCAGGTTTCTCAGCCGCATCTTTTCCGGCAAGTGCCGCGCCGAGGAAACACGCAGGCAGTCCATCTCGGGAATTGTCCGGTCGTGACCGTAGAGGTTCAGATAGGCCGAATAGTTGTCGAAACTGCTCCGCCCGACGTAATCGACAAAGGTTTCCGCACCGACACCTTCGGCCAGGATCACTTCGTGGTTCTCGGTTTCGACGTGATAGACTGTATAGGTGTCGCCGAAACCGGACAGCGAGGCCCGGGTGACCCCGACCCCGTCCACCATCGCCCCGGCCGTCACCAGCATACCCTCCAGGAATAGTGCATGGTCCGAGGTCACCAGCAGGTCCCGCCGCGGCAAACCATTGTCCAGGGCGCCGGCCGCGACCCTCACAGGCATGAGACGCTCAGCCGGTCCGAACTTCGTCGATACGGTGGTTTTCCCGACCCAGAGCACCGGAACGGCGCGCCCGTCCGCCGTCAGAACCATGTCGCCCGGTCCAAGCAGTTCGACCGGCCTCTCGCCGTCCGGGGTCGCGATGGCGGTTCCACCCAGGAAACAGGTGATGTTCGCGTCCTGCGAGGCAAAGCTGGTGCCGCTGATATTTGGAGAGGCGTAATTCTGGTTCGTGTCGGTATTGACCCAGAATGCCGGGTTATCGATATCCGTGATGTCGGTTCCGGAAAACAGCGCGTTCTCGTCGTCACCCTCCAGGGCCGTGATGTTGTCGATCACCGGACTGGGATCGTCGGAGGCGATCGCCAGGTCGATATTCACCCGGCTGAGACCGGTTTCGGCAAAATTCTGGTCCCAGTCGCCGCGAATGGATATGCCGGCGATCGCCTCGCCGTTGGACGATGCGATGATGTTGTCCGACCCGACGATAGACCAGGTATCGCCCGCGACCGTGCTGACAGACCCGCCAGACGGATCATTCAGCAGGCCAGTCGCCCCCTGTACGCCGCCGACGCCTTCGGTGATCGTGACCCTGTCCAGAGGGGACAGCCCGCCTGCTCCGACCGTGAAGGTGATTGTCGAATCGCTGCCCAGTTCCGGCGCGTGGAGCGTGATGACCTCGCCGGGCGCAATGTTCTGGGTGGCGATGAACGAGATCAATTCGTCAGGGTCGTTGGTACCGTCGTCGTTTGAGCCTGTGAAGTTGCCCGTGAAAAGGATCGCTCCCGCCGGAATCGCCATTCAATTCCCTCCCTGATCCGCTCCGGACTCTTTCCGGAACTGCTGTGACGGAAATACTATGCGAGCCTGCCAGATTTGCAATCTACGAACCTGTGGCGCCTGTCCCGGGACGCACAGGATCGCCGCACGCCTCGCAGTCCGTAGGCCGGTTGCTGCTTGCGCGGCGCAGGTCTTGCTCGACACGACGGCCCAACGCTACAGGGTGGACCGCTTGTGACAGTCCCCTCCAGCCTGCCCGGACACCTCGCGACCCGAACCGCAATCCAGACGCGCAACGGCAAGTTTTCAAAGAGCTTTTCTGCCGCCCTTAGGCTCGTGCACCGCGCTACTGCAGCAGGTCGCGCATTGCCTTGACCGTCTCGGGGGCTGCGTCGAATGCAACCTCTTCGACGTCTTTCATATGCACTACGCCGCCCGCGAACCGCGCCAGAACAACCCCGTTTTCTTGCACGAATTCATAGCCGTCCACAGAGCCGACCAGCACCACCCGGTCGCGCCCCGGACCGCCGTGGATCACATCTGCGCCGCCGCCGGAAAAGATCACCTCGTCCCCCGGTCCCGCGATCAGGTAATCCTCTTCCGCCGTGCCATCCAGCCGCCCGGCATCGCGATCCGACACCAGCCTGACGCCGTTCAGGAATACCGCATCATCCCGGCTCTCCCAGGCATTTGGCCCGGAGGCGTTGTAGGCCATCAGCATATCCCAACGCGGGTTCTGATCCTCCAGGAACCGCAAGGCGCCCCAACTGCCCCATTTCGTCGCCGGTGCCACATCTACAAAGGCATTGAACAGCGTCCCGCCCGCATCAACCCAGCCTGTCAGAAGCTGCTCATAAAGCTTCGCCATTTCAGGGGTATAGCTGAACGCCACCAGGAAATCGGTCAGCCGCTCATCGTTCACCCGGTTGCCGTGGCCCACCAGATGCGTCCCGCCCTCATACATCACCAGCCGCAAGCCGTTCTTGCGGGCGACCCCGCCGTGATAGGGAAACACCTCCTGCACCAACTGCCGGAGTGAGCCCAGTTCCAGCGCCTTGGCCACCGGCGCAATCGCCCCCTCGAACCGCGAGTCCTTGACGTATTCGCGCAGCGCGACCCGCCGCAGCCCCTCGGCCTCACCGGCGGTGCGCGCCATCTCTTCGGAGGCCTCCAGCCAGCCATCCATGCGGCGCGCCATTTCCTGCCCGCCCATCTCGTAGCCGAAATAGCCGGTCACGGCATAGGCATCGAAACTCTCCAGCGGCATCCGCCCCAGCTTCAGGAAGGCCAGCGGCGCCTTGAGGATCTGTTCCTCCATCCCCGGCCAGCCGGTATGGGTCGCCACCACCCGCACAAGGCGGTCCGAGCCGTCGCCGTAGGCCTCGCTCCAGATATCCATCATCTGTGCCGCGCGCAGGCCGTAGAACTGCATCCAGCCCATGTCGGACGACCCCCACAGCGCCTCGGCCTGTTCCCGCGCCCACCCGGCCTGCGGAAAGATCTGGTTCCAGACCTCGTTGGAATATTCGACATAGACACGCAGGCGCGGGTCAAGATCGCGGCGGACCACTTCCGCGAACTGTCGGACATAGGCGTCATCCGCCCGGTGAGGCATGTTGAACCAGGGGTCCGCCCCGATCACATTGGCCAGCCGCACCATGACCTCGACCGGCACGCCCCATTCGCCCCAGCTTGCCAGTGCCATCGTCGGCCGCTCTTCCCAGGTCGCAATCGGAGAACCATTGGTCAGCATCCAGTCCATGAACCGGACCGAACGCGCATCCTCGATCCGCGCCAGCCAGTCGGGATTGAACAACGCCCCCGCCTCGTAGAGCGCCAGATGATCCTTGCGCAGGATCACGATGTTGCGGACCGGATCAGCCGGGTCGATGTCCGTGATCGAGATGGCCACCAGCCCTTCACCTGGCTCATAGCTGAAGGTGATCTTCCCGTCCTCGCGCCGCACCCGCTTGGACCGTCCGACAAGACGGATCCTTGCCTTGCCGTCATAGGTCAGCACGTAATCGCCCCGCAGCGAGGACGCGTCGGGGTGCTGGTCGGTCAGGAATACCGTTTCCAGCGCATCGACCCCTTCGGGCAGTCTGAGCGGCCAGTCGTTTTCATCCAGATGGCCGCCTGCCCGCAACTCCTCGGTGCTGACAGCCCCCCATTTGTCGCCGATATTGCCGACCCACCCGCGTGACGATTTCATCAGGTCGAGAAAGGGGTGTTGCGTCGACCAGTCCGACACTCCGTTCAGCCCAAGACCCAGCGCAGGCGCGCCCTCTGGCACAATGCCGCGCGGCGGCAGAGTCAGCACCTCGCGCCGGGGCAGGACAGAGGCAGGCGCGGCACCGGGTTCGGGCGCCGGATCGGGGGCGGCCCCGGCTTGCGTACTAGGTCGTGCGGCCCAGATCGCCCCGGCAATTTCGGGGTACTTCTCGACCACATCGGGGTGCAGGGTCGCCGGTGGCGAAAACCCGTCAGGCGGCGGTGCATCGAAAATCCACGAATAGGTGACCATCGCGGCCAGGAGATACAGCGTCGGTGTGCCATGTGGCGCGCTGTCGGTGTACAGCGCCTCGGGCGACAGGTCCTGCAATAGCCCGCCCTCGGCAAATATCGGGGCGAGGGTCGAGGCGACGGGGATCAACGTAACCTGCGCGTCCGGGCGGGTGACCTCCAGCACATTGACAAGATCCTGATACCATTGATGATATTCGCCCATGTTATGCGCGTGGTAGGCGGCTGTCTCCTGTGGAGAGGGCGGATAGCTCCCGACGATCTCATCCATCGCCGCCCAGCCTTCGTAGATGAACAACCGCGACTCCGGACTGTTCGCCTCGACCCAGTCCAGCAGGCGCTGCATCGCGCCCAGAGGGCTTTCACCGGTCGGGTTGTCGCCATCATAGGGCACATCGGGCAGTTGGTACTGGATGAAATTCCCCGGCGTGACGATCACCGCATCAAAGCGCCCGTCGCGAAACCCGCCCTGATCGGGCGACCATGCGCCGGACACACCGGGAAAGGACCAGTTGGATGTCGGTCGCCCATCTGCAAAGTTGCGCAGAAACCCCCACTGGCCGTCCACCGCGAATGTGCGCCCGTCCACCTTGGCCATCTGGTTGATCCAGTGTGGCACATTGGTGTGATCCTCCTCTTCGCTGAGGTGGTGCACCAGTGAGTTGCCAAAGATATAGACGCGGCTCTCCGAACGCTCTGCCTGTGCGTGATCCGCACTGGCGACGAATGCGCATGCAAGCGCAAGAATGCCCAGCCACCTGACCATGATCGACCTGCCTGTTTTTTCTGCCTGCGCCAACTATGCCTCATGCGCGGTCAGGGGCAAAGCGTCTCCTCTGCTTGACAGCGAAACTCAGCAACAATTCGAGGGTTTCCATTTCAGTTTTGCTCCGTATAGTGGCGCCCATGATGACCGTATTCCATATCGCCCTTTCCGCGCCCGCCCCGGCGTCGGTGGCCTGTGGTGCGGCACTACTGCTAACTCGCCTCTGAGCGTGGCCCTCTCGGCGCGCGTGCTCAGAGGAGATGTGTGACGCGCCGGGACTTGCACGCACATCCGAGTTTGGACGACCATTCATGACATATCCGCAGACCAGAGCGCAGGCTGCATTCCCCTGTCCGCAGGTTGTCCAACCCCCTTTGTCCGGTGACGCCGATCCGCGTCCCGCCCGCATAGCTGAGGAAAGACCATGACCCCCGAAAACACCGCTTCGCAGGATGCGAACAAGGACAAAGTCGTCATCTTCGACACCACCCTCCGCGACGGCGAACAATCGCCCGGCGCAACCATGACGCACGAAGAAAAGCTGGAGATTGCCGAACTGCTCGACGACATGGGTGTCGACATCATCGAGGCAGGCTTTCCCATCGCCTCCGAAGGCGATTTCCGCGCCGTGTCCGAGATCGCCCAGCGGTCCAAAGACGCCGTGATCTGCGGCCTCGCCCGCGCGCAACTGCCCGACATCGACCGCTGCTGGGACGCGGTCAAGAACGCCGCGCAGCCGCGCATCCACACCTTTATCGGCACCTCGCCGCTGCACCGCGCCATTCCGAACCTCACGATGGACGAGATGGCAGAGCGGATCGAGCAGACCGTCACCCATGCGCGAAACCTCTGCGACAACGTGCAGTGGTCGCCGATGGACGCCACCCGGACCGAGTGGGATTACCTTTGCCGCGTGGTCGAGATCGCCATCAAGGCGGGCGCCACCACCATCAACATCCCCGACACGGTGGGCTATACCGCGCCGGTGGAAAGCGCCGACCTGATCCGCCGCCTGATCGAGACGGTTCCCGGCGGCGACGAGGTGATCTTTGCCACCCATTGCCACAATGACCTTGGCATGGCGACGGCCAACTCGCTGGCCGCTGTCGCGGGCGGCGCGCGGCAGATCGAATGCACGATCAACGGGCTTGGCGAACGGGCCGGCAATACCGCGCTCGAAGAGGTCGTCATGGCGCTCAAGGTGCGGGGCGATATCATGCCCTGGTACACCGGGATCGACACCAGGAAGATCATGCACATCTCGCGCCGGGTCTCGACCGTGTCCGGCTTTCCGGTGCAGTTCAACAAGGCCATCGTCGGCAAGAATGCCTTTGCGCATGAAAGCGGCATCCATCAGGACGGGATGCTGAAGAACGCCGAGACTTTCGAGATCATGCGCCCCGAGGATGTGGGCCTTGCCGGCACCTCGCTGCCCCTTGGCAAGCATTCCGGCCGCGCGGCCCTGCGCGCCAAGCTCAGGGATCTTGGCACCGAAGTGGGGGACAACCAGCTCAAGGACATCTTTGTCCGGTTCAAGGATCTGGCCGACCGCAAGAAAGAGGTGTTCGACGACGATATCCTTGCGCTTGTGACGGCGACGACCGAAGGCGCGGACAGGCTTCAGCTTGTGAATCTGCGCGTCGTCTGCGGCACCGGCGGCCCAGCCGAAGCCCAAATGGAAATGGAGATCGACGGCGAGGACCGCAGCGCAACCTGTCAGGGGGACGGACCTGTGGATGCCAGCTTCAAGGCGGTGCGCGAATTGCACCCGAACAAGGCCAGCCTGCAACTCTATCAGGTCAACGCGGTGACCGAAGGCACCGACGCACAGGCCACCGTGTCAGTGCGGCTGGAAGAGGACGGCATGATCGCCACTGGCCAGTCGGCGGATACCGACACGGTCGTCGCCTCGGTCAAGGCCTACATCCAGGCGCTCAACCGCCTGATCGTGCGCCGGTCCAAGTTCGGGCCCGGTTCAGACACGCGCGAGATTTCCTACAAGGAGCTCTGAGACCCGCGCCGCCGGACCTTCTCCGGCGGCGTTTTCACTGCCCTGTGCGAGGTCAGGACTTCTTGACGAACTTCGTCAGGATCACGATCTTCTGGCCTTCGACCCGGCCCGAGATATGCTCGGCGTTGTTTGGGTCCAGCGAGATCTTCCGCACTGCCGTACCCTGCTTGGCGGTAAATCCTGCGCCCTTGACCGGCAGCGCCTTGATCAGCGTGACAGAGTCGCCGTTTTGCAGGATCGCACCGTTGCAATCGCGGTGCATCGCCTCGTCGCCGCCGGGCAGACCGGCGTCGGCCCATTCCTGAACCTCCGGCTCCAGATACGCCATGTCGAGCACGTCATTGGCCCATGCCGCATCCAGCTGTTTCAGCAGCCGGTACGCCAGAACCTGTTCCGCCGGGGTGGTGGACCAGATCGCTTCGTTCAGGCATTGCCAGTGCGGGCCGTCCTTTGGCCCGGTCCCGACCCCGTCCAGACAGGTCGCGCACAGCGCAACTTCATCGTCCCGAGGTGCGACCGTGACCGGTGTTGCATCCTCAGCCTTGCACAGCGCGCATTGGGTCATGTCGTGGGCCTCCTTCGACGTCAAAGGCCCAAGACCCCAATCCGGCGACTATGTCCATGCGTCCAATTGGGGCCCCTCATCCGACCGATATGGCGTGACGAAAAAAGGCGCTCCAAAACCTGTGGAGCGCCTCTCAATCCTCACTCACCCAGCGCGATCCCTTCGCGGCGCGGATCGGCTCCGCCCTGCAGACCATCCGCACCGACGGCGATGGCGTGCAGGCCAGAGGTCAGACCAGAAAGATCGACCTCGAACCCCATCTCCTGCAGCGGACCCTGCATCGCGGCCAGATCGGTGCCTTGTTCAAGGTCAAAGGTGCCAAAACGATTCAGCCCGTGCGGCATGGCGACGGCCTGCTGCACGTCCATGCCCCAGTCCACATGCGCGATGATCGCCTGTGCGACATAGCCGATGATTCGCGACCCGCCGGGTGAGCCGATCACAAGAACCGGCGCGCCATCCTTGCGCACGATGGTCGGTGCCATGGACGACCGGGGGCGTTTGCCCGGTGCGACCGCATTGGCAATCGGCACCCCATCCGCATGGGAGCGGAAGGAGAAATCCGTCAACTCGTTGTTCAGCAGAAAGCCGTTGGTCATCAGGCGCGAGCCAAACCCGTTTTCGATGGTCGTCGTCATCGACAGCGCATTGCCATACTGATCGACGATCGAGATATGCGAGGTCGACGGCAGTTCGATGCTCTCATCATCGGCCCAGAGCATCGCGTGATCCCATTCCGGCATCCCCGGGGAAACCTCGGGCAGAGCGTCGTCCCCTTCCAGCAGAATCGCCCGCGAGGCAAGGTAATCGGGGTCGATCAGACCCTGGGTCGGCACCGGCACAAAGTCACTGTCGGCCATGTAGCGGCCCCGGTCCGCAAAGGCGAGCCGCGAGGCATCGCCGATCACGCGCCATGTCTGCGGATCGTCCGGCGCGCCCGGTTCAAAGGCATTCACCAGACCAAGGATCTGACCAACGGTCAGCGCGCCCGAGGACGGCGGCCCCATTCCGCAGACCTCCAGCCCGCGAAACGCGGCGCAGGGTGCGGGGCGTTCCTTGACCGTGTAGGCAGCCAGATCAGCCAGCGTCATGACACCGGGGTTGGACTCGAACCCCTGCACGGTGTCCACGATGTCCTGTGCGATCTCGCCCTGATAGATGACCGAGGCCCCCTCGGCCGCCATCTGCCGCATGACATTGGCGTAATCCGGGTTCTTGAGCGTGGCGCCGACAGTCAGCGGTTCTCCTTCGGGAAAGAAATAGGCCGTGGTTTCAGGGTGACGGCCCAGTCGAAAGGCATCTGCCGCCGCCAGCGCGGACAACCGGGGCGAGACCGCGAACCCGTCTTCGGCCAGCATGGTCGCCGCGTCGAAAAGGCTGGCCCATTCCGCCTTGCCCCAGCGGTCATGCGCGGCCTGCAACAAGGCCGGTGTGCCCGGCACTCCGACGGACCGGCCCCCGACAACCGCGTCCCAGAAGTCCAGCGGCTCGCCGTTTTCATCCTGAAACAGCTTGGGTGTGGCCGCGAAGGGCGCGGTTTCCCGACCGTCCAGCGTGGTGATTTCGCCGGTTTCGCCGTCGTGCCAGACCAGAAAGGCACCGCCGCCGATGCCCGAACTCTGCGGCTCAACCAGTCCCAGCACGGTTTGCACGGCGATCATGGCGTCGGCGGCGGTGCCACCCGCGCGCAGCACATCCGCCCCGGCCTTGACCGCATGCGGGTTGGCCGCGGCGACCATCCAGTTTTCGGCCATCACCGGGCGGCCCGCTTCCTTGGCCTCCAGCGCGGCGGCGACCTCGGGGGAAAGCGCGGCAAAGCCGCCGCTGACCGAAAGCTCCTGTTCAGGTGCAATGGCGTCGGTGGCCTGCTGGGCCATGCTGCCTGTCCCCATGGCAATGGCCACGGCAACCCCTGTCAATACTCTCATGGAAAGCCTCCCTATTCGCGAATCCTTCTTTAGTCTTGCAGCGAAAAGGAGAGTCAGAAACCCCCTATTCCCGCACAGACCCAATTGCGCGAATAGGCGCTGCCGCGTCAGGTCATGCGACGCAAGCCGTGCTTTCGACACTCATCTTTTCTAGGCAGCTTGACCGTTGTGGCTTGCCGTGACCTGTAGGGCCAAAGCTCCCCGGCACCCGCGCCACCAGGCAACCGCCGCCGGATCACGGTTTGCCGAAGCCGGCAGGCTTGGGTTCAAAGCATCGCGGGAACGACCTGATCCGGCGGGCGGTGGCCATCTGCAAAGGTCTTGACGTTGATGATCACCTTTTCGCCCATCTCGACGCGCCCCTCCTGCGTGGCCGAGCCCATGTGCGGCAGCATCACCACGTTGGGCATGTTGCGCAGTTCCGGGTTGCCGTGAAAGCCATGTTCGTAGACGTCCAGCCCCGCCCCGGCCAGTTGATCGGCCTTCAGCATCCGGGTCATGGCGTTTTCGTCGATGACCTCCCCGCGTGAGGTGTTCACGATCACCGCCGTGGGTTTCATCAGTTGCAGTCGCCGGGCGTTCAGCAGGTGATAGGTGCTGGGCGTCGACGGGCAGTTGACGCTGACCACATCCATCCGCGCCACCATCTGGTCGAGGCTGTCCCAGTAGTTTGCCTCCAGCGACTCCTCGATCTCCGGGCGCAGGCGGCGGCGGTTGTGGTAATGCACCTGCATGCCAAAGGCGCTGGCGCGTTTGGCAACAGCCTGTCCGATGCGGCCCATGCCGAGAATCCCCAGCCGCTTGCCGCCCAGACGCCCGCCCAGAAAGGCGGTGGGCGCCCAGCCGGTCCAGCTGCCGTCCTGCATCACGAGCAGGCCTTCCTGAATGCGGCGCGTCACGCCCAGCATCAGGGCCATGACCATGTCGGCGGTGTCCTCGGTGGTGACACCGGGCGTGTTCGACACGAGGATTCCGCGTGAGCGGGCGGTCTGCACGTCGATATGATCGAAACCCGCGCCGTAATTGGCGATCAGTTTCAGCCGGTCGCCCGCCTGACCAATCAGCCCGGCGTCGATCTTGTCCGTCACGGTGGGGACAAGAACATCGGCCTCCTGCACCGCGTCGACCAGCTCGCCTCGGGTCATCGGGGTGTCGTCATCCCGCAGGCGGACATCGAACAGCTCGTTCAGCCGGGTCTCGACGACCTCGGGCAAGCGTCGCGTCACGACAACACTCAGACGTTTTGATGGCATCCGGCCTCTCCCAAACTTCCCCCGCAGGGCCCACGGGCGGTAGACTGCGTCAGGATCGGACGGGGCACAAGAACCCCGCCGGAAAAACCTGAGCAGGACGTGATACCCATGATCAAGAAAGCCTTCGCCGTGGCGGCGGCAGTGCTGTTGATGACCGTTCCGGGCACCGCAGGACAGGAAAAGGGACCGGTGACGAACCTGCCCCTGCCTCGATTTGTCTCACTCAAGGCGTCAGAGGGGAACGTGCGGCGCGGGCCGTCGCTGACGCATCGGATCGACTGGGTCTACAAGCGGCGGGACATGCCGCTGCAGATCACTGCCGAGTATGAACATTGGCGACAGGTGAGGGACCGGGACGGCGCGGGTGGTTGGGTGCACTATTCGCTGCTGTCGGGCGTGCGGACCGTGCTGATCGAGCAGGACTTGCTGAGCCTGTACCAGAGGCCGGACAAGAACAGCGCGGTTGTGGCACGGCTGGAACTGGGTGTGATCGCGCGGCTGGGAAAATGTGACGAGGTCTGGTGCAGACTGTCGGCGGCAGGCTATCGCGGCTGGGCACCCAAGACGGCGCTCTGGGGCGTCCGGGTGGACGAAATCCGGGACTGATCGGCGCAAACCGCCGCGCTCAGCCTGCCTCATTGCTGAAAGCAGAGCGTTTCCTGATCCCTTCTGTCAAAGATACATGTGGCTTGATCGTGCCGCCCCTCGGGGCTGAGAGACGACGCCTGCACTCCCTCCCACGCGCTCAGCGCCTGCCATTTTTCCATAAACGCCGCGATCTCCGGCCCTCCGGTGAAGACATGCCCCCCGTCGACGTAGGCCCGGCTGCACGGGTATTCCGAGACGAGCTTGGCATACAATCCGAACTCTCGGCACAGCCCCTGTGCCGCATTTGGCGCCACTGGCCAAGACGGCGACAGACGGGTGCCTTCACCTCCTAGGCTGGCCAAAGGCGTCTCGGCGGGCAAGGCGGCGATCCACGGCAGCCATGTGGGCCGCAGGGTGCGGTTTTCCAGCCCCTGAACAACGGTCTGCGGACCTTCGTGTGTCAGACCCGCCATCAGAAAGACGGTCTTGTCCCAGACACCACGATTTGTGTTGGACCAGTCCCATTTGTGGACGTGACAGTTGATGGAATACTCGTTGATCGAGGGCATCCAGAACAAGTCTCTGGTCGGATCGAGGGGCACGGTGAAAGAATGCCGCTCGACCCGGAAACCTGGGTCATCGACGTGCGGCGGAAAGGTGATGCTGCTGCCCATCGGGCCGACGACCCGGCTGTCCTCTGTCCAATCCTGCAAGTTCGCGCATGTGTCAGAGAGGGCCTGTTCGGTCAGGGCAAGCGCGGGTGCAGGCGCATCGACGCCAATACCCCACATGCCCGCCATGCCGGTTGTGGTGACGTAAAACATTGAGTCGGGCGGCGTGGCGATCATTTTCCCGATCAGGCTGCGGCTCATGCCAAGATATTGTTCCGCCTCCAGAATGCCCGCGATTGAGGACAAGGCCACTGCAAAGGCCTCACCTAGCTGCCGGGCCGGTACATCGCCCGTATCCGGCACCGCAAGGCTGGGCGCATGAAACCCAAGGCGCGCGCGCGGATGCAGGGTGCGGTCACGCACCGTGATCTGCGTGTCGATGTTCGCCCCGGCCATAAAGGCGACGGCGCAGGCGCTGAGACAGCTTGCGCCGTCGTCGACATAGGTGCCGATACCGTTTGCGTTCAGGACGCGCGCGATGTTCAACGCTTCGGCAAAGCTGCCGCCGGGGCTGTCCAATGACAGCACAAGATCGGCATGGTCGTCGTTGCTGGCCAACCCGCTGTTCAGAAAGATCTCTTTGATCTGCTCCGCATCGCCACCTGCGATGGGGCCAGACAGGTGGATGACAAGTTGCGCGTTGGGGCCGTCCAACTGCTGTTTCAACTCGGTCGTGATACTGGCGCTGAAGGCAGGACTTGCGACCACCAAAAAACAGGCAATGGTTCGAAAAACTGATCTCATGACAACAAAGGCCCCTGTGTCGACGGTTTCGACCGGCGCGCTGCCGCTCGCTTTCAGGACACTATCGCCGAAACCGAATTCGACAAGGGATTCACAGATGCGTAGACTCTCGAGTCACACATCCGAGGCTTGGGGACGCCCCCTCCGCCACACCTAGGCCGCCGCGTGGGTCAGGATCGCCGCCTCTGATTTCGAAAGGTTGCGCCGGGCATAGCCGCCATAGGCCATGGGATCGCCATCAGCCTCTGGCAGAACCTTCAGCAGGCAGGCACGGTCCTTCGGGTCCAGCGTCGAAAGCGCGGTGTTGGCGGGGTGAAAGCTCTCTGTCGGGAGGCCGTTGGCGAAGAGCACTTCATGCCGGGGCAATAGCAGGTGAATATATGTCACCTCTTTCAGTACGGAATCGCGCACAACCGTCGTGCCATTCACCAGATCGCGCGCGGCGACCAGCACCTCTGGCGTGTTGAACAGTTCCTGTGCCGCCTGCCCCTGTATCAGCATCCGGTGTTCCGGTGAGACAAGGATTTCCTCGTTCGGCCTGTCCGGTCCCAAGGCGCCGGGGCGCAGGCGGATCGGCCGCAGTGTCGGCATGGCAAAGAGCCGTGCGCCGGAAAACCGCCGCGCGCCGGTCCAGCAGACCGGTTGCGCGCCGCTGTCGCGAGTCTGCACCATATCGCCTTCGCGCAGGGCCTCGACAAGGACCGGACCGCGCGGCGTCAGGATGCGGGTGCCGGGGGTGAAACAGATCACACCGCCGCCGGGGTCCACCTGTGGCGGAGGGTTTTCAACCGCGTGGACCTGATGCACAACCCAGAGATCGGCATTGGACGGCGGCACCTCATCCACGAACATCAACAGCGGGGGAACCCGTGGCCCCACAGGGATCATGGTGACGGTGAACCCGCGCGTGCCATCGGTGACGATGAAACAGGAATCGCTGCTGGCCGGATCGCCGGCCACTTCGGGCAGATCAGCGGCCGTTTCAGTGTCAGGGCGTGTCTCACGCTCCAGCGCGGCGCCGACCAGCCGCCGCACCATGCGCGCGGCGCGCGCCCTCATGTCGATGTCTTCCACCGCCTCGCCCAGTTGCAGCACCGATGACGGGCCGTCGACCCGTACCGGCTCGCCCGACCAGGACCACGCGGCCCCGACCTGTAGCGTTGACAGGGACGCAGCCTGCACCCCGTCGATTTCCGTCTGCGACCAGGAGATGACGAACGTGCCGCGATAGCCCATTCCCATGCCTGTCTGCCTGCCTCTTGTTTTTGTTAATGAAAAATTAGCAGAGGCGATTCTCCGCGCATAGGAAATTTGTCGCATGCCAAGCCGACTATACCAATGAACAGCTTCATGGTTGCATCAATGCCGCGGTTTCCCGCAAGTCAACATCTGGACTTGACGCGGGACGGCGTCAGTTATTGTGCGGTAACCTCTGCGTGTCGAGCCTGCAAATGGACAAGCCGGGGCAGAGGCGATAAAGCCTGCGCCACATGAAACCCGAGCCAGCCCCCATGACGCACAGCCCTTCCGAGGTCGCCCGAACGGTCCTTTCCATCGAAAGCGCCGCGTTGCGGCGGCTGGCCAAGGAACTGCCCGGCGATTTTGACGCCGTGGTGGCGCGCCTTCTTGAGGTACGCGGGCGGGTGATCGTGTCCGGCATGGGCAAGTCCGGCCATGTGGCGAACAAGATCGCCGCCACCTTTGCTTCGACCGGCACCCCGGCGCAGACGGTCCACCCGGGCGAGGCGAGCCACGGCGACCTGGGCATGATCACGCCGCAGGATGCGG
This sequence comes from Paracoccaceae bacterium, assembly GCA_034670345.1. Lineage (GTDB taxonomy): Bacteria > Pseudomonadota > Alphaproteobacteria > Rhodobacterales > Rhodobacteraceae > Antarctobacter. The sequence goes on along the minus strand of JAXMNQ010000008.1, from coordinate 67,560 downwards.
TGATCCTGATCTCCAATTCCGGTGAGACGCGCGAACTGGCCGACATGATCGCCCATTGCGCGCGGTTCGACGTGCCTTTGGTGGCAATGACCAAGGGGGCGGACAGCACCCTGGCGCGCGCTGCGGACTACCTCCTGCTGATGCCCGACGCGCCGGAGGCCTGCGCCATCGGCATGGCGCCCACCACCTCGACCACCATGGCCATGGCGCTGGGCGATGCGCTGGCCGTGGCGATGATGCAGCATCGCGGCTTTGACAAGGCGCGGTTCGCCGCCTTTCATCCTGGCGGGACGCTGGGCGCTCAGCTGTTGCGGGTCTCGGCGGTGATGCACAGGGGCGCCGAATTGCCCATCGTCGGCCCAGACACCCCCATGTCCGAAGTGCTGCTGGTGATGAGCCAGAAAAGCTTTGGCGTGGCCGCGCTGATCGAAGACGACCGGCTGACCGGACTCATCACCGACGGCGACCTGCGTCGCAACATGACCGGTCTGATGGACCGCACCGCCGGAGAGGTGGCCACGCGCGACCCGATGGTCACCGCCCCCGACACCCTGCTGATCGAGGCCCTTGGCATCATGAACAAACACAAGTTCACCGTCCTTCTGGTAACCGAAGAGGGCCGCTTGTCCGGCCTTGTCCATATTCACGACGCGCTCAGGGCCGGTGTGGCATGAGCGCGGTCATCTTCATCCCCGCGCGCTATGCCTCGTCCCGCTATCCGGGCAAACCTCTGGTCGAGTTGAAAGGCGCAACCGGAGAGGCGAAATCGCTGATCCAGCGCAGCTGGGAAGCAGCCAAGGCGGTCAAGGGGGCCGATGCGGTCTATGTCCTGACCGATGACGACATGATCGCCGAGGCCGCGCGCGGCTTTGGCGCGGACGTCATCATGACCTCCTCTGGCGCGCGCAACGGCACCGAACGCTGTGCCGAAGGTGTCGCCGCGCTGGATTTCACCCCCGATACCGTGGTCAACCTGCAGGGCGATGCGCCGCTGACCCCGCCCTGGTTCGTCGAGGCGCTGATCGAACGGATGCAGGACGCCGAGGTGCAGATGGCCACGCCGATCCTGCGCTGCGATGCCGAGACATTGGCCAATTTCGTCACCGACCGCCAGCATGGCCGCGTCGGCGGCACAACGGCGATCACCCGGACCGATGGCACCGCGATCTATTTCTCCAAGGAGGTGCTGCCCTACGTTGCCTCGCTGAGAAATCCGCCCGAGGTCTGGCATCACGTCGGCGTCTATGCCTATCGCCCCTCGGCGCTGAAGGACTATATGTCGTGGCCGGAAGGCGCGCTGGAAAAGGCCGAAGGGTTGGAGCAACTGCGGTTTGTCGAAAATGGCGTGCCGGTGGCCTGCGTGCCGGTCAAGGCACAGGGCCGCGTTTTCTGGGAACTCAACAACCCGGTCGACGTCGCCCGGATCGAGACCGTGCTGGCCAAGGAAGGCATCGCATGACCGATGTTTCCATCGCCCGCCCTGTCACCCCGATCGCCAGCCTCGACCGGTCGACGATCTGACCCGGCTTGCCCCGTTGGATTCTTGAGTATTTGACAGAGAGAAGAAACCAGAGACGCGCTCTTTCGGCTTCTTCTCTCTGTAAATACTCAAATCTGCGGCTTGCCCCGCTTTCAGTCGGCCAGTGTTGCGCGCAGTTTCGCCAGATAGGTCTCGACCAGCGCGGCGGCGCCATCACGCGAGCCTGCCTCTGCGTAGCAGCGGAATTCCGGTGCGTTGCCGGAGGGGCGCAGATGCACGACCTCGCCGGTGCCAAAACTGACGCGCAACCCGTCGGTTTGGTCCAGCGCCGTTTCCGCCCCGGTGTCGGCAAAGAACGCCGCGCGCGCGGCGCTATCGCCTGAGAGTTTTGCGATGAATGCCTTGGAGGTTTCGGTGGCGATGCCCTGAATGCGGTCGGCGGCAGTGAACCGTGGCGGCAGCGCGTCGAGGAGTTGCGACAGCGGCTTGCCCGCAGCGCGGGCCGCACTGAGCGGGGCGAACATGGGCAGAAGGCAATCCCGCGTCATCAACGGCGCCAGCGGACCGGCGGACGCGTCGGCGGCAAAGCCCAGCAAGAAGCCGCCATTGGCCTCATAACCCACGACGCGGGTTTCAGGATCGGCCTTCAGCGCCGTTTCCATCGCAGCGATGACGAAGGGGGAACCGATTTTTGTGCGCTCGACGGTGTCGAAACCAAAGGCCCCGGCTGTATCGATCATGGTGTTCGACGAGACCGGGGTGCAGATCACCCTGGCCCCCAGCGCCTGCGCCGTCACCGCGCCCAGCACGTCACCGGGGATTACCCGCATGGCATCATCCACCAGCATTGGGCGGTCAGCGTCGCCATCGGTCGAAATCAGCACCTGCAGGTCATGTTCCGCGAACCATCCGGCAAAGAGTTTCTGTGTTTCGGGATCCAGCGCCTCTGTATCGACGGGGATGAAGGTATCGGAGCGGGCGATGGCGATGGCAGTGCCGCCCAGCGCCTCGACCAATTCGACCATGATGTCGCGCGCGACCGAGCTGTGCTGGTAGACACCGACGCGCAGGCCCTGAAGCGCCTTTGGGCCGAAGGCATCAGTGTAGCGGGCGACATAGGCGGCGCGGGCGTCGGTTTCGCTCAGCGGCCCTTCTGCGCCCGAGGTCGTGCCGCCCAGCGCGGCGGTGATGGCGGTTTCGTCCGGTTTCGAGATCTCACCGGTGGGGACGTAGAATTTCAGCCCGTTGCGGTCAGCGGGGATGTGGCTGCCGGTGACCATGACGGCGGCGGCCCCGGCATCGAGCGAGGACAGCGCCAGCGCGGGAGTCGGCACCGCGCCGCAATCGACGGCTTTGATACCATTGGCGCGGATCGCTTCGATCACCCAGCCGGCGATTTCCGGCGAGGAGGGGCGCAGATCACGCCCGACGTGGACCGCGCCGCCATGCGGACAGGACTGAAGGAAGGCCGTGACATAGTCGTGGACCAGATCGCGGGTCAGTTCCACCACGAGGCCACGCAAGCCACTTGTTCCGAATTTGGGAGCCATGTCTGTCCTTGCCTTGTCAAAATGCAGTTTCGGCGCGCCGTCCTTTTCCCCAGTCCCGGGGCGGATGGCAAGGGCAGGATGGATGTCGGGCCGCGACTTGCCTATCGTGCCGTCATGATGCGCCTGATCCTTGCCCTTTGCGTGCTGTGTCTGCCGGTCGAGATCGCCGTGGCGGAGACATATGCCTCTCATCAGGAACGGCGGCCGGATCTGTTCGACGTCGAAACAGGCTATCGGATCGGGCGGCAGCGGGCGCCGACGCCAGAGGATATTCCCGGCCCGGCTGTGTTGGTGTCGCCGTCCGAGGCGCGGGGGCTGTTGCAGGCGGGGGCCGTGGCGCTGGACGTCCTTGGCGCGCAGCAGTCGCGGTTTGACGAGCTGGACGGAACATGGCTGGTCTCGAAACAGCGGATGAGCCTGCCCGGCGCGGTCTGGCTGCCGGAGGTCGGACGCGGTCGGCTGTCCGAAGTGATGGCGCGGTATCTGGCGGAAAACCTGGAGCAGGTGACGGGCGGCGACCACACGCGCGCGTTTGTCGTTTTTTGTGTGGCGGATTGCTGGATGAGCTGGAATGCGGCGCAACGGGTCGCGGCATTGGGCTATAGCCAGGTCTATTGGTATCGGCTGGGCACCGACGGCTGGCTGGATCACGGCTGGCCGCTGTCGCCTGTGGACCCGGTGCCCGTGCGGGTGGACTAGGAGGGGGCTCTGCCCCCGTCTCCCTGCGGTCGACTCCCCCGAGGGTATTTTGAAAACCAAAGAAACCGGGGCCGGGGTCAGTTTCCGCGCGGGAGCTCCTGCCGCTCGATCTCGGGGAAAAGATGGGCAATCGAACGGACATATTCCTCTGGCTGCGCGCCCATGCTGGCGAATCGGTCAGGCAGCGGCGTTTCCATCAGTTCGACCATGTCGCGCCCCTGCCGCGCGCCGCTGCGCAGCGTGTCCTCCAGCCAAGTCAGGTAATCGCGGGTCTGCCGGATGGAGGCCTGTGTGGGGTCCGCCGGGCCGTGGCCGGGCAGAACCAGTGTGGGGTTCGCGTCCTCCAGCGTATCCAGCGCCGTGTGCCATTTCGCCAGATCGGCGCTGGGCGTGGTTGGGGCGCGGTCCAGAAAGGCGAGGTCGCCCGCAATCAGTGTCCCGGTCTGGCGGTCGATGAGAGCAAGGTCAGAGACGGTATGTCCCGACAGCGGCAGCGCGGTGAAGGCGCGCCCGTCGAGGATCAGGTCTCCTCCGGCAATCACCTGCGTCGGCGGAACCACCTCTGTGCCGCGCATCCAGTCGCCCAGAAGGCGGTACATGTTGTCGGCAAAGCCTTCTCCTTCGTCCAGTGCGGCCTGACGGGTGGCGGCGAGGGCATGGATGGGTTTGTCGGCAAAGACCTGGTTTCCAAGGAAGTGATCCGGGTGGTGATGGGTGTTCACCACCGCCGAGACGCCGCGCAGGTCGAGGCTGCGCGCGAGGCTGGTCAGCGCCTCGCCGTAGCGGCGCGACGACCCGGTGTCGATCAGGATCAACCCGCTGTCGCCCTTGATCAGGGTGATGTTGACGATGGCGCCGCCGTTTTCCATCGAGAAATATTCGGGCGCGCCTTCGATCATCCAGATGCCATCGGCCACGGGCTTGGGTGTCAGGTCGTAGGTATGGCGCGCCTGGGCAAAGGCGCGCGGCGCAAACGGCAGGGCGGTCAGCAGGCCAAGGGCCGTCCGGCGGGTAAGCATCAGTTCAATTCGCCTTCGGTCAGGGTGCCGAGAATTCGGTTGCCGTTGTTGTCACGCCCAATCACCTGCACAGAGGCGGGCAGCGCGCCTTCGGCGAAGTAGAAGGTAAAGGCGGGATCCTCGTTCACCGGTTCCGAGAGTTCGACGCGGGCCAGTTCGGTGCCGTCCGCATTCTTCAGGGCCAGGGACTGGATGATGAAGACCGGGATGCCATCGGCAAGACCGGTGTCCATCGGGTGATCGACGATCACGCGGGCCCGGCCCGTGGAGGCCCAGAGGCGGCCATGGATTTCGCCCAGCTTTTCCTCCCAGTCGTCAGAGGCATAGGCGTGCGCGGGCGCGGTGCAGCCGCCGCCCGCAGCGTCGATATAAGTGGACCCGACATGCCATGTGCCGTCATGGGTTTCGACGCTGGCGCGGATCGCCGTGGCCTGGTCGATCTTGAACCGCAGCGCCAGTTTCGGCGCGGCTTCTTCGGGGTAATAGGTCAGGATATGCGGGATCGGGCCGTAGTCGGCGCTGATGACGATGCGCCTGACGTTGTCGATGGCGCTGGCATCCACCAGCAGGGGGACATTCAGGCTGTCCTCGGCAGTGGCGGGGGCGCGCAGCACCACGCGGTCGTCAAAGCGGATCTCGGCGGGATCGCCCAGCAGGCGGATCTGGTGATAGTCCCACATCCCCGATTTCATCGGGTCCTGCAGCGGGGTCTGCGGATCATCGAGGGCGAGCGCCGGAGAGGCGGCCAGCAGAGACAGCGCAATCAGCGCGGAACGGATGAACATGGCGGGTCCTCCCTATCGTACCAGGGAGAGGCTAGCATGCTGTTGCCGTCCGTTCACCGGGCCTAAGGTCGTAGACCGGGTGGCATGGTCCCAGGCACCAAAAAGCCGGAAAAGAAAAACCCCCGGCCAGAGCCGAGGGTTTCAGGGTCACCTATCGGGCGGTTCAGCTGGCCGCGGCAACCGCGCGTTTGGTCATCACGCCAACAAGGTGGGCGCGGTAGGCGCCGGTGCCGTGCAGGTCGCTGATCATGCCATCGCCGGACAGGGTCAGGCCCGCGACCGCGTCGGGCGAGAAGTTGGACGACAGCGCCTGTTCGGCCTCGGTCCAGCGGAACACGCCTTCTTCGGAGGCACCGGTCACCGCGACGCGCACGCCATCGGCGTATTTCGCCACGAAGACCGCGGTCAGGGCAAAGCGGGACGCCGGTTGTTCGAACTTGGCGTAGCCGGCCGCCTCGGGCACCGGGAAGCGGACAGAGGTGATGATCTCTCCCTCTTCCAGGGCGGTGGTGAACATACCCTGGAAATAGTCGTCCGCCGCGATTTCGCGGGTGTTGGTGACGATGGTCGCCCCCGAGCCCAGCGCCGCCGCCGGGTAGCAGGCAGACGGATCGTTGTTGGCAAGGCTGCCGCCGATGGTGCCGCGGTTGCGGACCGCCGGATCACCGATGTTGCCCGCCAGCGCGGCAAGGCCCGGGTAGATCGACGCTGCCTCTGCCGCGACGGTGGCATGGGTGGTGCCGCCGCCGATCGTCAAGTCGCCGCTGTCCTCGCGGCAGACGCCCTTCATCTCTGCGATGCCGGTCAGGCTGACCAGAACCGAGGGGCTGGCCAGACGCTGTTTCAGCGTCGGGATCAGGGTTTGACCCCCGCCCAGCGCCTGCGCCTCTTCCTGACCGAGTGCGGAAACGGCATCCGCCATGCTGGTCGGCCGAACCATATCGAATGTATACATCTTGTATCCTCCTGTTGATTTCCCCCGGCCCGGGCTGCGGGCAGGGGGCGGGGATTATCCGTTCATTGCCGCCCAGACGCGCGAGGGCGACACGGGCATGTCAATGTGCTCGACCTTGTGACCGCCCGACTGAAGCGCGTCGATCACTGCGTTGACCACCGTCGGCGGCGAGCCGATGGCACCGGCCTCACCGCAGCCTTTCACACCCAGCGGGTTGTGCGTGCAGGGGGTCTGGCACGAATGGTCGACCTTGTAGAACGCCATATGCGGCAGATCATCGGCGCGCGGCATCGCGTAGTCCATGTAGGATGCGCTCAGCAGCTGGCCGTTTTCGTCATAGGCGCAGTTTTCCAACAGCGCCTGACCGATGCCCTGGGCGATACCACCATGCACCTGGCCCTCGACGATCATCGGGTTGACCACATTGCCGAAGTCATCCGCCGAGACGAACTTTTCGATGGTGACCTTGCCGGTTTCCGGATCGACCTCGACCTCGCAGGCATAGGCGCCCGCCGGGTAGGTAAAGTTCGACGGATCGTAGAAGGCGGTTTCCTCCAGGCCCGGTTCGATGTCTTCGAGCGGGTAGTTGTGCGGCACGTAGGCGGCGAGGCAGACATCGCCCCATGCCACGGATTTGTCCGTGCCCGCGACGCTGAAGGCGCCGTCCTTCAACTCGATATCCGCCTCCGAGGCTTCGAGCAGGTGAGAGGCGATCTTCTTGGCCTTGTTGATGATCTTCTCGGTTGCCCGAACCATGGCAGACCCGCCAACCGCGATGGAGCGCGAGCCATAGGTGCCCATGCCCATCGGCGTCCTGGCGGTGTCGCCATGCACGATGTCGATCATCGATTCGTCGATGCCCAGCATCTCGGCCACCACCTGCGGGAAGGCCGTCTCATGCCCCTGCCCATGGCTGTGGCTGCCGGTCATGACGCTGATCGTGCCGGTGGCGTTGACCCGCACGGTGGCGGATTCATACAGACCGGCGCGCGCACCCAGCTGACCCACGAGGTTCGACGGCGCGATGCCGCAGGCCTCGATGAAGCAGTTGACGCCAAGGCCACGCAGCTTGCCCTTGGCCTCTGACTCGGCACGGCGGGCGGGGAAGCCCGCGATGTCGATCATCTCTTCCATCTTGTCCATCGTCGCGACGTAATCGCCGGTGTCATAGACCACGGCAACAGGCGTCTGGTACGGGAACTCGGTGATGAAGTTCTGACGGCGCAGCGCAATCGGGTCGACACCCAGCTCGCGCGCGGCCTTGTCGATGACGCGCTCAAGCTGGTAGGTCGCCTCGGGGCGGCCCGCGCCACGGTAGGCGTCCACCGGAACGGTGTTGGTGAAGACCGCCTTGACGTTCACATAGACCAGCGGCGTCTTGTAGTTGCCCGCCATCAGCGTGCCATGCAGCCATGTCGGAACAGAAGGCGCAAAGGTCGACAGATATGCGCCCATGTTGGCGTAGGTCTCTGTCCGGACAGCGGTAAAGTTGTTGTCCGCGTCCAGCGCCAGTTCGATGGTGCTTACATGGTCGCGGCCATGGGCATCCGACATGAAGGCCTCGGACCGGCTGGACGTCCACTTGACCGCCCGGTTGCAGGCCTTGGCCGCGAAGGTGACAAAGGCCTCTTCGGCGTAGTGAAAGATCTTGGTGCCGAAACCGCCACCCACGTCGGGCGCCACGACCCGCAGCTTGTGCTCGGGGATGCCAAGGACAAAGGCGCCCATCAGCAGCCGGATCACATGCGGGTTCTGCGAAGTGGTATAGAGCGTCGAATCACCGGTCGACCGCTTGAAGTCGCCCACCGCAACGCGCGGTTCCATCGGGTTGGCCACCAGGCGATTGTTGACCAGTTCCAGTTTGGTGACATGCGCGGCATTGGCAAATGCCTCATCCGTTGCCGCCTTGTTCTCTTCGACAAAACCCCAGTCGTAGCAGAGGTTGCTGGTCAGATCGTCATGCACCTTGGTCGCGCCATCGGCCAGAGCGGCCTTCATGTCGACGACGGCGGGCAGTTCCTCGATGTCGAGGTCAATCGCCTCGGCGGCGGTGCGCGCCTCTTCGAGACTGTCGGCGACAACCGCGGCGATCGGGTCACCGACGTGCCGGACCTTGCCCTGTGCCAGCACCGGGTGCGCCGGTTCCTGCATGACTTCGCCGTGTTTGTCGGTCACCTGCCAGCCGCAGGGCAGACCGCCGACACCCTCAAAGTCGGCACCGGTAAAGATGCGCACGACGCCGGGCATTCCTGCTGCGGCCGAAGTGTCGATGTTGTTGATCTTGCCATGCGCCATGTCCGAGCGCAGGAAGTAAACATAGGCTTGGCCGTGTACGTTGATATCGTCGGTGTATTCACCGGATCCGGTGAGAAAGCGGACGTCTTCGCGCCGCTTGGTGCTTGCACCGATGCCATGATCCTTCGGCATTTGGGTTCCTCCCTTGGGGCGGTGGGTTGGAAACCCACCCTACGGAATTCGTTGACGCGGCGGGGTGCCCGCCACGGGGTCAATTCATTCGGCGGCGATGCCGGACACGTCCTGACCGGATGCGGCCATGATCGCCTTGACGATGTTGTGGTAGCCGGTGCAGCGGCAGATATTGCCTTCGAGGTGGTCGCGCACCTCTGCCTCGGTCGGCTTGGGGTTGTCCTTGAGCAGGGCGGCGGCCGCCATCACCATTCCCGGAGTGCAGAACCCGCACTGCAGGCCGTGATGATCCTGAAACGCCTGCTGGATCACGTTGAGCGAGCCATCGGCATTGGCCTGACCTTCGATGGTCGCAACATCCGCGCCATCCGCCTCACCGGCGAACATGGTGCAGGCCTTGACCAGATTGCCATCGACCAGAATGTTGCAGGCGCCGCACTGCGAGGTGTCACAGCCGACATGCGTGCCGGTCAACCGCAGCTCCTCGCGCAGGAAATCGGTCATCAGCGTGTTGCCCTTGACCGACTTGGTGACGGCTTTGCCGTTCACCGTCATCGTTACTTCTGCCATTGCTATCCTCCCTGGATAAAATCTTGTCTGGGTAACTTGAAAGGGTGGCTCAGCCTTTGACCAGCCGCTTGAACCAGCCCTTCTTGTGGCCTTCATCACCATCGGCTGGCGGGGCTTCCGCTTCGCCTTCGGCCGGCGGCTCCAGCGCGTTCTGGAAGTTGGTAAAGAACTGGTCGGCCATCTTCTTGGCGAACCCGTCGATGATCCGGCTGCCCAGCTGCGCCAGCTTGCCGCCGACCTTGGCGTCGACCTCATAGGTCAGCAGGGTGCCGTTCTCGCTCTCGGCCAGATCGACCTTGGCGCTGCCCTTGGCGAAACCGGCGGCCCCGCCCTTGCCTTCCCCCATCAGGGTGACGGAATTTGGCGGGTCCATTTCGGACATGGTCACCTGCCCTTTGAAGGTCGCCTTCACCGGGCCGACCTTCTGCACCACGACCGCCTCGAAACCCTCTTCGGCGGAACCGGTCATCTCGGTGCAGCCCGGAACGCAGGCTTTCAGCACCTCGGGATCAAGAATTGCCGCCCACACCACGTCACGCGGTGCTGCAATCTCTCGGCTGTCACTCATCTGCATTGGTTTACCCTCTCCTCTCATGGACGCGCAGCGGCGCCCTTGATCGCTGTCCGCCAAAGCACTCAACGCTCCGGCGGTGTGAAACTCAACCCGTAGCTTTCGAAAATCGCGGCGATGCGCCCGTCCGAAAGCCCGGCATGGATGGCATCGTCCACCGCGTAACCCAGCGGACGGTAGCGGAAATTGACACCGACACCCACAGTCCAGCTGCCGACAGAGAAGCCCGGCAGCGGCGGCTGATGTACGGCCAGGGCCTCTGTCAGCCCGTAGTCCAGCTGCGCACGCGGCCCCATCGCGGCCTTGACCTCGCCCGCTGCCAGCGCCGCCATCGCCCCTGCCATGGTGGGAAAGCGGCGGATGTTGGCGTTCAGCTGGCCGCCCGCCAGCGAGGTCAGATAGAAATCGGCAATCGAGTCGTTTTCCACCGCCACCGTATCAAACCGGAAGTAGGCCGGAACCGGTTTTTCATCCGGATAGGTATCCTTGCGGTAGGCGATGGCAACGCTTTCCTTTGCGTATTGCCCGGTAAAGACCACCTGCTCCACCCGGCAGGTAAAGGCGCTGTCATAGGGCACACGCAGCATGACATTCGACACCTTGCCGCCTGTCACCGGCCCTTTCCAGACCCAGTTGCGCAGGTCCGCATCCAGATTCTCGCCCGCGGCGACAAACCTGAAACGTGGCTCCACGCCCAGATCCTGGGCCACCAGTTTGCCGATCTCGACATCGACGCCCCGGGGCTTGCCGCCTTCCTCGAAGGAATAGGGCGGATGATCCTCGTAGACGGCGAATTCGATCCAGCCGCGTTCGAGGATCACGTCCAGCTCCTGGCCGACGATGTCGCGGCTGGCGTTCTGGGGTTTGGGCTGGGGCACCCAGTCTTCGCAACGCGCCTGCACCCCGCCCGCCAGCCCGGCACAGAGGCCGAGGCTCAGCAGGAAACCGGATATGCGACGCGCCACGCTCATGTCAGTGCGCCGCCGACAGGCCAATGGTCAGCGCCTCGGCCGCCTTGCGATAACCGTCCGCCGTGCCGTCGATCAGCGCGGAGGCGCGATAGGGGGCCGAATCCGCCACCGGCGCGCCGCTGAGCGTTTCGATGCCCGAGGCGATCTCGTCCAGCTTGGCCTTCAACGCCTCCGCATCGCCGCCCGAAGGATCGGCGGCCAAGGCGCTCAGCTGGTCCCGGATGCCCTTCAACTCGGGTGTCGCCTCGGCAATCATGTCATCATCCGGGCGCGCCTCGATATAGGTGCGGATCGCCCAGGCGGCTTTCTGGCCCAGAAGGTCGCCGAAGGCGGGCATCTTGGTGGTGCCGTTCTGGGTATATCCGAGACGGAAACGCTCCATGTACCACTCGTCGCCGTATTCTTCCGCTTCCAGGAAACGCAAGTCCGGTGCCAGCCCGCCCGAAATCACCTCAAGCCCGTGACAGCGCGCACAGTTCTGGTTGTAGCCGGATGCGCCGATCTCGATCGCGGTCCAGTACACTTCGTCGCCCTGATCGCGATAGGGGTTCTCGATCAGCCATTCCTCCCCCACCTCGGGCAGGGCATCGGTGTTGACGGGCTGCGGGGCGACATCCCCATGTGACAGCGCGGCGGTGGCGCCCATCACGAATGCAAAGGTCCAGACGGTCGTCTTGCGGGTCATTTGCGGTTTCCTCCTCTAGCGGTTGCCCCGTTCTTAGGTGGGCCGCCGCCATGAGGGCTATTGGACCTAAGTCCACAACGGCGCGGAACCTCTACCAAGGTCTAATAGCTGCCGCCCCGGGCGTCCTTATCGTCGGCGCCACGGGAGGAGTCCGAGTCATGATTACACGTATTCTGGCCGCATGGATGCTGATGGCCTGCGCCGCCTCGGCCGAAGTGTCCGTCACGGTTCACTACCTGCGGCAGGAGGTGGAACATCCGCCGGTCCTGTCGAATCTGGACCCGGTTCCCGGTGATCTGGGGCTGGCAGGCGCGCAGCTGGGTCTGAACGACAACGCCACCACGGGCCGGTTTCTTGACCAGAGCCATGCGCTGGAGGTGACAGAGGTGCCACTGGACGGCGATCTGCTGGCCGCCGCGCGTGCGGCCCTGGCCCGGACAGACCTGATCGTGCTGGATGCCCCCGCCAAGGCGCTGCTGCAGGTCGCCGACCTGCCCGAGGCCGCAGGCGCGCTGATCTTCAACGTCGCGGCCCCGGACCGGGCGCTGCGCGACACCGACTGCCGCGCCAATCTCCTGCATACCGCCGCCAGCCACGCCATGCGCACCGACGCGCTGGCGCAGTTCATGGTCATGCGGCGCTGGGACCGGCTGGCAATGGTCGCGGGGACACACCCCGAGGACACAGCCTTTGCCGAGGCGCTGCGGGGCAGCCTGACCAAGTTCCATCTGCGGCTGGTCTCGGAAAAGACATGGGCCTTTGACGCCGACATGCGCCGCAACGCGGCGCAAGAGGTGCCGCTTTTCACGCAGGGGTTGAAGGACCACCATGTCCTGCTGATCGCCGATGAGATCCACGATTTCGGCCGCTACATCGCCTACAACACATGGGAGCCGCGCCCCGTGGCCGGATCCGAGGGGCTGGTGCCGCAGGCATGGTCCGGCGTGGTGGAACAATGGGGCGCGGCCCAGTTGCAATCCCGCTTTTACGATCTGGCCGGGCGCGACATGCGATCCCGCGATTACGCCACATGGGCCGCCCTGCGCGTCATCGGAGAGGCCGTGACCCGCACAGGGTCAGGGGAAACCGCAGCCCTGCGCGACTATATCCTTGGCCCCGACTTCGAACTCTCCGGTTTCAAGGGCCGCCCGCTGTCCTTCCGCCCGTGGAACGGCCAGTTGCGCCAGCCGATCCCCCTGGTGACCGCCCGCGCCGTCGTGGCGCAGGCCCCGCTGGAGGGTTTCCTGCACCGGGTCAACGAGCTGGACACGCTGGGGATGGACGAACCGGAATCCAAGTGCACCGCCTTTGGCAATTGAGGATACCTGCATGTTTCTTCTCTCTGAAAATACTCGAAAAAAAGCCCTCGCCGCCCTCGTTTGCGTCACCTGCATGGGGACAATGGCCAAGGCAGAGGAAATCTGGGTCACCAATGAAAAGGACGACACGATCAGCGTGATCGACGTCGAAACGCTGGCGGTGGTGCGCACCATCGAAACCGGCGAACGCCCGCGCGGCATCACCTTTTCGCATGACTTCAATGTCGTCTACATCTGCGCCTCGGACAGCGACACAGTGCAGGTGATGGACCCGGAGACCGGTGAAATCCTGTATGAGCTGCCCTCGGGCGAAGATCCCGAGCAGTTTGTCCTGCACCCCGACAATCGGCACCTCTACATCGCCAATGAGGATGACGCCATCACCACCGTCGTGGACGTGGAACAGCGGATCGTCGTGGCGCAGATCGACGTGGGCATCGAACCGGAGGGGATGGCCGTCTCACCTGATGGCAAATATGCCATCACCACCTCCGAGACGACGAACATGGCGCATTGGATCGACACCGAAACCCGGGAACTGGTCGCCAATACGCTGGTCGATTCGCGCCCGCGCCATGCGGAATTCACCAAGGCGGGGACGCAATTGTGGGTCTCCGCCGAAATCGGCGGCACCGTTTCCATCTTCGATGTGGACAGCAAGGCGGAACTTGCCAAGATCGGTTTCGCGGTACAGGGCGTGCATCCGGACCGCGTGCAGCCGGTGGGGTTTGAATTCTCCGGCGATGAAAAGACCGCCTTCGTGGCGCTGGGCCCGTCGAACCACGTCGCCGTGGTCAATGCCGAGACCTATGAGGTCGAAGAGTACATCCTTGTCGGCCGTCGCGTCTGGCACATGGCCTTCAACACCGACAAATCGCTGCTCTTCACCACCAACGGCGTGTCCGGTGACGTGACCGTGATCGACGTGGCCAGCCGCAAACCGATCAAGACCATCAAGGTCGGCCGTTTCCCCTGGGGCGCAGCGCTGCGCCCCTGATGTAGGGCGGGGTTCACCGCGCCGCCCCTTGCGCCTTGCATTTCCATACTGCGGCTCCACGCGCAGCTCCCTACATCCGCATGGCGAGCTGCGAATACGACCAAAGCACCGGCTGGAATCCGCGCGCCTTGCGGTATGGATCACACCACGGGACCCGGGAAACGCGCCACTCTTGGGAGACCAGACATGAAGACCGCACTTTTCCTCGCCGCCGCCCTGTTCGCGGCCCCGGCCTGTGCCGACACCTTCGAGGAGATCAAGATTTCCGCCGGCAAGGCGCTGTTCGACGGCGAATGCCGCCGCTGCCACGCGGTAGATGCGCAGGATGCCTCTTACGGGCCGCCGCTTGAAAATGTGGTTGGCCGCGCTGCGGGCAGCTATGAGGATTATGACTATTCCATCGCGCTGGAGGCCAGCGGCATCGTCTGGACCCCGGCCGCGCTGCGCGCCTGGATGGAAGACAATGACGGTTTCATGCCGGGCACCAAGATGCGCCATGTGGGTATCGAGGATCGAACGGTTCAGGATTTCATCCTGTCCTACCTTGTCAGCATCACCACGCAGGACAACTCCGCGATCTCGGAGTGAGGTCTGTTCAATGACGACAACGGGCAGCCAGTGGCTGCCCGGATCGTTTTTCTGCAGGTCGACGTCGCGCAGGGGCCGATAATACCGCGCGTGTTCCGATCAGCCACGCCGCCTGCAGCCCGAAGGGGTCTGCAGCAGCGCGGCATTTGTCGGGGCTGATCGGATCATCCGGACCAGCCTGATTGCCGCGCCCGCCCCTGCATACGACCTTGGTCGCAAATCGTCCCAGACTACTGAATTATCAGGAAATTTTCAAGATTCCCGGGGGTGTACGACCTTTGTGTAATACCTCTGAGCAGGTCTTCCAAGAATACTGATCGCGGCGTCCGGACGGGCGCGCAACTCACGTCGCCTGGGCGATGAAGGGAGGGAACCTCATGAATAGATTTATCCTGGCAGCGACCGCCAGCATCCTGCTGGCCGGATCCGCCGCCAACGCAGACGTCACCGAAGCCGATCTGGCCGATGACCAGACCATCACGACACAGGTCGTGACCAACGGCATGGGCCGCCATCTGCAGCGGTACAGCCCGCTGGACACGCTGAACAAGGACAACATCAAGTTCCTGCAGGCCGCATGGGCCTTCAGCTTTGGCGGCGAAAAACAGCGCGGGCAGGAAGCCCAGCCGCTGATCTACGACGGCGTGATGTATGTCACCGGCTCGTATTCGCGTCTCTATGCCATCGACATCATGACCGGCGAAGAGCTGTGGCAATACGATGCCCGCCTGCCCGAGGGCATTCTGCCCTGCTGTGACGTGGTCAACCGCGGCGCTGCGATCTACGGCGACAAGGTCATCTTCGGCACGCTGGACGCGCGCATCGTTGCGCTGAACAAGGACACCGGCGACGTTGTCTGGCGAGACAAGATCGCCGACTACAAGGCGGGCTACTCCTACACCGCCGCTCCGCTGATCGTCGACGGCCTTGTCATCACCGGCAACTCGGGCGGCGAATTCGGCATCGTCGGCACCGTGCAGGCCCGCGACATCGAGAACGGCGACCTGGTCTGGGAACGCCCGGTGATCGAAGGTCACATGGGCATGCTGAACGGCGAACCCTCGACCATGACCGGCGAGCTGAACGCAACCTGGCCCGGCGACATGTGGAAGACCGGCGGCGGTGCCACCTGGCTGGGCGGCTCGTACGACGAACGCACCGACACGCTGATCTTCGGCGCCGGCAACCCGGCGCCGTGGAACTCGTGGCTGCGCGACGCGGGTCAGGACAACACCGGCAAGGGCGACAACCTTTATGCCGCCAGCCGCATCGGCATCGACCCCAAGACCGGCGAGATCAAGTGGCACTTCCAGACCACCCCGCGCGAAGGCTGGGACTATGACGGCGTGAACGAAGTGGTTGCCTACAACGACCGCGACGGCAACCAGCGTCTGGCCACCGCCGACCGCAACGGCTTCTTCTACGTGCTTGACGCCGCTGACGGCGGCTTTGTCCGCGGCGTGCCCTTCGTCAAGGACATCACCTGGGCCACCGGCCTCGATGAGAACGGCCGCCCGATCTTCAACGAGGACAACCGCCCGGGTGACCCGACCGCCGCCGCCGACGGCAAGAAAGGTGACGTGATCTTTGCCTCGCCTTCTTTCCTGGGTGGCAAGAACTGGATGCCGATGGCCTTCAGCCAGAACACCGGCAACTTCTACGTCCCCTCCAACGAATGGGGCATGGATATCTGGAACGAGCCGATCACCTACAAGAAGGGTGCGGCCTACCTGGGGGCCGGTTTCACCATCAAGCCGAACTATGAGGATCACATCGGTTCGCTGAAGGCGATCGACCCCGACACCGGCGAGTTGGTCTGGGAATACAAGAACGAGGCCCCGCTCTGGGGTGGCGTGATGACCACCGCGGGCGGCCTTGTGTTCACCGGCACGCCGGAAGGCAAGTTCATCGCGCTGGATGACGCAACCGGCGAGGTCCTGTGGTCCTTCCAGACCGGTTCCGGCATCGTCGGCCAGCCCGTGACCTGGGACATGGACGGCGAGCAGTACGTCTCGATCGTGTCCGGCTGGGGCGGCGCGGTTCCGCTCTGGGGTGGCGAAGTTGCCAGCAAGGTGAACTACCTGAACCAGGGGGGCACTGTCTGGACCTTCAAACTGCCCAAGGAACTGGCCAGCCTGAAGTGATCCCAACGGATCAATGCTTAAAGAGGGGCGTCCCAAGGGGCGCCCCTTTCTGTTCGGGAGGCTCTGCCCGGATGCAGAGACCAATCAAACAGAAGGGCCTGACCGCACGAAGACGTCGAACCGATGCGTCCCGTCGCAAAACACCGCGCAAGAGCGGGCCAGATGACTTACTTTCGGATGAAAGGGAGGGCAGAGATGAACCGCAACAGCAAAGACAGCCCGGGTCATTACGCGTCGTCCCCGTGCATGGCGCATGAGGTTGCCTCGAATTACTTTGACCCCATGGCAACCGACCCGGTGCAGCAAGGCGATGTGGCCCGATGGCGCCACGCCGAACGCGGGCGTTTGCGCAATGCGCGCCAGTCGCTGTCCGTGACTGCACGGCAGCAGGTCGGAGAGGCGCTGGCCCGACACCTGCATCAGCTGATTCTCGACCGTTTCGATGGCGCGGCAGGTCGCGTGCTGTCTGCATATTGGCCCATCAAGGGCGAACCGGACCTGCGCCCGCTGATGGCACAGTTGCATGGCGCCGGATGCATCGTCGCGCTTCCGGTGGTCGAACAAAAAGCCGCTCCTCTGGTCTTTCGTCGGTGGACGCCTGACTGCCAAATGGTGCGCGGCGACTGGAACATTCCGGTCCCACCGCCGGAGTCCGACAGACTTGTTCCCGAGATCACCCTTGCGCCGGTTGTGGGTTGGGACCCCGGCTGTTTCCGACTGGGCTATGGCGGCGGGTACTTTGACCGGACGCTGGCGGCGCTTGCGCCTCGTCCGTTTTCAATCGGCGTCGGCTTCCAGTCCGCAAAGATTCGAACAATCTTTCCGCAACCGCATGACATTCCGTTGGATGTCATCGTTACCGAAGACGGGATCGCCGCCAGTCGCGGCACCTGAAATAGAGATGTTCGGGTAAACCGCGAAGAGTGGCAACCGGTCAGGACCGCCGTTTTCATCGCCTTTTCCGCCCCCGGGACCTGTGCGCGCCAACGGCGGACACAAGGACCCTACTGGACTTTGACCACCCCTCCAGTCTAGCCTCCCGTCCATTCCAAGGGGCTATTATCAGAGAGGCGAATTGCCATGCAGTGCCATGAAGTGGACTACGAGATTTTCGGCGATGACATGCAGATCGTCGAGGTCGAGCTTGATCCCGCCGAGGTCGTGATCGCCGAGGCCGGTGCGATGAATTACATGGATGACGGCATCGGCTTTGAAACCCGTCTGGGCGACGGCGCGCGTCCGTCGCGCGGGATCATGGATTCGCTGCTTAACGTCGGCAAGCGCGTGCTGACGGGCGAGTCGATCTTCATGACGCATTTCACCAACAACGGGCAGGGCAAGAAGCGCGTCGCCTTTGCCGCGCCCTATCCGGGCAAGATCATTCCCGTGAACATGGCCGAAATGGGCGGCGAGCTGATCTGCCAGAAAGACGCCTTTCTCTGTGCCGCCTTCGGCACGACCACCGACATCGCCTTTCAGCGCAAACTGGGGGCCGGGTTCTTTGGCGGCGAGGGGTTCATCCTGCAGCGTCTGAACGGCGACGGCATGGCCTTTATTCACATCGGTGGCACGGTCATCCGGCGCGAGCTGCAGGCCGGCGAGGTGCTGCGCGTCGACACCGGCTGTCTGGCGGCGATGACAAGCGGTGTCGACTATGACATCGAACGCGCCGGAAACCTGAAGAGCATGGTCTTCGGCGGCGAGGGGATCTTTCTGGCGACCCTGCGTGGCCCCGGCACGGTCTTTCTGCAAAGCCTGCCGTTCTCCCGGCTGGCGGACCGCATATTGCGCGCCGCGGGCCCCGGCGGCAGCAAGGGAGAGGGGTCTGTGCTGGGTGGTCTTGGCGATATGTTCGGCGACAGGTAAGATCCCGACGCCGGCCCTAAGACCTTAGGACAGGTGCGGTTGCCGCTTGGCTTTGATACCATCATCTGGACCACTGTCGGCACGTTTACTGGGAGGAGAGCGTTGCAAGAGACCGATCAAGAACGGCGCTTTGCCTCCGCGCTCATCGTCGACGATCACCCGCTGTTCTGCGATGCGTTGTCGATGACGCTGAAAACCGTGGCCGGGATCGAAGAGATCCAGACCGCCAGCCTGCTGGCCGACGCTCTGCGCGCATTGCAAACCGGCACGCGGCCGGACGTCATCGTGCTGGACCTGAACCTGCCTGATGTGAACGGGCTGGACGGGCTGATCCGGCTGAAGACCGCCGCCGGCAACATCCCCATCGTCGTGGTGTCCTCGATGGCCGACAACCGCATGGTCAGTTCGGTGATGCGCGCGGGCGCCAAGGGATTTGTCCCCAAGCACAGCCAGCGCAGCGTCTTTCGGCAGGCCTTTGATGCCCTGTCCCAAGGCCAGACCTTTCTGCCCGAGGGATTTGTCGATGTCGCCGATGCCTCACAGCAAGGGAATGAGCGGCCGGATGCGGTGACGCGCCTTGCGACGCTGACCAACCAGCAGGCGCGCATTCTGCAACTGATCTGCGAAGGCAAGCTGAACAAGCAGATCGCCTATGATCTGTCGATCGCGGAAACCACCGTAAAGGCGCATGTGACCGCGATCATGCGCAAGCTGGGCGTGCAGAGCCGGACTCAGGCCGTTCTGATCGCCGGAGAGGCCAGTTTTGCAAGCCTCTTGCCAAAGCAGGCCGACCCCTCTTAACCTCAGCGGCCAATGACAGAACACCGGGGGGAGGAGACCGATGGACGGAGGACCCTCTCCGTCTGCGGGTGGCGTCGATGCCGACGCCGTTCTGCGGACTGCGCGTGCCGATCTGGATGCGCACAATCTGATTGACGATATTGTGGCGCAACTGGGCGACGGCCCTTTTGCGCTGGTGGTGTTGTTCTGTGGCCCCGATGCCCGGTTTCCCGCCTTGATCCAGGACGCCGCGACCCGTTTTGACGACGCCCCGGTCATGGGCTGCACCACCGCCGGGGAACTGGCGATGGGCTGTGGCTACAGCGAAAACTCGGTTGTTGCCGTTGCCTTTCCCAAACACTTTTTCGAATCCGAGGTTGTGCTGTTCGAAAACCTCGGCGACTGGGAAACGCAGGATTTGTCGCAAACCACCATTCGCGCCCGCGCCGCGCTGACCGAACGCGCGGGGCAAATGGAGTACGAATTTGCCTTCCTCGTGGTCGATGGCCTGTCGCTGCAAGAGGACAAGGTCGCCTCTTCCCTTACGGCCGGGCTGGGCGCGGTGCAGCTGTTTGGCGGCTCCGCCGGGGACGGGGTGCAGTTCGAACACACCTATGTGGCGCTGGGCGGCAGGACCTATGAGGGGGCCGCCGTGCTGGCGCTGGTGCGCAGCCATTGCCGGGTGCGGGTCTTCACGCTGAACCATTTCACCCCGACAACCCTGCGCATGGTGGTCACCAGCGCCGATCCCTCGCGCCGTCTTGTGCACCAGATCAACGCCGAACCCGCCGCACGCGAACTGGGCCGTTTGCTGGGCAAGGACCCCGATCAGATCGACACCTTCACCTTTGCCGACAATCCCATGGTTGTCCGCCTGGGCGGCAGCCACCACGTCCGCGCCATCAAGCGCGTGACCGAGGACGGCGATCTGGAGTTCTTTTCCGCCATAGACGAGGGGCTGGTGCTGACGCTGGCCGAGGCCGATCACATCGTCGACCATCTGGATGCCGAGCTTTCGGCCCTGGCGGATGCACAGGACGGTCCCCCCGTGGGCATCCTGGCCTGCGATTGCATCCTGCGCCGCATAGAGGCAGAGAGGAAACAGCAGAAACGCCCGCTCGACTCGGTGCTGGCAAAGCATCGCGTGACCGGGTTTTCGACCTATGGCGAACAAATCAACGGCATGCACGTGAACCAGACCATGACCGGCGTTGCGATCTATGCCCCGGGCAAGGGACCCCGCGGCGAGACATGACGCATTCCCTGATCGATCCCTCCGATCCGATCGAGCGCCAGAACGCGAAGCTATTGCAGATCGCCGAGGCCTTGATGCGCCGGGTCGAACAGGACACGGACCATTCTGGTGCCGCCTATGCCCAGTTCGAACGCGCCGCGATGCTGGAAGATCAGGTGCGGCAGCGGACCCGCGATCTGGAACAGACGCTGGACCTGCTGAACCAGTCGAACGCCGCGCTGGGCCGGGCCAAGCACGACGCCGAAGACGCCCGCAAGAACCTCGCCAATGCGATCGAGGCGGTTCAGCAGGGGTTCGCCCTGTTCGACAGTCAGGACTGTCTGGTGATGTGGAACAGCCGGTTCAGCCTGCAACTGCACGACGTGCAGCCACATCTGAAGGTCGGCCTGCCCTTTGCCGATTTCGTCAAGGCCGTGTCCGAAAGCCGGTTCCTTGAATTGCCTCAGCACATCGGCCCCGAGCAATGGGCCGAACAGCGCTGGCGACGGCACAAGGACCTGCACGCGATATTCAACGTCCGTCTGATCTGGGACCGCTGGTTGCAGGTCTCCGAGCATCGGACGCCCGATGGCGGCACCGTGGTCCTTCAAACCGATGTGACCGACATCATGCGGCTGGAACGGCAGGAACGCGGCAAGCTGCTGGACAGTCAGGCGCGGATGCTGCGCGCGACGCTGGACCACCTGAACCAGGGGGTCTGCATCTTTGACAAGGACGCCCGACTGGTCGGCTGGAACACCCGGATCGGCGACATGCTGTCGATGCCGGTGTCGCTGCTGCGTCTGGGGATGGGGTTTGACCGGCTGATCGACCAGATGCAGACCCGGTTCGACGCCGGCACCCTGACCACGCAGGATCTGAAGGACTGGGCCCATCTGGACAACGGGCGGCGGCCCATGCGGTTCGAGATCCGGACAGAGACGGACATCACGCTGGACGTCTTTGCGCAGGAAATGCCGGACCGCGGCTTCGTGATCTCCTTTACCGATGTGTCCGCGGAACGGCAGGCAGCGCGCGCGCTGGCCGAAGCCAACGAACTGCTGGAACGGCGCGTGATGGAACGCACGCTGGAGCTTGAAGACGCGCTGGAAACGGCAGAGCGTGCGAATGCCTCCAAGTCGCGCTTTGTCGCGGCGGCCAGCCATGACCTGCTGCAACCGCTGTCGGCGGCCAAGCTCTACATGTCCGCAATCTCTGAAAGCGCCGATGATCCGCAGGCGGTTCAGGCTGCGGCCAAGGCGCTGAACGCGCTGGGCAGCGTCGAAAGCATCATCGACGCCCTGTTGGACATTTCCAAACTGGACAGCGGGGCGGCCAGCCTCGATATCACCGCCGTTTCTGTCGAGAAGCTGATGCTGGGGCTGCGCGATGAATTCGCACCTCTGGCCGCGCTCAAGGGGCTGGACCTGCGGTTTGTCCCGGCCAAAGGCGCCGTCGCCAGCGATCCGGGGTTTTTGCGGCGCATCCTGCAGAACCTGATCGCAAATGCCATCCGCTATACTGAAAGCGGCAAGGTTCTGGTCGGCGCCCGGCGTCAGGGCAGCGCTCTGCGGTTCGAGGTCTGGGACACCGGGCCGGGCATCGCCGAGGCCGATCAGGAACGCATCTTTCGCGAATTCGAACGGCTGGATTCCTATACCAGCGCGAACGAGGGGCTGGGTCTGGGCCTTGCCATCGTGGAACGCGCCTGTGCACAGCTTCGTCATCCGATGGGCGTGCAATCCATCGTCGGACGCGGGACACGGTTCTTTTTCAGCGCGCAGCGCGCGGGCGAAGAGCATCCGATGCCGACGATTCAGAAGAATACGGTCGCCCGGCAACGTCTGAAAGACAGCGGGCTGATCGTGATGCTGGTCGAAAACGATGCCGAGTTGCGCCGCGCGCTGTGCCTGTTGATCGAACGCTGGGGCGGCAGCGTGCTGGACGTTGGCACCGCCGAGGAAGCCCGCGACCTGCTGAGCGATATCGGCATCCTGCCCGACGCGCTGCTGGCCGATTACCACCTTGGGCCGGGACTGGACGGGCTGTCACTGGTCCGGCAGATCCGGGCGCAGGACCCCAAACTGCCGTCGCGGGTCATGTCGGCCAACCGTTCGCCTGAATTGCAAAAGCTGTGCCAAGGCGCGCAAGTGGGCCTGATGAGCAAACCGATAGATACCGAAGAGCTTGAGGCCTTCCTGTATTCCGCAGCGATCAGCGGACCACTGCCTGCCACCGGATGAGGGCGGGCAGTGGCCCGAAAGGCCCGGCGCGACCTACTCCAGACGCACGCTTTTGCCCGCAGCCATGTCGATCCCGGCGCGGGTGATCAGCAGGCGGCCCTCTGCCCCGGGAATGCGGGCAATCGCCTGCCGCGTCCCCAGTCGCAGGATGTCCACCGCCACCTGTTCCAACTGCATGGTCTCTTCGTCGACAAGATAGACCGCGTCGTCATTGGTCAACGCACCGGTCGGGATCTCAAAAGTGTCTTCGCCCGCGTCCAGCAGGGTTTCGACCTCAACCGCCTCGTTCAGGAACATGTCCGGCGCACAGGCCTCATCGACCGCGATCGTGGCCTTGACGAACTGGTTTTCCAGATCGGCCTCGGTGTCGAACCGGGTATAGATGCCATTGCAGACCTGCCCGTTCACCCGGGCGATGCGCACATCCGCGCCGACGGCAATCCCGGATTCGCCAGTGGCCGACAGGCGGCTGATCTGGATATAGACCTCGACCGATTTTTCGCTGGGCGCATAGATTTGCGCGGCACGTTCGCCTTCCTGCACGCAGTCGCCGACATTGGTGTCAAAGCCAACCAGAACCCCGTCAAAAGGCGCCGTAAGGACCAGCATGTCATGCCCTAGCTGCGCGGTCTGAAGATCAAGTTTGCCGATCTCATGGGCGATCTCGGCCCGGCGCTTGGCCGCGCGGGCGGTTGCGATGGCCTCCTGCGTCCGGTCAGCGGCAAAGCGCGCTTCCATGAACCGGCGTTCGACCCCCTCCATGGTGGTCTCGTTGATCAGCCCGCGGCCGAACATCGTGCTGTTGCGTTCGTATTCCGCCGTCGTCAGCTCCAGCTCCTGCTGGCGGCGCTTGTCGTCGGCCAGTGCCGACTGGATCGCCAGTTCCCGCTCTTCGATCTGCGCGCCAAGTTCCGCCACCCGCGCCTCGGCCGTGCGCAGCGCAAGGGTCGAGCGCTTGTCATCCAGCCGCACCAGCACCTGCCCCTCGGTGGCGACGCGTGCGCGTCTGGCACCCTCGGACACCTCGATCACGCAGCCCCGTGCCTCATAGGACAGACCCGAGATGTCACTGGCCTGCACGGTGCCAAAGAAGGTATCGCTGGACAGGGCCTTTTGCGCCTCCAGCCTCAGGGTATTCACCTCCAGGGTCTCATCCTGCGCAAATGCGGGTGCAAGCGGCAAGCCAAGCGCCATCAGCATCCCGCCAAGGGCCATCTTCGGGCGCGACCGCTGGTTGTTCATTGGAATGTCACAGGTCATCCGAATTCCTCTTAACTGTCATGAGTCCCCCGGGGCTGCCGGGGTCGCGGTTTGGTCACCACTGACGGCGGCCACGTTTCAGACCATAGCTCAACGTGGGGCGTTGGAATTGATTGTCCCGGTTTATCCATGAATTTCCAGCGCCAAGATTGCGGCGGCTCGGACTTTCACGGTGTTGTCAGAACGCGGACGGGCTGAAACGTCACTCCGCGCATGTCGCATCCTGCAAGCACATTTCGTAATTCGCACGGCGCTTTGTCCCGGCAGGCCCCAGTATCGGTCCATCGAGGAGCACTGCACATGAGCGATACAATCACACGCACCAGATCACGCGCCGGGGGCCGCGCCGCACGCCGGACCACCCGGTCGACCCGCGATATCACGATGCTGCCCGGCCTGACCAACACGCTGCCGCTCTGCGAGGTGATGGCGGGGGCGCAGGTCGACCGGATTGATGCCGCGTCCATGGACATCCTTGAAAACGTCGGCGTGGTGTTCCGCGATCCAATTGCGCTGGAGGATTGGCGCAGGGCGGGCGCCCGGGTGGAGGGCGAACGTGTCTACCTCGACCGGGGCCTCGTGCGCGAGTTGATCACGACGATCCCGGCGGAGTTCACCTATCACGCCCGCAACCCGGCCAATAACGTGGGCCTCGGCGGCAGGCATTCTGTCTTCGTGCCGATGACCGGCGCGCCCTACCTACGCGATCTCGACGACGTTCGGCGCAACCCGACGCTGGACGATCTGGCGATGTTCCACAAGCTCAGCCACATGAGCCCGGCGCTGCATTCCACCGCGCATCATATTGTCGAACCCTATGACCACCCGATCAGCCAGCGGCATCTGCGCATCACCTATTCGTCGATGAAGCATTCGGACAAGATGTTCATGGGCATGACCACCAGCCCGAAGAACGCCGAGGACGTGATGGAGATGTGCGCCGTCCTCTTTGGCGAGGACTATCTGGAGACGCATCCCGTCACCACCGGCAACTGCAACGGCAACTCACCGCTGGTCTGGGACGAGACGATGCTGGGCGCGATGCGGGCCTTCTGCAAGCGCAACCAGCCGGTGCTCTGCTCTCCATTTGTGCTGGGCGGGGCCAATACGCCCGCCAGCGTGCCTGCCACCGTCGCGCAATTGAACGCCGAGGCGCTTAGCGCGTTGGCCTACACGCAGGTGATCCGACGCGGCTGCCCGGCGATCTACGGCCATTACCTGTCGACCGTCAGCATGAAGTCCGGCGCGCCGATGGCGGGCACCCCGGAGATCAGCCTGATGAACTTCATGATCGGCCAGATGGCGCGGTTCTATGACGTGCCCTGGCGTACCTCGAACACGCTGGGCGGGGCCAAGACCTTTGACGCGCAGGCGGGGTACGAATCCGCCTCGACGCTGTCATCGGTGATGCATGCCGGGGCCAATTATATCTGGCACTCTGCCGGGTGGAACGAGGCCGGAATGCATTGTTCTGTCGCCAAGTTCGTGGTCGATGCCGAACAATGCGCCATGGCCTATCGCATGGCGCAAGGGCCGAAGTGGGACGATTTCGACGAGGCATTGTCGGCGGTGCGGGATATCGGTCCAGGCGGGCATTACCTTGGCCATCCGCACACGCAGGAGAACTTTCAGACCGCCTATTTCATGCCGGAGCTGTTCGACAACAACTCGATCGAACAATGGGTGGCGGACGGATCGAAAGAGATCACCGCCCGCGCCCTCAAATACGCGCGCAAGATGCTGGCCGACTACGAGGAACCGAAACTGGACGAGGCCCGGGACGAAGCCCTGCTCGACTACATCGCCCGCCGCGAACGAGAGATCCCGGCGGCAGAGGCGCTGAATCAGGAGTTCTAGGGATCGCGGTCTTCGCCGCCGCGACGCTTGCGTAATTTTCCATTCCACCTGCGTACATCCCTATTCTGCCAGGATCAGGAACCCGGGTGAAACTGGAGGGATGGCACGGTCCAGAGTTTGTCCGACAACCGTTTTTTACTCCTCGCGGGCGCGCCACTCTTTCCAGCGCAGGACGGCGTTTGCCCCGATTTCCTGAAAGGGCTGCGGGGGAAGGCGTTTGGGGGCGGGCTCGGCGGTGAAATGACGGGTGATGGCGCTTTCCACACCGCAAGCCAGTTCCGCCGCGCCGATGCCGGTCAGCGTGCCGCGCGCGGTGCCCAACCCGTTCTGCACACATCCCGAAAACAGCCCGGTATCAAGTTGGCGCATCACCGAGACGCCATTGCGGCTGAGGCACAGATGCCCGGCCCAGGCATATTCCATGCGCAACCCCGCAAGCTGCGGAAAGCGTTGGTCGAACTTGCGCTGCATCACATTTGCCGCGCGTGCCAGATCCGCCGCGGTCACCCTACGGTCCGGCCGGAGCGTCGCACAGGTGCGGGTGACAATCCGGTTGCCGCCCTGCCCCGTGTCGATCCGGCGCATCGTCGTGCCCATCGGATCGGAGGGTGTAATGCCCCAACGCGGTTGCCCGCCCAGTTTCCCAAGCGCCTCGGGTCCAAGGTCCGGGGTCATGACCGCGTAGAGAAAGAGCTGCATCAGCCGCCCCTTCTCGAAGCCGAAACTTTCGAGATGGCCGTTGACCGTCAGGATCACCTGACCGGCGCTGACCTGGCCCTTGGGCGTGATGACTTTCCAGGCATCACCTTGCCGTTCAAGCGCGGTGACCGGCGCGTTCTCGTGCAGAGTTACACCGGACTTCAACAGCCCTTCGGCAAGCCCCCGAATATAGCCCGCCGGTTGCAGCATGACGGTGCCGGGCGTGTAGAGACCCGAGACGTAGTGGCGCGACCCGGTCATTTCGTGCATTTGCTGTGGGTCCAGCATTTCCGAATGTTCGCCCAGCGTTTCCAGATGCGCGGCATAGCTGCGGTTGTGCGCCTCGGCCGTACCGCTGGCAGCGCCGTTCACCTTGCCGGCGGTATCGAAGAAGTTCCGGTCGATGTCGTATTCCTCGATGGCGCCACGGGCAAAGCTGATGGCCTGCCGGTTGAGGTCGATCATCGCCCGGTCGTCGCCCGGTCCGGCGTAATCCTCGGAGGTAAGTTCATGCGGCAGGTCGATCATGAAGCCGGAATTGCGACCGGCCGAACCCTCGGCGACGTTCATTGCGTCCAGAATCATGACCCGCGCCTCGGGCCGCAATTGGCGCAGGCGTCGGACCGCCGAGAGGCCGGCAAAGCCTGCCCCGACGACGACCACATCCGCAGTGCGCCTCCCCTCCAGCGGTGGGGAGGCGGCGCGGCTTTGTAGAATTGCATTCCAGGCGGCCGGCCCCTGAAGGACCGGCTGTCTGTCAACAATGTGCCGTGTCACGCAACCGCCTCGTCCGAGTCGTCGCTGAGATCAACCCAGATCGTCTTGAGCTGCGTGTACTGGTCATGCGCGTGGATACCGTTGTCGCGGCCTCCGAACCCGGACTGTTTGAAACCGCCGAAGGGCGTCGAGATATCGCCTTCGCCAAAGCTGTTCACCGTCACGGTCCCGGCCCGCAGCGCCCTGGCCCCGCGGATCGCCCGCTTGACGTTGGCGGTGAAGATCGACGCCGCCAGCCCGTATTCCGTGTCGTTGGCCAGCGCGATCGCCTCGTCAAATCCCGAGACGGTCAGCACCGACAGAACCGGGCCAAAGATCTCTTCGCGCACCTGCGGCGCATCGCGGTCCGAGATATCCAGCACGGTCGGCTCGACAAAGCCGTTCTCGGCCTTGCCGCCCATCACGATGTTGGCGCCCTTGTCCAGGTAGGCGCAGACCTTGTCGAAATGCGCTTTCGAAACCAGCGCGCCCACCCGGTTGACCGGATCAAGAGGGTCGCCCATTGGCCATTCGCGGGCATGGGCGACGATGCGTTCCAGAAGCGCCTGCTTGATACCCTTCTGCACGATCAGCCGCGATGCGGCAGAGCAGTTCTCGCCCATGTTCCAGAAAGCGCCGTTGACGATATGCGCCGCCACCCGGTCGAGGTTCTCGGCATCGTCCAGCACCACCGCCGGGTTCTTGCCGCCCATTTCCAGCGTGACTTCCTTGAGGTTCGAGTCCGCCGCATAGGTCAGGAACCGCCGCCCCGTGGCGGTCGATCCGGTGAAGGACACCGCATCGACATCCATGTGACGGCCCAGCGGTTCGCCCACGTCGGCGCCCCCGCCGGGCACCACGTTGAACACACCCGCAGGCACACCCGCCTCCATGGCAAGCTCGGCCAGACGCAGCGCGGTCAGCGAGGTCTCCTCCGCCGGTTTGACGATCACCGAACAGCCTGCGGCCAGCGCCGGGCCGATTTTCCACGCCAGCATCAGCAGCGGGAAGTTCCACGGCAGGACAAGGCCGACGACACCGACGGGCTCGCGCACCACCATCGAAATATGTTCATCGGAGGCCGGGGAGACCTGGTCATAGATCTTGTCGATCAGTTCCGCGTGCCAGGCGAGGCAGTGAATGGTTTCCGGCACATCGACGGTTTCGCAATCGTAGATCGTCTTGCCCGAGTCGAGGCTTTCCATCACCGCCAGTTCGCGGGCATTGCGCTTCATCAGCTTGGTCAGCCTGATGAGCACCGCCTTGCGCTCGGACGGATGCAGGCGCGACCAGCGGCCATCGTCAAAGGACTCGCGCGCCTTTTCGACGGCAAGATCCACGTCGTCGGGACCGCAGGCCGCAACCTTTGCCAGCACCTCGCCCGTCGCCGGGTTGACGCTGTCAAAGGTCTTGCCCGATTTCGCCGGACGGAAGCAGCCGTCGATGAAGGCCTGATCGGGCAGGCTCAGACCCGCGGCGATGGCCTTGTATTCCTCTTTCGTCAGAAGTCCGCTCATGCCCCTGCCTCCGCTTCGATCTCTGCCACGGTCCGCTTCAAGACGCGCACCACCTGTTCCAGCTGCCGTTTGTCATCCTTGTTGAGCCCCTTGAGCGGCGGACGCGGCGGACCGGCGTAATTGCCCATCATTTCGCAGCCGTGCTTGACGCATTGGATGAACTTGCCGCCCTGCTCGAGCACGCGCATCAGCGGCATCATGGCCGACATGATCCGGCGGCCCTTGTCGAAGTTCCCTTCGACGGCGCAGGCCCGCCACAACGCGATATGTTCATCGGGCAGGAAGTTGGACCCGGCACAGACCCAGCTGCGCGCGCCCCAGGCAAAGAATTCCAGCGCCTGATCATCCATGCCGCAGGACAGTTGGATATGCGGATAGTCCCGGGCCAATAGGTGCACGCGGTTGATATCGCCCGAGCTTTCCTTGACGGCACAGAAGTTGCGGCTGCGACCGACCCGGTCGAGAAATTCCTCGCCCATGTCCACGCCCATCCGCCCGGGATAGTTGTAGAGCATGATCGGCAGATCCGCCGCGCGGTCGATGGCCAGCGCGTTCAGCGCGTTTTCCCGCTCGGTCGGCACCGCGTAGGGGGGCGTTCCGACCAACAGAGCCTCTGCGCCGATCTTCGCCGCTGTTTCTGCCATGGCGATGGAGTCCTCCAGCCGGATCGCCACGGTGCCCACGATCAGCGGCACACGGTCGCCGATCACCTCCTTGGCGAAGGCCGCCATCTCTTTGCGCTCTTCCATTGACTGGGCGTAGTATTCGCCGGTCGAGCCGCCATTGATCAGCCCGTGAACGCCTGCCTCGATCAGGTACTCGATCTGCGCTGCAAAGGCGTCGCGGTCGATGCTGCCATCTGCGCCATGGGGCGTGATGACAGGCGTGTATATGCCCTCGAACTTCATGAGGCTCCTTTCCGTGTGAACGCGCCCGGAACCTGTCCGAGCGGAATGTCCATTCCTTGTGGTGTGACGAAGCTTTCGAACTCCGCGCGCGACAATTCCCAGTGCGCGATAGCCAGCGCGCCCGCCGCCTCGGAGTCGCCCGCCTCGATCAGAGCAACAAAGTCATCGTGCTGGTCCGCGGCGATGCTGCGCTGTTCGACCAGTGACCTGTTGCGCGGGTTGAAGAAGGTCATGCCGATGCGGGTGTGGTCGATCAGCAGTCGTCTCAGGCTGGGCAGGAGGTATTCGTTGTCCGCCATCTCGCCGATAATCGCGTGAAACCGTTGGTTCATCAGCGCCCGCTCCGCGGCGTCGCCGTCGCGAATCGACTTGCGGAACAGGAGTTGGCAGTCCTTGAGGCGCATGATCTGAGCCGGTGTTGCGTTTTCCGCAGCAAGTCGCGTCACCGCAGCATAGATCATCGGCGCGGCGACAAAGAAATTGCGCATCGTCTTGTGCGTCATCGGCGCCACCTGGGCGCCGCGGTTCTTGTGCAGCACAAGGTAGTCCTCGCCCGCAAGCTGGTTCAGGACTTCTCGCAGCGGCGGCCGCGAAATTTCATAGAGTTCAGAGAGTTGCGCCTCTTCCAGATAAGATCCGGCCTCATATTCCTGGGTCAGGATCTTCCGGCGCAGATCGTCGAGGCAGCGGGCCTTTTTCGATTTCGGTTCGGTTTTCATCATCTCTCATCCGTTCGCACAATTCGGGGAATCGTCCGGCTGTTCGCGCGTATATTGGTTGTAGTCTTTAAAAATACTTCTTGTCTACAATTGAAACCGCTGATGAAGCGACGCGGCCGGGTGACCCGAAATCGGTTTGCCCCGCGCCAAAGGGCGCCTTAGTCGGCGCGTTTCAGGCAGTTGATTGAACCATGCTCAGGTCAGTCCGAAAGCCCGTGACCGGTTTGCCCCGCCGGGTCAAAACCCAGCCGCGCATGGAATCGCGCCAGTTCGTTGACGGTTGGCATTGTTCCGGAAAAGGTCGTCACGTAGCCCGGCACACGGGCCATCCGGGTCGGCTGATCTTCGCGAACCTGCATCGAGATGTAGCCGATCTGGGTCAGGTAAACGGTGCGCGCGCGGGCATCGGCCTCGTCCGGCGCATAGCCAAACCGCAGGAACATGGCCCGGATCGCTTCCAGCCTGCGCTCGTCAGCGGCATTGACCCGTGCCATGACCGTGTCGGACTGATGTGCCCAACCGCGCACCGCAAAATCCAGTTGCGGTTCAAACACTTCTGTATCGTTGAAAACGACGATCAGGTTCAGGATCGCCTCGGCAATGGTTTCGGCATAGGCCTCGCAGGCGGCGACAAAGGCGCCGGTGTTTTTCGCCTCCCAGTCCTCCAGAAGCGCGTCGAGCAGGGCCCGGCGATCCTTGAAGAACCAGTAAAAGCTGGTGCGCGACAGGTTCAACTGCGTGGCAAGCGGCTGGATCTTGACCGCATCCAGACCGGTTTCCAGAAAAGCGCGCTTGGCCGCCGCCAGCCATACCTCGCGCGAGCCGCGCCAGCCTGTCGTCTTTTCGGGATGTTCCGCGGGAGTTGTGTGCACTGTCATGGGCGAGACCCTAAGCATCGGCAGCGGCCTTCACAAGAAAATAGTCACCAGTGATCCTCTTCTTGACATTTATGAACATTTCTTGAAATGGTCGCGGCGCAGCCAGGGAGCTCCGCATGTCCGACGATCCTCTTTTCCAGCCCTATCAACTCAAGCATCTGACGCTGAAGAACCGGCTGATGATCACCAGCCACGAACCGGCCTATCCCGAGGACGGGATGCCCAAGGATCGTTACCGCGCCTATCACGTGGAACGTGCGCGCGCCGGGGTGGCCATGACGATGACTGCAGGCTCGGCGTCGGTCGCTCGGGACAGCCCGCCGGTGTTCAACAACATCCTGGCCTGGAAGGATGAGGTCGTCGGCTGGATGAAGCAGATGACCGACGAATGCCATGACCACGGGTGCGCGGTGATGATCCAGCTGACCCACCTTGGCCGCCGCACCCGCTGGGACAAGGCCGACTGGCTGCCGGTCGTCTCGGCCAGCCATGAACGCGAAACCTCGCACAGGGCGTTTCCCAAGATGGCCGAGGACTGGGACATCGCCCGCATCATCGAGGATTACGCCGACGCCGCCGAGCGCATGCAGGCCGCCGGTCTCGACGGGATCGAGTTGCAGGCCTATGGCCACCTGATGGATCAGTTCTGGTCGCCCCTGACCAACGCGCTGGACGGGCCCTATGGCGGTTCTCTGGACAACCGGCTGCGATTCACCTTCGACACTCTGAAGGCCATTCGCGCGCGCTGCGGGCGGGAGTTCATCGTGGGCATCCGCTACACCGCGGACGAGGACATGCCCGGCGGTCTGACCAAGGCAGACGGGATGGAGGTCTCGCGCCGGCTGAAGGCCAGCGGCATGGTGGATTTCCTAAACGTGATCAAGGGCCATATCGACACCGATGCCGCGCTGACCGACGTGATCCCGGTGCAGGGCATGCGCTCTGCTCCGCATCTGGACTTTGCCGGAGAGGTCCGGGCCGAAACGCAGTTCCCCACCTTCCATGCCGCCAAGATCCAGGACGTCGCCACCGCGCGCCATGCCATCGCCTCGGGCAAGCTGGACATGGTTGGCATGACCCGGGCCCACATGGCCGACCCGCATATCGTCGCAAAGATCCGGCGCGGTGAAGAGCACCGCATCCGCCCCTGCGTCGGCGCGAACTATTGCCTCGACCGGATCTACCAGGGGGGCATGGCGCTCTGCCTGCACAACCCGGCCACGGGACGCGAGCTGGAACAGCCTCATGTGGCCGAAAAGGCCGACACCCGCCGCCGCATCGTGATCATCGGGGCTGGTCCCGCCGGACTGGAAGCGGCGCGCGTCTGTGCCGAGCGCGGACACGAGGTGATCGTGCACGAGGCGGCGAACGATCCCGGAGGCCAGATTCGGCTGACCGCCCAGACAGGACGTCGGGCCGAGATGATCCAGATCATCCAGTGGCGGTTTGCCGAATGTGAGCGGATGGGCGTGACCTTTCACTTCAACAGCTTCGCCGATGCCGACACGGTGTTGTCGGTGTCCCCGGATGTGGTCATTGTCGGCACGGGCGGCCTGCCCCATACTGATGTGCTCTCCTCGGGGAATGATCTTGTCGTCTCGGCCTGGGACATCCTGTCAGGTGACGCGAAACCTGGCGGGAACGTCCTGATCTACGACGATGCCGGCGATTACCCCGCCCTTCAGGCCGCCGAGAAGATCGCGGCAACAGGCGCAAGGGTCGAGATCATGACCCGCGACCGCAGTTTTGCACCCGAGGTCATGGCCATGTCGCTGACGCCGTCGATGCGCGAGTTGCAAAAGCGGGACGTCACTTTCACGGTGACGTGGAAGCTCGACAGCGTCCGCCGCGACGGCAACAGGCTGATCGCCACACTCGGCAGCGACTACGGCGGCGTGTTGCGGGAACGCGAGGTCGATCAGGTGATCGTCAATCACGGGACTCGGCCTCTGGATGACGTCTATTTCGAGTTGCGAGAGGGTTCGACAAACCTTGGCGAGGTGGATTACGAAGCCCTTGTCGAAGGCGCGCCGCAAACGGTCACGCGCAACGCCGAGGGCGGCTATCAACTGTTCCGCATCGGCGACGCCGTCGCGGCCCGCAACACCCATGCAGCGATTTACGACGCGCTGCGCCTGTGCAAGGTCCTTTGAAGGGCGCGCGTGAGCGTCCCGCATAGCTTTCCAGACGAAGACCACTCTGAGCCCGGTCACATGCGCGCGTTTTGCGGCGTGTGACCGGGCTCAGGCGGTTACGCTAATGCGTCACCCTTTGCCCGACGTTTCGAACAGTGCAATCGTGCGCAGCAGATGCTGCCGCATCGCCGAGCGTGCAAGCTCTGCATCTCGGGCCGCGATGGCATCCACGATCGCCCGGTGCTCCTGCAACGAAGCCGTCAGATTTTCGTCGCGCCCCAAGTCCGGGGTTGCTTGCGGCAGCGCCACGCGCATCCGAGGGATCAAGAGCGGTCCCAGGTAGTCCAGCAGGTCCCGCAGGTAGGGATTCCCACTCGCCGCCGCGATGGCACGGTGGAACCGGAAATCCGCCTGGGCCGCGCCCGTGCCCGCCCCTGCCGCAGCTTCATGCGCCTGAGCGGCTGACCGGATCTCTGCCATTTGCGCATCGTCATGACGCTCTGCGGCAAAGGCTGCACCGACCGCTTCCAGCCCCAACCGCAACTCGAGGATCGCCACCACGTCGACCAGCGTGTCCTGCTCGGGCAGTTCGAACCCCTGCGCGCGCATCGGAGCACCCGACACCTGATAGATCCCGCCGTCCCCCGGCTCCAGCACGCCCTGTTCGGTCATCTGGTCCAGGGTCCGGTCGATCACCGTCACCGAGGTCACGAATTCCGAGGCCAGCGCCTCGCGGTCGCCCACCGGGTCCCCGGGTTTCAGCGCGCCGCGGGCGATCCTGTCGCTCAGCGTATGGGCCACCTGGTCGGCGATCTTCTGAAGCCACAGGGCCCGGCGTGAGGTTGCATGTCCCATGTCAAATCGCTCCTGCTTGGCGTTCGTAGCGGATCGAGGCGAGCAGCGAGAGACCGATCAGGCAGGCCCCCAGCATCCCGGTGATGACCTCGGGAATATGCGCCAGCGACTGGACGAACATGATGATCGACAGCACCAGCACCGAATAGAACGCCCCGTGCTCAAGGTAACGGAACTGCGCCAGCGTCTTGCGCTCGACCAGCATCAGGGTCATCGAGCGGACGTACATCGCGCCGATGCCAAGGCCGATGGCGATCAGGAACAGGTTCTGCGTCAACGCGAAGGCACCGATCACCCCGTCAAAGCTGAATGATGCGTCCAGCACTTCGAGGTAGAGAAAGGCCCCCAGCCCGCCCTGGGCCGCCGCACTTGCGGCCTCTTCCTGGCTGTCCAGGATATGGCCGATCAACTCCACCGCAAGGAAAGTCACCAGCCCGCAGACCGAGGCAAAGAGGAATTCCGCCCCCTTTTCCTCGGGCAACGACACGGTGAAACCCAGCGCGATCAGCAGCACCAGCGCCACCTCCAACCCCTTGATCGAGGCCCATTCCCGCAACCGCGATTCCACGATCCGCAGCCAGTCGACCTCTTTGTCCTGATCCATGAAGTAATTCAACGCCACCATCATCAAAAAGGTCCCGCCAAAGGCTGAGATCGACAGATGCGCGCCGTCCATGATCTGGGCGTATTCCTCGGGGTCGCTGGCGGCGAGGATGATCGCCTCTACCGGCCCGATCCGCGCCGCGATGACCACCACCAGCAGCGGAAACACGATCCGCATGCCGAAGACCGCAATGATGATCCCCCAGGTCAGAAAGCGGTGCTGCCAGACCGGGGTCATGTCCTTGAGCTTGTTGGCGTTGACGATGGCATTGTCGAACGACAACGAGATCTCCAGCACCGCCAGCACCGCACCGATCATCAGGAAAGACAGCGCGCCGCCGATGGTTCCGGTGCTCTGCCAGCCCAGCCACCACGACAGGATCAGTCCCACAGCCGTCACGATGAAGGGCCATTTGAAATAGCTCAGGAGGGGATTCATGCCGCGCTTTCGTTCAGGATATAGACCGGGGTGATCAGCGGTTCGCCAGCATGGAAGGCCGCGAGGTTATCGACGACGGTCTGCGCCATCGCGTCCCGGGTTTCCACCGTGCCGCTGGCATGATGCGGATAGAGCGTGACATTCGGCAGCGCCGTCAGCTCCGGATTCGGATTGGGTTCGTTCAGGTAGACGTCGAGCCCCGCGTTGCCCAGCGTGCCATCCTTCAGCGCCGCGATCATCGCCGCCTCGTCGATCACGCTGCCGCGGGCGATGTTGATCAGCGTGCCCTCTGGCCCCAGGGCCGCGATGACCTTCTTGCCGATCAGTTTTTCGGTTTCCGGTCCGCCGGGCACCGCAACGATCAGGATATCGGACCAACCCGCCAGCGCCGTGACGTCTTCGGCAAAATGGTAGTCCACCGGCTTGCGGCTGCGCGCGGTATATCCGACCTCCACCTTGAACGGCGTCAGCCGCGCGGCAATCGCCTTGCCGATGGTCCCCAGCCCGACGATCCCGGCCTTCTTGCCCTTCATCGCCGACAGCAGGGGATACATACCCTTCCGCCCCCAGTCGCCCGAGGCGACATAGTCATGACCCGCCACCAGATGCCGCCGGCAGGACAGGGTCAGCAGCACGGCGATATCGGCCACATCATCACAGAGCGCCGCCGAGGAATTGGTGAAATGGATCCCGCGTTCTTTCAGTGCCGCATCGTCGATGCTTTCGAACCCGGCGGAGGAACAGCAGACGATCTTCAGGTTCGGCAGATGCTCCAGATCACCCCGGCTCAAAGGCGCGTGCCCGTTGGTCACCACCGCCGAACAGCGCGGACCGTATTCGGCCAGGAACGCATCCCTGTCTTCTGCCTCATCGCCCCGGTGCAGCACATAGGCCGCTTCCAGTTGCGCCATCGCCTTGTGCCGGGGCGGCACGAGGATCATCACTTCGGGTTTGCCCATCACGAGGCCTCCTGCAATGCCAGCCGCGCCTGCCGCCGTTCGGCCTGGATCTCCGGGTCCGGGTGCAGCGATGCGGCCATCAGGTTCTTGGTGTAGTCCATTTGCGGGTTGTCGAAGATCTGCGCCACCGGCCCTTGTTCGACGATCTTCCCACCCTGCATAACAACCACGCGATGCGCGAAATCGCGCACCAGCGGCAGGTCGTGGGCGATGAAGAGATAGCTCAGGCCCAGCCGGTCCTGCAGTTCGGTCAGCAGGTCGATCACCTGCGCCTGGATCGAAACGTCGAGCGCCGAGACAGCCTCGTCGCAGACGATAATCTTGGGCTCCAGCGCCAGCGCCCGCGCAATCGCGATCCGTTGTCGTTGACCGCCCGAGAACTGGTGCGGGTAGCGGTGCATGTGGTCCGCCGACAGGCCCACCTGTACCAGCAGCTTGCGGACCTGCTCCTTCCACTGCGCCTTTGGCAGGATCTCGGGGTGGATGGCCCAGGCCTCTGAAATGATGCTGTAGACGCTCATCCGCGGGTTCAGCGATTGCGTCGGATCCTGGAACACCATCTGGATGTCGCGGCGCATCTCGAACAGTTCTTTCGGCGGCATGGTCACCAGATCGCGGCCTTCATACAGAGCCTCGCCCGAGGTCGCGTCCTCCAGCCGGAGCAGCGTCTTGGCCAGTGTCGACTTGCCCGAACCGCTCTCGCCCACGATGGCGACGGTTTCGCCCGGCAGCAGCGTCAGGTTCGCCCCTTCCAGCGCGACGAAGTCGCCGTAATGCTTTGCCAGCCCGTTGATTTCGAGGATCGGTTTGATGCCGGTTTCCAGAGGCTGCGCCATTTCGCCCGAACCCGGCACAGCGCCGACCAGCTTTTTCGTATAGGGGTGCTTGGGGGTCTGGTAAACCTCCCTGGCCAGGCCTGTCTCGACGATCTGGCCCGAGTTCATCACGACGACGCGGTCCGCCACTTCGGCCACAACGCCAAGGTCATGGGTGATGAGCAGAAGACCCATTCCGGTTTCCAGCCGCAACTCTTCCAGCAGCGCGAGGATCTGAGCCTGCACCGTCACGTCCAGCGCCGTGGTCGGCTCGTCCGCGATCAGGATGTCAGGCTTCAGCGCCAGCGCCATGGCAATCATCAGACGCTGCCGTTGACCGCCCGAGAACTGGTGCGGATAGCTGTTGACCTTGGTCTTGTAGTCCGGGATGCCCACCCGTTTCAACAATTCGAGGCATCGCGCCCGCGCCTTGTCCTTTGGCGTACCGTGGGCGGTCATGATCTCTTCGATCTGCCAGCCGACGGTGTAGACCGGGTTCAGGTGGCTGAGCGGATCCTGAAAGATCATCGCGATCCGCTTGCCGTTCAGCTGCCGGCGCTGTTCGTCCGACATCTTCAGGACGTCCTTGCCTTCGAACAGGACTTCACCCGTGACGATCTCACCCGGCGGGCAGTCGATCAGGTTCATGATCGCCGAGGCAGAGACCGATTTGCCCGAGCCGGATTCCCCAAGGATGGCGAGGCATTCGCCGCGGTCCAGCTGCCAGCTTACGTCGCGGACGGCGTGCACGGTGCCCTGCGCCGTGTGGAAATCCACCGTCAGGTTGCGTACTTCGAGAAGGTGATCACTCATTTCTTCTTCCTCGCGATCTCGAGCCGCCAGCGCTGCACCGGGTCAAGCGCGGTGCGCATCCAGTTCGACAGCAGGTTCAGGCTCAGCGTGGTCAGGATGATGATCAGCCCCGGCCAGAAGCTCAGCCACCATGCGGATGTCAGGTAGGGCCGGCCCTGTGACACCATCAGGCCCCATGTGATCTCGGGCGGCTGGATGCCGATGCCGAGAAACGACAGAGAGCTTTCCGCCAGAACGACCAGGGCGAAATCGAGCGTCGCAATGGTGATCAGCGTCGGAAAGACCACCGGCAGGATGTGGCGGAACACGATGCGGCCGGTCGAGGCGCCCATCACCTGCGCCGCCTGCACGAACATGCGCTCGCGCACCTCCAGCACCTCGGCGCGGGCGGTCCGCAGGTAGACCGGAATCCGGGTGATCGCCAGCACGATGATCAGGTTGCCCACGGAGGGCGGCAGCATGAACAGCACGATCACGGCCAGCAGCAGCGACGGGAAGGACATGATCACGTCGGCCAGCCGCATGATCACCTGGCTGGTCCAGTTTTTGGTATACCCGGCGATCAGGCCCAGCGTGGTGCCGATGATCATCGAGCAGATCACGGCGCCGGTGGCCACCATGATGGTGTTCTGCGACGCAACGATGATCCGCCCCAGCAGCGGTCGTCCCAAGGCGTCGCCTCCCAGCCAATAGACCCAGCCCTTGGAGAAATCGAACGGCGGCGCATTGCGGCCGCGCAGGTTCTGCTTGGTGGCGATGTCTTCCAGCAGCAGCGGGCCGAAGACCGCGCTGAAGATCACAAGGGCCAGAAAGACCGTGGCGCAGAAAGCGAACTTGTCACGCCACAACATGCGCAGGATGGACAGCCAGGCGGGCGGGACGTCGGGGGCGACGGCTTGTTCGGTGATGGCCATGGTCTCAGTACCGGATGCGCGGGTCGAGCACCGCATAGAGGATGTCGATCAGCAGGTTCATGATGAAGATGGCGACGGCGGTGACGAAGATCGCCGCCAGAACCACGGTGAAGTCGCGCTGCAGGATCGAGTCGATCATCAGCTTGCCAACGCCCGGAAAGCCAAAGATCGTCTCGACCACCACTGCACCGTTCAGCAGCGCCGCTGCCTGATCGCCGATCACGGTGATTACCGGCAGCATGGCATTGCGCAGCGCATGGATGAAAATGATCGGCCGGTTCTTCACGCCCTTGGCGCGGGCGGTCTTGACATAGGCCGAGGACAGCGCGGTGATCATCGAGCCGCGCACCACCTGCAGGATCAGCCCGAAGGGCCGGATGAACAGCACCGCGATCGGCAGGATCCAGTGCCAGAGCGAGCCGGTGCCGGACGTCGGCACCCAGCCGAGCGTCACCGAGAACAGGACGATGCCGACGATGGCGACCCAGAAATCCGGGGCGCTGGCACCGATCAGCGAAAAGAAGGTGGCGATGCGGTCGAAGAAACCGCCGACGTGAAAGGCCGCGAGGCTGCCCAGCACGATGGCCGCGAAGGTCACGAGGGTCATGGTGATCGCCGCCAGTTGCAGCGTCCAGACGAAGGCGCGCAGCACCGCGCCAAGTGCGGGTTCGGCGCGGCGGATCGACATGCCGAAGTCGAGCTGGATCAAGTCTCCCATATAGCGGAAGAACTGCATGATGAGCGGGTCGTTCAAACCGTTGATCTCGCGAAAGCGTTCACGGCTTTCCAGCGAGGCATCGACCGGCAGGTAGAGATTGGTGGGGTCTCCGGTCAGTCGCGACAGGAAAAAGACAAGGATGATCAGGCCGACCAGAGAGATGGCGCTGGCGACGGCGCGTTTTCCAAGAAAGGATGTCATGAGAATGCCCCTGGGGTCTGACTGGATCGGGGCAGGCCATGCGGGCCTGCCCCCCGGGGTTTCGGATTACTTGAAGCCGATTTGCGACAGCTGAAGTTCGGAGTTGGTCTTGATCGTGGGTTCGAAGTCGAGGCGTTCGTTGACGCGGGTGACCCCCACCATGTGCCACAGGAAGACATCCGCAACGATATCGTTGAAGATATAGGCAAAGGCGTCTTTCCAGATCGCTTCGCGGGCGTCGCCGGTGGCGGCGGTGGCTGCTGCGATCAACTCGTCAAGCTTGGCGTCGGCGGTGCCGGACTGCACACCTTCGGAGCCGTACTTGAAGAACATCGAAAAGACCGGATCGCCATTGGCGTTATCGTGCTGCGCCTCGACGATGATCGGGCCTTTGTCGGCGACGAAGGGCTTCGAGTAGTACTCGTTCCATTCGGCCGTCTCGACCATCTGCAGCTTGATGTTGAACCCGGCCTCCTGCCACATGCCCAGCAGGGCTTCCATGGTCTCGGTCACGTTGGCAAAGTTCTCCAGACGGCCGATCAGCAGAATTTCGGTGTCCACCGGAACGCCGTCCGCCTTGGCTTCGGCCAGCAGTTCCTTGGCCATGTCCAGGTCATAGGCATGGGGCTCGAGGTCATGGTTGTAGCCGATGGTCGACGGCGGCGTCATGCCGGTCGCCAGCAGCGTGCCATCGGCGAGGATGGTGCCGACAAAGGCTTCCTTGTCGATGGCGTAGTTCAGGGCCTTGCGCACCCGGACGTCATCCAGCGGCGCGGCGCTGTGGTCGAGACGCATGTAGACGGTTTCCGAATTCGGATAGCTGTAGTCGGTGTCCGGGTTGTTGGCGTCCTGCAGCGCGATGTTCGGCGCGATGTCCGCCTCGCCCGCTGCAACCATGGCCGCGCGCACCGCGCTCTCGCCACGGAAGAGGTAGGTGGCCTCGGTCACGGTGGGCGCATCGCCCCAGTAATCGTCCCGCGCCGAGAGCTTGATGTTCTGGCCGCGGTTGTATTCGTCAAAGGTATAGGGGCCGGTGCCGATCGGTGTGTCGACAAAGGCGTCCGGGTCGGATTCCGACGGCAGCACGGTCAGCGTCGACATCAGCAGCGGCAGGATCGGCTGCGCCGGATCCGAGGTGATCTCGATGGTCGTGTCGTCGACGATGTTGGTGGTCAGCTCCATGCCGCCATAATACTTGGCGCCGATTTCGCAGACGAACTTGTCGGACTTGTTGCGCTCGAGCGAGAAGACAACGTCACCGGCGTCCAGTGCCGTGCCGTCAGAAAAGGTCACGCCTTCGCGCAGGTGAAAGCGCCAGGTGCCGCCGCCCATGTCTTCCCAGCTGGAGGCCAGGCGCGGCTTCAGGCCCGATCCGGGCACCAGCTCGGTCAGGGTCTCGTTGACGTTCTGCAGGATGACGCGGCCGATGTTGGACTTCGAGGCCATGCAGGGCTCGACGTTTTCCAGCTCTTCCGACAGCACGATGGTGACGGACGTGTCAGCGTGACCGGCGGCAAAGGCCGGCACGGCGACGGTGCCGGCCAGCAGAATTGCGGCGGCATTTGTGAATTTCAGACTCATATATTCCTCCCAAGTCCCTTATTTTCGCGGCCCGCAGGCCGCTGCGCGAATCGCAATGCTCCTCCCGGCCACTGCGTTGCTCGATCAGCATACAGGTCATACCACTTGTTTTACGTTCCATAGTTGGATTGATATGATACGAAATTCGTATCAATGGGATCCCTGCGGCACAGGTCGGGTTCATCGCCATGGCAAAAAGTACGTTTGAATTCTTTCAGCTCCGGTGCTTTGTCGCGGTGGCCGAAGAACTGAATTTTCGCCGCGCGGCGGAACGGCTGAACATGACGCAACCGCCGCTCTCCCGCCAGATCAAGCTGCTGGAGCACGCGCTGGACGAAACGCTTTTTGAGCGAAACAACCGCATGGTCCGCCTGACCCCTGCGGGAGAGAACTTTCTTGGCAGCGCAAGCGACATTCTGACCCGAGCCGAACGCGCCGTCTTTCTGGCGCGTCAGGCGTCTCGCGGAGACGCGGGCGATGTGGCCATTGGCTTCGTCCCTTCGGCGGGTATCGAATTCATCCCCCGCATTGTCACCGCGTTGCGGGAGGCCCTGCCACAGGTCACTTTCAAGCCGACGGAGATGATGAGTTACGAAATCATCGAATCTCTGATTTCCGGCAGGCTGGACATGGGCCTGACCCGCACCGCGCGGCGTCATCCGGAAATCGAACATATCCGGGTTGTCAATGAACCATTTGTTCTGGCAGTCCCGGCCGAACACCCGCTGGCAAAGACCCGTTCCGCAAAACTGACGGACCTAAATGACGAGGCCTTTATCGGCTATTCCGCCGATCGCGGTGGTTTCCTGCGCGAACAGCTTGCTGCGGTCTTTGCCAATGAGGACATCGAACCGGCGGTTGCGCTTGAAGTCAGCCAGACGATGTCGGTCCTGGCGCTGGTCAACCACGGCCTGGGTCTGGCGCTTGTCCCACGTTCGGCCCAAGCCATCAAGATGGACGGGCTGGTATACCGGGAGGTCGAGCAACCGGCGCAACTCCGGTCGACTCTGTATCTTGGCACCGCTCCCAAGAAACGTGACACGCCAATGTTTCAAAAGGTCAGCGAAGCGATTGCAAAGACCCTCGCCCCGTTTCGCTGAACCCGGTGCCGGTTCATCGTTGGGACTTGCGCGCTGACGGCGATCAAGAGCGTCGCCAGCGCGGACCGGGCCGATCCCGCAGGATGGCTCAATCGCCCAAGGGGGAACCGTGTCCCCTTGGGTCGGCAGGTCATCTGTCCTCGCTTACTTGCCCCAGCGCAGCGCGATCACATCGCTTTCGGCGGCAAGCTGCAGCAGCCGGGCGCGGGTGCGTTCGGACATCGGTTTCAGCGGATGACGGACGTGGTCGGACCCGATCACGCCGCCCTCTTTCATCACAACCTTCGTGGCGCGCAGCCCGCATTGGCGGTTTTCGTGGTTGATCAGCGGCAGGCAGGCCCGCCACTGCGCCAGGGCTGCGTCGACATTGCCGGACCGGTAGTCCACCACGATGGGCCGGATCAGCTCCGGTTGCAGAGCCGAGGTCATCGTGCCGGTGCAACCCGCGTCCAGATCGGCCAGCAGCGTCGCGGCCTCTTCACCATCGAAGGGGCCAACGATGTGATCCCCGCCCGCCTCGATCAGCGCGGCAAGCTTGTCGGCGGCAAAGGGCATTTCCATCTTGAAATAGCTGACATTCTCGATCTCTTTCGCCATCCGCACCAGTACCGGGACAGACAGGGTGACACCGGACAGCGGCGCGTCCTGCACCATGATCGGGATCGAAATTGCGTCCGAGACGGCGGCGAAATGCTCGACGATTGCGGCCTCGGGCGGCACCAGGCCAACGCCGTGATAGGGCGGCATCATCATCAGCATCGCCGCGCCCATAGCCTCGGCCTCACGCGCGCGGTCGACCACGACCTGCGTGCTGAAATGGCTGACGGTGACGATCATCGGCACCCGGCCCGCCACATGTTCGAGCGAGACCCGTGTCAGCGTGGCGCGTTCGGCGTCGGACAGCACGAATTGCTCGGAATAATTGGCAAGGATGCAGATCGCGTCGACGCCCTGGTCGATCATGCAGTCGAGCACCCGTTTCATACCCTCGGTGTCGATGGACCCGTCATCGTGGAACGGCGTTGGCGCGACGGGCAGGATTCCTGTGAGGGGCTTTTTCATGGCGTGTCCTTGCGGATGAATTGGAAGCGGGAAGTTTGGCGGAACACCGCGCCGGGGCGGAGGGTGATCTGCGGAAAGGTCGGATGGTTCGGCGCGTCGGGCCAGATCTGCGGCTCCATGGCCAGCCCGGCATGGCGGCCATAAGGCGCCCCTTCGTGGCCCTCGGCCGGCGCGGTTTCCAGCCGCGCGGCGTCATAGACCTGCAAGCCCGGCGCGTCGGTTTCCACCACCATCGCAAGCCGGTCTGTTTCCAGCCGTGCGACCGGGCGCAGTCCTTCGCCGTTCAGACAGAAATTGGTGTCGAGGTCCACCGGCGCGGGCAAATCTGTGGGCTGGCGCAGGTCATAGCCCGTGCCCTCGACCGGCGCGATTTCCCCGGTCGGGATCAGTTCGGCATCGGTCGGCAGATAGTGATCGGCCTCAAGGGTCAGGCGGTGACCCGCAAGCCCGTCACCGGACAGGCACCAGTAGCCGTGAAAGGCCGGGTTGCAGAGGGTCGCCGCTTCGCTTCGGGCGGTGACGTCGATGCCCAGCGTGCCGTCGGCCTCGATTTCATAGGTCACCGTAAATTCGGTCGGGCCGGGCAGACCGCCTTCTCCGTCCGGCAATTCGATGCCAAGGGTGACGCTGTGCGCATTGCTGGACTTGATTGACCAGATCCGGTTCGACAGCCCGCCGGGACCGCCGTGCAGGGCATGGCCGTTCTCGTTGAGCTCCAGTTGCAGGTCTGTCCCGTCCAGTGACGCCCTGCCACCGGCAACACGGTTTGCAATCGGGCCGACGATGGCACCGAAGTACCGAAACGGCCCGCCATAGGCATCGGGGTCCGGGCTGCCGAGAACAAGGGAGTGATCGAAGCCATCCAGACGGAACTCCGTCAGGGTGGCGCCATATGTCATGACCCGTGCCTGCGATGGCCCTTGTGCGATGGTGACACTTGTCGAGTCAGTAATGTTTGGTTCCATGGGTCTACT
Source organism: Paracoccaceae bacterium (assembly GCA_034670345.1). GTDB lineage: Bacteria > Pseudomonadota > Alphaproteobacteria > Rhodobacterales > Rhodobacteraceae > Antarctobacter. Next base: position 22,914 of record JAXMNQ010000008.1, on the reverse strand, counting down.
CTGAAAAGGGCGCGACGATCTCGCGCCGCCCCAGTGTGAAGGCATCGGCGACCAGCGTCATCGGGCGCAGATCGACATCGCGCTGCCCCTGCTGAACCAGCTCGGCCATGCGTTTGTAAAGCCGCGGATACTCACCGCCCAGCGGGGCGGCCTCGCCGCTGGCCACGCCGTCGATCTCAAGATGGGCACCGCCATCGGTCAGTCTGAGCGTCCCCGACTCGGTGACCGCCACGATCTCCCAGGTCTGGTCACCTTCCTGCCGCCAGTCGAATTCGGCCTCTACCCTTGCGCCGGCGGGGTGAAAAAACCCGATCCGGGCCGCAATCGGTGTCTGGCAGTTCTCCGGCACCTCCAACACGGCCTGTTTCACATGCAACTCATCGGGCAGGATTTCCGTCACGATGGACAGGGCGTTGATGCCCGGGTCAAAGACGCCGAGGCCACCCGGCTCCCAGATCCAGGCCTGCCCGGGATGCCAGCGCCGCACGTCTTCTTTCCAAGTGACGGTCAGTTCCTTCAGCACCCTGTCCGCAAGCCAGGCCTTGGCCGCCGCGACCATATCCGCCTCACGCGAATGCCAGGTGGCATAGAGCGTCAGACCAGCGGCGCGGGCGGCGTTATCCAGTGCGCGGCACTCGGCTAGTGTGGCGCCCGGCGGCTTTTCCAGCATCACGTGACGCCCGGCCTCCAGCGCCTGAATCGCGTAGTCGAAACGCGGCACCGGAGGCAGGCAAAGCGAGACGACGCGAATGTCGGGCCGCGAGGCCAGCATCGTTCCAAGGTCGGTAAATGCCTCGACCCCGTCGACCGAACCGTGACGGCTGACCGTCGCGGCGAGATCCCAGTCGGGGCTGTCGGCAATCGCGGGGACATGCTGATCCACCGCGATCTTGCCAATTCCAACAAGCGCAATTTTCATCAGTGACTGTCCTTGCCCACGGGCGCGCCACGGCACCCCTTGAGGAAATCGAGGTCGGCTCCGGTATCGGCGCCTTCGACATGGGCCTGGTGCAACCAGGCATAGCCGCTGTCTGGGCGTTCATGCGACGGCGCCCAAACCGCCAGCCGCGCCTGCAACTCTGCATCGGTGACATCCAGATGCAGGCGGCGGTTCTCGACATCGACTTCGATCATGTCACCGGTTTTCACCACCGCCAGCGGCCCGCCTGCTGCGGCCTCGGGCGATGTGTGCAGGATCACCGTGCCATAGGCGGTGCCGGACATGCGCGCGTCGGAAATGCGGATCATGTCCTTGATCCCCTTCTTCAGCACCTTTGGCGGCAGCCCCATGTTGCCGACCTCGGCCATCCCGGGATAGCCCTTGGGACCGCAGTTCTTCAGCACCATGATGCAGGTCTCGTCGATGTCGAGCGCATCGTCGTTGATCCTGCCCTTGTAGTCGTCGATGTCCTCGAACACGACGGCACGGCCCTTGTGCTGCATCAACGCGGGCGTCGCGGCAGAAGGTTTGAGGATCGCGCCTTTCGGGGCAAGGTTGCCCTTCAGCACGGCGATGCCGCCCTTCTGCGTCAGGGGCTTGTCCACTGGCAGGATCACGTCCTCATTCCAGTTCTGCGCCTCCTTGACCTCGTCCCAGACGGTCTCACCCGACACGGTCAGCGCGTCCTTGTGCAGCTTGCCCGCCTCGGCGAGGCGTTTGAGCACAACCGGAAGGCCGCCGGCGTAAAAGAACTCTTCCATCAGGTACTTGCCCGAGGGCTGCAGGTTCAGGATGGTCGAGATGTCACGCCCGCAGCGGTCCCAGTCGTCCAGCGTTATGTCCACGCCGACGCGGCCCGCGATCGCCAGCATATGCACCACGGTGTTGGTCGATCCGCCAACCGCGCCGTTGCAGCGGATGGCGTTCTCGAAGGCCTCGCGCGTCAGCACGTCGGATGGTTTCAGGTCGTCCTTCACCATCTGCACGATGCGCCGACCCGAAAGCTGCGCCATGACGCGGCGGCGGCTGTCCACCGCCGGAATGGCCGCGTTGCCGGACAGCGCCATGCCCAGCGCCTCGGCCATCGACGCCATCGAGGACGCCGTGCCCATGGTGTTGCAGGTGCCGCTCGACCGGGTGACGGCGGATTCCGCGTCGAGGAATTCGTCCTGCGTCATCTCCCCGGCCTTCACGGCTTCGGAAAAGCGCCAGAGGTGCGTGCCCGCACCCACGCGTTCCCCCTGAAACCAGCCGTTCAGCATCGGCCCGCCGGTGACGACAATCGACGGCAGATCGCAGGAGGCGGCGGCCATCAGCAGCGACGGCGTGGTCTTGTCACAGCCCACCATCAGCACGCAGCCATCCATCGGCTGGCCCCTGATCTGTTCCTCGATCGACAGCGCCGCGAGGTTTCGGAACATCATCGCCGTCGGGCGAAATGTGTTTTCCGAGGCCGAGAACACCGGCACCTCCATCGGAAAACCGCCCGCCTCCCAGATACCGGCCTTCACCTTTTCGGCCAGTTCGCGCAGGTGCCCGTTGCAGGGCGTCATGTCGGACCATGTGTTCAGGATGCCGATGATCGGGCGTCCGTCGAACAGGTCGTCGGGATAGCCCTGGTTCTTCATCCAGCCACGGTGGTAGATCACGTCCTTGGTGCTACCGCTGTACCATTCGGCAGAGCGCAGCTTGCGGGGCCATTTCGCGGGTTTGAATGCCATCAGATCAGCCCTTCTTCTTGTTGTAGACGTCGAAGATCACGGCGGCGAGCAGCACAAGCCCCTTGATCATCTGCTGATAGTCGATGCCGATACCCATGATGGACATGCCGTTGTTCAGCACTCCCATCAGAAAGGCCCCGACCACGGCGCCGACGATCTTGCCCACGCCGCCCGACATCGACGCGCCGCCGATGAAGACAGCCGCGATCACGTCCAGTTCCAGCGCAAAGCCCGCCTTGGGCGTCGCCGTGTTCAGACGCGCGGCAAAGACCAGCCCAGCGATGGCCGCCAGAATGCCCATGTTGACGAAGGCGAGGAAGGTCAGCCGCTCGGTCTTGATACCCGACAGTTTCGCCGCCTTCTCGTTGCCGCCCAGCGCGTAGATCCGGCGGCCCAGCACCGTGCGCTCGGTGATGAAGGCATAGACGATGGTCAGTACGCCCATGGTCAGCAGAACGTTGGGCAGGCCGCGGAAGGTGGCCAGCTTGTAGAGGATAAAGACCAATGCAAAGGCGACGATGGCGGTGCGCACAACAAAGAAGGGACGCGGTTCATCCTCGATCCCGTAGGCCTTGTTGCGGGCCCGCTTCTGCATTCCCGACCAGACCACCCAGGCCGCCGCGACAAGACCGGTGGCCGCAGCAAGAACGTTGAAATTCCGCGCGCCGAAGATTGATTTGAACGCCTCGCCGCCGGGCAGGATATCCGGCACAAAGCCTGTTGCGATCACCTGAAATTCGCGCGGGAACGGTCCGACGGATTGCCCCTCCAGCAACCAGAGCGACAGGCCCCGAAAGACCAGCATCCCCGCCAGAGTCACGATGAAAGAGGGGATTTTCCAGTAGGCGATCCAGTACCCCTGCGCGCCGCCGATCACCGCGCCAATGACCACGCAGGTGATCATGGTGACGCCGATGGAGACCTCCAGATTGACCACCATCACCGCCGCCAGCGCCCCGACAAAACCCATGACCGAGCCGACCGACAGGTCGATGTGCCCGGCCACGATGACGATCAGCATGCCCAGCGCCATGATGACGATATAGCTGTTCTGCAGCAGCAGGTTGGTCAGGTTGATCGGCCGCAGCAACGTGCCGCCGGTGACGATCTGAAAGAACGCCATGATCGCGATCAGCGCAAACAGCAGACCGTATTCACGCAGGTGAGCCGTCAGATAGGCGCCCAGACGGCTCTGACCGCCGGCCTTTTCAGAAGTGTTTTCGGCCATCGACATGACAAGCCCCCTATTTGTTCACGATGAGCGACATGATGCGCTCCTGGCTGGCCTCTTTTGCGGGCATCTCGCCCACAAAGGCCCCTTCGTTCATCACGTAGATCCGGTCACACATGCCCAGCAGTTCGGGCATTTCGGACGAGATCATCACCACGCCCTTTCCGGCGGCGGCGAGATCGTTGATCAGCCCGTAGATTTCGTATTTCGCACCGACGTCGATCCCGCGGGTCGGCTCATCAAGGATAAGAACCTCGGGTCCCGCGAACAGCCACTTGGACAGAACGACCTTTTGCTGGTTGCCGCCCGAAAGGTTGACGACCTTCTGGAACACGCCCGGCGTGCGGATGCCCAGATCGTCGCGGTATTTCTCGGCCACCCGCTTTTCGGCGTGTTCGTTGATCACCGCGCCGCGCGCCACCTCCGGCAGGTTGGCGATGGTGATGTTGCGGGTGATGCTGTCGTCGAGGATCAGCCCCAGGCTCTTGCGGTCCTCGGGCACATAGGCCATCCCGGCGCGGATGGCGCGGCTGACGTCCGAGACGTCGACGGGTTTTCCGTGCATCTCGACCGTGCCGGTGATGTTCTGCCCCCAGCTCCGGCCGAAGATCGACATGGCAAGCTCGGTCCGGCCCGCGCCCATCAGGCCCGCGATGCCGACAACCTCTCCGGCGCGCACGTCGAAGCCGACGTTGTGGATCACCTGGCGGTCGGCGTGTTCCGGGTGATAGACCGACCAGTCGGCCACGCGCATGATCTGCTCGCCGATCCTGGGCGTCCGGTCGGGATAGCGGTTCTCCATCGAGCGGCCGACCATGTCGCGCACGATGCGGTCTTCGGTGATGCCGTCGCGGGTGTTGAAACTGCTGACCGAATGGCCGTCGCGGATCACCGTCACGGTGTCGGCCACGCGGCGCACCTCGTTCAGCTTGTGGCTGATGATGATCTGGGTCATGCCCTGCGCCTTGAGTTCCAGCATCAGGTCCAGCAGCGCCTGGCTGTCGGATTCGGACAGGGCCGAGGTCGGCTCGTCCAGGATCAGCAGACGCACGTCCTTGGCCAGCGCCTTGGCGATCTCGACCAGTTGCTGCTTGCCGACGCCCAGCTTTTCGACCTGCGTGGTCGGTGCGTCGCGCAGCCCCACCTTGCGCAGAAGCGTCTCGGTCTTCTTGTTTGTCTCGCGCCAGTCGATCACGCCGCCCTTGGCATTTTCGTTGCCCAGAAACAGGTTCTCGGCAATCGACAACAGCGGCACCAGCGCCAGTTCCTGGTGAATGATGATGATGCCATGCGCCTCGCTGTCGGCGATGTCGCGCATTGCGGTCAGGGCGCCATCGTAGTGGATCTCGCCCTCGTAGCTGCCCGCGGGATAGACGCCTGACAGCACTTTCATCAACGTCGACTTGCCTGCGCCGTTCTCGCCGCAGATGGCGTGAATCTCTCCGGCCTTGACCTGAAGAGATACGTCGTCGAGCGCCTTGACGCCCGGAAACGTCTTGGTAATGGAGCGCATTTCCAGCAGTGTGTCCTGCATGGTGGCGGCCTCACGATTTGTAGAAATTTCGGAGTGGACCGGTCCGACGATGCAGACCGGTCCGACAGATCATTGACAGAAAGCGTATAGCGCCTGTCCGCTTACTTGATCTGATCCATCTTGTAGTAACCGGTCTCGATCAGACGCGTTTCCCAGTTTTCAGCCGTGACCTTGAGCGGCTCCAGCAGGTAGGACGGCACGACCTTGACGCCGTTGTCATAGGTGGTGGTGTCGTTGATCTCGGGCTCGGTGCCTTCCAGCACCGCCTCGACCATGCCCACGGTCACGCGCGCCAGTTCGCGGGTGTCCTTGAAGATCGTCGAATACTGCTCACCCGCGAGGATCGACTTGACCGAGGGCACCTCGGCGTCCTGACCGGTGACGATCGGCATCGGCGTGTCGCCGGAACCGTAACCCACGCCCTTGAGCGAGGACAGGATGCCGATGGACAGACCGTCATAGGGCGACAGCACGCCGTGCACGGTCGCGTCGGTGTAATGTGCCGACAGCAGGTTATCCATGCGGGCCTGCGCCACCGCGCCATCCCAGCGCAGGGTGCCGACCGTGTCCATGCCCATCTGGCCGGACATGACGTTGACCTTGCCACTGTCGATCAACGGCTGCAGCACCGACATCGCGCCATCATAGAAGAAATAGGCGTTGTTGTCGTCGGGCGAGCCGCCGAACAGTTCGACGTTCCAGGTCTCGGCATCGGGGAAACGCTCTTCGAGTCCCGAAACCAGGGTCTCGGCCTGCTGCACACCAACCTTGAAGTTGTCGAAGGTGGCGTAATAGCTGACATGCTCGCTGTCGCGGATCAGGCGGTCATAGGCGATGACCTGAATGCCGGCATAGCTGGCATTTTCCAGCGCGTTCGACAGGGTGGTGCCGTCGATGGCGGCAATCACCAGTACGTCGACGCCATTGGTGATCATGTTCTCGATCTGCGCCAGCTGGTTCGGGATGTCATCCTCGGCATATTGCAGGATGGTGTCATAGCCCGCGTCCTTGAACTGCTGCACCATGGACTCGCCGTCCGAGATCCAGCGCGCCGACGATTTGGTCGGCATCGCGATGCCGACAAGGCCGTCTGCGAATGCGGTGGTGGCAACAACAGTCGCCAGCGCGGTGCCGACGAGAATAGACTTCAATTTCATGGTTTCCTCCTCTGAGACGCACGCTCTTGGTCACGGCGGCGCCTTGCGTGGGGGATCGTAGCCACGTGATTCATAACATGCTAATGCAAATGCTGTTTCCCTACATAACAGGAATGGTATGTCAGGTTCATGACCCATGCCTTTACACAGCGGTTGAAGCCGTCGCACCTGAAACTGATCCTGGCGATCCACGACCACGGCAAGTTGCAACTGGCGGCAGAGGCGGTGGGCATGTCGCAACCCGCCGCATCGCGCATGTTGTCCGAGATCGAAACAGATACCGGCGGGCCGCTTTTCGAACGCCTGCCGCGCGGGATGACGCCAACTCCGATCGGCTTTGCTTTTGTGAGACACGCAAGGGTCATCCTTTCCGAGGTGGACGCGCTGACCACCGAGATTTCACAACTGCATGGCGGCACGGCGGGCGCGGTCCGGGTCGGGGCCGTGACCGGGCCCGCGGTCGGGGCGCTGGTGCCCGCACTGATCGCACTGCGAGCAACCATGCCGGGTATCAAGCCAACCATCGAGGTGGCGCCTTCGGTAACGCTGGTCCGGGGACTGGAAGAGGGGCGCTTTGACTTCGTGCTGGCGCGGATCGGCTCGGAAAACAATGTCCGCGCCTTCCATGCCTACCCCGGCCGCACCGAGAATATCTGTTTTGTGGCCCGTGCCGATCATCCACTGGCGGGACGCAAGGTGTCGCTCTCGGAAACCTTGCCTTACGAATTCGTCATGCAGGAACCGGGCTCTCCGATCCGCACCGTGCTCGAAATGGCGCTGCTTGAGAACCGACTGCGGCCGCCGGCGCAGGTCACCAACAGCTCCTCGCTTCTGATTGCGCTGAACATCATTGCGGATTCTCAGGCTCTTGCACCGCAGACCCGGGAAGTTGCGCAGCTGTTGACCCGTATCGCCCCTCGGCTGACGATCATCGAAACCCAGGAGGACATCGTCGTGTCCTCGTTTCTGGTCCTGCAGGTCCGGCACCGCCAGCTGTCGCCGATCGCGCAGAACCTGCTGGACGAAGTGTTGCGGCGGCTTTGACCCTTCCCGAAGGGGGACACGACGACCTGTTCAGACAGGCCTGCCCCGCTATCCTTTCACACCGGCCGAGATCATCACCGCCTCGGTCACGCGTTTCTGGAAGATCAGGTAGCCGATGATCACCGGAGCCGCCGCCAGCAGGGCCAGCGCCATCATCCGGGCGTAGGCCACCCCGAAGGCGTCGTTGACCTGGGTGATACCGACCGGAATGGTCATCATGCCCTCGCTCGTGGCAATCAGGAACGGCCAGAAAAAGTTGTTCCACGCGCCGATGAAAGTGATGATCGCCAGCGCGGCGGTGATCCCCCAATTGAGCGGCAGGTAGAGCTTGAACAGCAGCACGAACTCGCCGCCACCGTCCAGCAACACCGCCTCTCGCATCTCCCTGGGGATGGCGTCGAAGAACTGTTTGTAGACGATGACCACCACCGGCACGATCAATTGCGGCAGGATGATCCCCCACCAGGTGTTGACCATACCCAGATCGTTCATCAGCACGAATTGTGCCACGTAAAGCGCCGGAACCGGCACCATGAAGCTGGCCACGACCAAGAGGTACAGCGTCTTGCGGCCGGGAAAGCGCAGTTGCGACAGAGCGTAGGCGCACATCATGCCGGTCAGCAGCACGACAAAGGTGATGATCAGCGAGGTGCCGACAGAGTTGAGATACCAGATCGGCAGTTTGGACGTGGACAGCACTGACAGGTAGGCGGAAAAGTTCAGCTCGTCGATCAGCACGCCCGCGTCCGAGACGATGCGGTTTTCGCTGCGCAGCGAGGTGGTCAGTGCCCAGTAAAGCGGGAAGATCCAGATCCCGGCGGCGATCAGAACGATGCCGGAGAAAGCGATATTGCGGGCGCGTTTCGCGGTCATTTGCGGCCTCCGATACGCAGAAGCTGAAATTGCAGGACGGACACGACGACGATGATCATGAACAGCACCATGGCGATGGCCGAGGCATAGCCGCCGTGGTTGAGCTGGAATGCCTCACGGTACATCTGCATCAACACAACGTAGGACTGGTTGAACGGGCCGCCATTCGACAGCAGATAGACTTGGTCAAAGAGCTTGAGTTGCAGGATCAGTTGCAGCGTCAGCACCAGCGCGGTGATCGGCCACAGAAGCGGCCAGGTGATCCGCCAGAACTTTTGCCAGGGCGTGGCGCCGTCCAGCGCCGCAGCCTCGTAGAGGTCGGGCGGGATGTTGCGCAGACCGGCGATCAGCAAAAGCACGTTGAACCCGTTGGTCCACCAGATCGTCACAACGGCGATCATCGGCATGACCCAGTAGGGATTCTTGAACACCGGCACCGGCTTTCCGGTCACCAATTCGATCAGCGGTTGCAGGATGCCAAACTGGAAATCCAGCATCCAGGCCCAGATCATCGTGACCACCGACACCGGCAGCACGTAGGGCAGAAAGAACAGGGTCAGCACCAGCGCCTGCATCCGGCCCTTGAGCTTGCTGACGGCGAGCGCGATCAGCAGTGCGATGATAGTCGTGGGAATGACCGTCAGCAGCACGAAGTAGAAGTTGTTCCACAGCGAGGTATAGAACAGCCGGTCGTTCAGCAGCTTGATGTAATTGGCCAGCCCGACCCATTCGCCGTCGCCGATCAGCGGCGCATTGGTAAAGCTGAGGGCCACGACCTTGTAGGTCGGGTAGAGGAAGAAGACGGTGAAGATAAACAGGAAAGGGGCGATCATCAGGATCGCGCCGCGCAACTCGCGGCGGCGGCGGTTTGCTTTCGACATGAAGGCCTCCCATCCTTCCGGTTAGGCGAGGCAGGGGACGGTCTGGCCGCCCCCTGCCTGCGGGATCAATCGAGCAGCGACTGCAACTGATCTTTCATCTGCGCGGCGGCGTCCTCGGCGCTGAGGAACCCGTGCACCGCAGGGGCGATCAGGTTGTCGACCGCATCATAGACCGGCGAGGCGACGCCCGCGATCTTGGAACGCGGATCGAAGGCCGCGTTGTCGGCCAGTGAGGCATAGGTCGCGTTCGGCTGCAGTTCGGCGTATTCGGCGCTGTCCACCGTCGGCTTGTACGCCGGGATGTGACCTGCACCGGCCCATGCCAGCGAATGCTCCTGCATCCATCCGATGACCGTCAGGACCGCGTCACGGGTTTCTGCGTCCATGTCCGGGTCGTTCGGGATGGCGAAGGCGTGGGAGTCGGCCCAGGTCGCAGGCTGGTCCATCATCTGCGGCACTTCGTTGGCGAACCATTCAAAGCCCAGCGTTCCGGCGTCGGACTGGTCCTTGAAGGTCGGAACCTCCCAGACACCGTTGATGTGCAGCACGGACTTGCCGCCCGAAAACAGAGCGACAGAGGCTTCATAGGCCGCCTGTTCCGGGATCAGTCCTTCGGCGCGCCAGTCGGCCAGCGTCTGGATCGCGGTCACGGCCTTGTCCATGTTGTCGCCGGCCAGCACTTCGCCATCGGTCAGCATCTCGCCGCCCTGCTGGCGCAGAAGCGTGTAGAACATCCGCCACGTGCCGCCGCCACCTTCGGACTGGAAGCTCAGCGGATCGGAGTAGCCCTCTTCCTTGGCCCAGGTCAGCAGCGCGGTCATGTCCTCGATCGAGGAGATCCCCGTCAGGTTGCCGTCGCCGTCCAGCCAGTCGGTGCCTTCGAGTGCGGTGCGGTTGTAGTGCACCACGACCGCGTGGATGTCGAAGGGGATCGCCATCAGCTGGCCATCGTCGGTCGAGGCTGCGGTGATCGACGCCTCGAAGAAATCGCCCTTGGACAAACCGGCCTTTTCCAGGTCTGCGTCCGTGATCGGCGACAGCACGTCCTCTTCCAGCGCCAGCGGCAGGCGCGACAGGTGATAGGTCATGATGTCCGGCCCCTGCCCGACCGCGACCGAGGTGCGCACCTTGGTATAGAACGGCAGACCCCATTCCAGCGTCGTGCCGCTGATCTGGATCTCGGGATGTTCCTCGTTGAACTGTTCGATCAGCGCCTTCATGCGAACGCCGTCACCACCGGCGAGGAAATCCCACCATTCGACCTCGACCTGTGCCCATGCGGGGTTCGACAGGCCTAGGGCCAGCGCCGTGGTCGCAGCCAGCTTCGCGAATTTGCTCGTCATTTTCAGTTCTCCTCCTGGTTTGGTTTTGTGTGACCTCAACGAACTCGGTCACCTGTCTTGTCGAATACGAATATGCGTTCGGTCGCGGGCGTGACGGTCTGTACCGTGCCGCCCATGTTGTGCCGCGCACCGGTCTGCTGAAAGATCACGGGCTCGCCACCTTCGAGGGTGCCATGCTGGTAAGAGACGCCGCCAAGCTCCTCGGCCACGTCCACCGTCACCCGCAGCCCGCTGTCACTGGTCACGATCAGATGCTCGGGGCGCATGCCCAGCACGACCCCGGTGCCCTTGTCGGGCCTCTGGTTCAGCGGAATGTCGAAACTCAGGTCCGGCTGACCCTTCAGCCGCGCCGTGATGCCGCCACCCACATGCCCCTCGACCGTCGCTTCGAAGAAGTTCATCGAAGGCGAGCCGATGAACCCGGCGACAAAGCGGTTCGACGGGTCGTCATACAGGTCGAGCGGTGCGCCGCTCTGCTGCACGTGACCGCCTTGCAGAACAAAGATCGTGTCGGCCAGCGTCATCGCTTCGACCTGGTCGTGTGTGACATAGATCATCGTCGCGCCAAGCTGCTTGTGCAGGCGCGCAAGTTCCAGCCGCATCTGCACGCGCAGTTCCGCGTCAAGGTTCGACAACGGCTCGTCGAACAGGAACACTTCGGGCGCGCGCACGATGGCGCGTCCGATGGCCACCCGCTGTCGTTGACCGCCCGACAGTTGCGCCGGTTTCTTGTCCAGATGCTCGCCCAGTTGCAGGATGCCGGCGGCCTTGCGCACCTTTTCGTCCACCTCCGCCTTGGGCCGCTTGGCCAGACGCAGGCTGAAGGCCATATTCTCGAATACCGACAGGTGCGGGTAAAGCGCGTAGGACTGGAACACCATAGCGACGCCGCGGTCCGCCGGATCCTCATCCGTCACGTCGCGGTCGCCGATCGCGATCTTGCCTTCGCTGGTCTCTTCCAGACCCGCGATCATGCGCAAAAGCGTGGACTTGCCGCAGCCCGAGGGACCGACGAACACCGCGAACTTGCCGCGCTGGATGTCCATGTCGACGCCACGGATCACGTCAACGGCGCCAAAGCTCTTCCGGATCCCTCTCAGATGAACGCCTGTGTCCTGCACGGTAACTCCCCCCTTGTGTTTCCCTCTGGCCCGACGCTCCTATGCGACCGAAAGCCGGATCATGCTGTAGGAGAACGCAGGCAATTCACCCGTCAGGGCGCCGCCCTCGACAGACAGCTTGTCGCCCTTGCACGGCTTGATCCGCTCCGGTTGTTCGCAGGTATTGGCGACGCGCGCATCGGCGCTGTTGCCCCCCATGACCTGATGGTCGATCAGGCTGAGATTCTCAAAACCATGCAACTTCAGGTCGAGGTCCATCGCCTCGTCCAGGCTGCGATTGATAGCAAAGATGGTGATCGACTTGCCGTCGGGCGCCAGCACCGCCGCGACATCGAGATAGTTCACGTCCTGCGCGGCCGTCGCGTCATAGCGCGGGCCGTCCACCGCCACGTTCAGCGCGGTGCCACGGCCATAAAGGCTGGCGAACTGATACGGGTAATAGATCGTCGTCGCCCAGGCCGGACCGCCCGCCTTGGTACGGATCGGCGCGATCACGTTCACCAGTTGCGCGATACAGGCGATCTTGACCCGGTCGGACCGACGGATGAATTCGTTCAGCAGTCCGCCGACGAAAATCGCGTCTTCGAGGTTGTAATCCTCCTCCAGCAGCGCCGGCGCTTCGGGCCAGTCCCACGAATGCCAGTTCCTGCTGTCCTCTTCGCGTCTGTGATACCAGACGTTCCACTCGTCAAAGCAGATGTAGATGTCGTTCTTGGCCCGCTTCTTGGCTTTCACGTAGTCGATAACACCGGCAATCGACTGGATGTAACGGCCGGTCTCCTCGATCTTTGAAAAGTAGTTGAGCGTGTCGTGGCTGGAATTGCCGAAATACTTGTGCAGCGAGATGTAGTCGACGTTCTCGTAACATTCCTCCAGCACCTGCCGTTCCCAGTCTGGATAGGTCGGCATCTGGTCGTTGGAAGAGCCGCAGACAACGGTTTCGATCCCCTTGCCAAAGGCCTTCACCGCCTTCGACGTCTCGTCCGCAAGACGGCCATATTCCTTGGCCTCCATGTGGCCGATCTGCCAGGGGCCGTCCATTTCGTTGCCAAGGCACCACATGTTCACGTCATAGGGTTTTTCGACGCCATGGCTGCGGCGCAGGTCGCTCCAGTAGGTGCCCGAGGGATGGTTGCAGTATTCGACAAAGTTTCGCGCTTCCTCGATCCCGCGCGTGCCGAGGTTGACCGCCAGCATCATCTCGATCTCGGCGTCCTTGGCCCATTTGGCGAATTCATTGATGCCAACCTGGTTGGTCTCCTTCGAGCGCCAGGCAAGGTCCAGCCGCACCGGCCGGTCGGCTTGCGGACCGACGCCGTCTTCCCACTTGTAGGCGGAAACGAAATTGCCGCCCGGATAGCGGATGGCCGGGATCTTCAACCCGCGCACAAGGTCCAGCACGTCCTTGCGGAAGCCGTGTTCATTGGCAGTGGGGTGGCCGGGTTCATAGATGCCGGTATAGATGGCGCGGCCCATATGCTCGATAAAGGCCGAGTAGAGACGATCGTCGATCTGCGCGACAGTGAAATCCCGATGAATTGAAGCGCGGCTCTTCATTTCCCCTCCAAGGTGCAATTCTGCATTGAACGGCACAGTACGTCAACCGAGGGTTACCAGTAAATTTACATCTCAGGTTATCGCGTTGACAGAATTGGTAACGTCTTACTGTCCGAGCTGCTGACGGACCAATTCGAGCAGCCGTTCCGCTGCCGCAGACATCAGGCGGTCGCGCGGGCACAGGATATGATAGGGCTCGATCGCGATTGGCCGCTCGGTCCTCAGCAGAACCAGACCGGCGCAATAGGGCGGGGACAACAGCAGGTCGACAACCTCCTGTGTGACAACCGCGATCACGTCGGAATCGCGCAAGAGCGCCATGATTGCCACCACCGACGCCGTCTTGATCAGGTTCCCGGGCAGCGCCACGCCCTCTTCGTGGAACGCGATTTCCAGCGCGTGGCGAATGGGTGCGCCCCGGTCCTGCATCGTCCAGAGCTGATCCTGCAATTCGGCAAGCGTGACCTCGCCGCGCTCTGCCAGGGGATGTTCGCGCCGCACCATCAAAAGCACGGCTTCGTTGCGGGCAGGATGAATGTCGAACTCCCGGGAATAGTCATGCGGTCCGACGCGGCTGAGAGTGAAGTCGAAATCCCCCGCCTCCAGCCCGCGCATCAATTGCGCCGAGGACGAGACGTCGAGCGAGACATCGACCGTCGGGGCCTCTTGCTTCAACTGCAGGATCGCCGGGATCGTGGCGGCCAGCGCGCCGCCGGTCACGGCCCCGACATGCACAGAGCCGCCGGTGCCGTCCAAATGCGCACCGAACTCCTGTGCCATCTGGTCAATGTCGAAAACCAGTTTCCGGGCATGTTTCGCCAGCACCCGGCCTGCCGGGGTCACCAGCATACCCTTTGGCGTGCGCTCGAACAGGTTCGCACCCAGCTGGGTTTCCACATCCGCCAGCATCCGCGATGCCGCCGGGGTGGTCATGCTGCACGAATCCGCCGCCAGACGCAGCTTGCCATGCCGTGCGACCGCAGCGATCAGGCGCAACTGCACGGGCCGGAGCGACCGGAGGTAGACGGTCACGCCAATCGTGCCGCGGTATGGGTGTCCGTCATCAGCCGAACCATGTCATTATTGCCTGATCGAACGTGCGAAATTCTGCGGGCACCGACCAGACGTATCCGCGACCCGAATGACCGGCGTTTCGCCGGGCAGTTTTCAGGTCTGCGGACCCTGTGTCAAGGCGCGCCCGGCGGGAGGGAACCGGGCGCGCCGGGGCGCCTTACCGCAGGTGGTGGACCTCCTGCAGACCATAGACGGGCGTTTCCAGCCCCTCCATGCGCGCCTTGAGTTGCAGGGCGAGGTACAGCGAATAATGCCGCGACTGGTGCAGGTTGCCGCCATGCATCCAGAGATTGTCCTGCTGCGTCGGCTTCCACATGTTGCGCTGCTCACCTTCCCAGGGGCCCGGATCCTTGGTGGTGTCAGAGCCAAGCCCCCAGACCTTGCCGATCCTGTCGGCGACCTCCTGGCTGATCAGATCCGCCGCCCAACCGTTCATCGAGCCATAGCCGGTGGCCATCACCACAAGGTCCGCTGGCAGATGAGTGCCGTCGCTCAGGACAACACCGTCCTCGGTGAAATGATCCACCTGGCCCTTGGTCAGCTTGACCTCGCCGTCGATGATCAGCTGGCTTGCGCCCACGTCGATGTAGTAGCCCGACCCCCGGCGTAGGTATTTCATGAACAGACCCGATCCGTCATCGCCCCAGTCCAGCTCGAACCCCGCCTTTTCCAGGCCAGCATAGAACTCGGCATCGCGTTCGCGCATCTGCTCGTAGAGCGGGATCTGGAATTCATGCATGATCCGGTAGGGCAGCGAGGCAAAGATCATGTCGGCCTTTTCGGTCGTCATTCCATTGGCCACGGCCTCTTCGGAATACAGCCCGCCCAGCCCGATATCCATCAGCGTGTCCGAGCGGACGATATGGGTGGAGGACCGCTGGACCATCGTGATGTCGGCGTCATGTTCCCAGAGCGCCGCACAGATATCATGGGCCGAGTTGTTGGAGCCAACGACCACGACGCGCTTGCCCTCCCATTCGTCGGGTCCGGCGTGCTGCGACGAATGCTCGATCCTGCCCTTGAAGGTCTCCATCCCCGGAAAATCGGGCATGTTCGCCTTGCCTGACATGCCGGTGGCCAGCACCAGTTGCTGCGGCCTCAGGATAATCGTTTCACCGTCGCGATTGACCTCGACCCGCCACTCGCCCGCATCCTCGTCGAAACTGGCCTTTGTCACCTCTGACCGGGTCCAGTAGTTCAGCTCCATGACCTTGGTGTACATTTCCAGCCAGTCGCCGACCTTGTCCTTGGGCGTGAACACCGGCCAGTTGTCGGGAAACTTGATATAGGGCAGATGGTCGTACCAGACCGGGTCATGCAGGCAGAGCGACTTGTACCGGTTGCGCCACTGGTCGCCGGGACGGTCGTGTTTGTCCAGAACGATGGTCGGCACGCCCAGCTGGCGTAGACGCGCACCCAGGGCAATGCCGCCCTGCCCGCCGCCTACGATAACCGTATAGGGCTGGGTGTCGTACCCCAGGCTGGCGGCCTCGGCTTCGCGCGCCTCTTTCCAGGTGGTGCGGTTCTTGCCGGCACCGTGTTGCGCGCCCATCGGGCGGCGCTGTCGGCGCGGCTCTTCAAAGCCTTTCAATTCCTGCAGGGCTGTCAGCAGGGTCCAGATACGTCCCTCCTTCAGCCGCATCAGCCCCCAGCCCCGGCCCACCTTTGTCTCGAAGGTGATCCAGGCGGTGGGGATGCCGCCCTCCTCCGTCGGCACCTCCCCGTCCTGGATGGCGAAACCGCCCGGTGTGGTGTGCGGCAACTGGCTTTTCAGCATATCGGCCACCTGATCGGGGCCTTCGACGGTCTTGAAGTTCCAAGTCAGGGCCACAAGGTCGCGCCAATAGCAGTCAGCGGTGAACATATCCCTGATCTGGTCGATATCGCCAGCGGCACAGGCGGCGTTGAGCGTGTTCAACACCTCCTCCACCTTTGAAGTCACCGTGGAATCCAGCATCGCGTTTCCTCCTCATTTGCGAATATGACGGGCAGTATCCGGGGTCATGGGCCATCCCGGCCATGAATTTCGACGGGTCGATGCTGCTTTTGCCGATGCTGCGGCGCAGCGTGTTGCGCGCGCAACGGCGTGCAACGGGATCAGGCGGGAGGATGCAACCCGGCCTTGCGGACCCGCCGCAGAACCGTCGACCGGTTGACCCCCAGACGCCGGGCGACCTGGGCCATGTTCCAGTGGCAGGCTTCGAGAACCGCTTCCAGCCCCGCCTCTTCATCCTGCGTCTCGCGCGGTTCCATGACCACCGGGGGAGGCAAGTCCGGCAGGTCTATGACCGACCCTTCGCACAGCGCCGACGCGACGCTCAGCACCTGTTCCAGTTCGCGGATGTTGCCGGGCCAGTCGCGGCCGACAAGCTCGACCCGCGCCGAGGGCGACAGCCGCATGCCTTCGGGCGCAACCCTGCGCAGCAACCGGTCCACCAGCCAGCCCAGATCCTGCCGGGTCCGCAGGGGCGGCAGGGCCAGCGTGGCACCGGCCAGCCGATGGAACAGATGCCGGGGCAGTCGGCCCTCGGCGCTGGACAGGACAAGCGGGGTGCAACTGGTCGAGATCGGCCTCAGGCCCGGCGCGGCCTCCAGCAAGCCCGGCAGAACCGCCTGCGTATTCTCGGGCAAATCCTCGATCCGGCGCAGCAAGAGCGTCGCAGACGGTTCTGCCGCGCCGATCCGCTGCGCCAGATCCTCGGGCTGCAACCCGGCGCAATCCACCAGCAGGAAAGCGGGCTTTCGCGCGGTCATGCTGATCGCGCGGGCCAGCTTGGTCTTGCCGGTGCCGGTCTCGCCGGTGATCAGCAGCGGCACGTTGGTCTGCGCCAGCCTCTCGGCCTGACCCAGCAGCCGGGTCATGGCCGGATCCGGCCCCGCCAGTCCCGCCATCGCCCCGCTCACCCCGCGGCGCAGCGCCGGCAACGCCGTGCGCGGCGCTTGTGGCGCGATGGCATGGGCGAAGAGCGCGCCGCCGTCGCGCATCCGCACGAGGCGGTCCTCGGTCGGGCGATCGCGCATCAGGTCGGGCAGATCATCCACCGACAGTTGCAGTACTTCGTCGATCCGCCGCCCGATCACCGGGCCTGCATCGGCAAACAGCTTTTGCGCCGCGTGGGTAAAGCCGATCACCCGGCCCGACCCGTCAAGCGCCATCGCGGCCTCTGGATCGACATCGAGGAATTCCGGGCTGGACGATAGCCTCAGCACCCAGTCCCGCCGGTTCGAGGCCATCAGATTGGCCAATTCCACCCGCCGCGCCGAGGCGGTGACAAGCGTCATCGCGAAATTCTGGCTGCTCTTGGGCGCCGGTGAGCGCAAGAGCGAAATGTCCAGCACCGCAGTCAACTGGCCCAGGCTGTCATAGATCGGGGCCGAAGTGCAGGACAGCGCGGTATGGGCGTTTCCGAAATGGTCGTCCTGATGAATCGTCACGGGTTCCCCGGTGACCAGACAGGCGCCGACCCCGCAAGTGCCCGCCAGATCCTCTGACCAGTCGGAGCCGAGATAGAGACCGGACCGGCGCAACTCCTCTTCGAAACGCGGATCGCCGAATGAGTCGACGCAGACGCCCTTGGCATCCGCCAGCAGCACCACGTAGTTCTGCACCGCGACCTGCCGGAACAGGTTCTGCAGCCCCGACCGGGCCGTGGTGATCATCCGCTCGGCCTGGCTGCGATGGTCGCGCAATTCCGCCTCGGTGACGATATGCACGGGCTCGTCGTGCTGCGGTTCCATCCCGTACAACTCGACACAGCGCCGCCAGGACGCGGACACAAGGTCATCGCGCCCGGTTGACCGGCCTTCGAGCACCTGCTCGATTTCCGTGACATGGCTGAAGTCGCTCACCCTGGCCCCTGTCCTCCCCGGACATGTCTCCATCAGGACACGTCCTGAATGCCACCCTAACATGAGCCGCAGGAGATTTCTGTGCCACTTTCGGAGCAGTCAGGCCAGACAGATGCGCGTCTCACATGGCCGAGACCCCGACATCCGGACCTGACCGCTCCCGTGCGGATCGAGGGGGGTCAGTTTCTTTGGCTCACCAGCCGAATGAACTCGATCAAATCGGGCCCGAGGGAGTCGTCGGATGTTCCGATAGGGGCGACCACGAAAATATGGTTGTGCCCCGAAACACCGACGACCATCGGCAGTCGGCTGTCGCGGTTGGCCAGCGCCTCGATCATCCGGCGGGTCTGGTCGATGATCACCTCCGGTTCATATTCGGCACAGGCGATCATGACTGGCATCGCGCACCCGCCCACATGGTTGACGACCGATTGATCAGCGCGGTCGCCTTCCGCTGCGTAGTACTGCGCATCCCGTTCGGGGCCGATCGGGCGGGCCGTCAGATCGACGGTCCGCGGCGCGAACAGGATCGCACCGATCTCCCCGTCGTTGTCGTGCTGCAGATCATCGCGAAAGACGTAATCCCCCGCGTGCATGGCACCTGCCGAATTGCCGAGAACAAGGATTCTCTCCGGATTGCTGCCATGCGCATCCCCGTGCGCCGCGATTCAGTCCAGCACCAGCGCCACATCCTCGGCACCGGACGGCCAGCCCGTCGAGGTTGGTCCCGGCATGAAGCGGGCCGTAGATCTGCATGGTGTCGCCCACCAGGTCGCGGCTCAATTCAGTCACCATCGCGGCGATCTGTGCGGCGATTTCGGGGGTTGTTCGGGTGGATGCAGACCGGCACCTGCAGGTCCGAGACACGCTCCCAGAACGGGGCATAGCGGTCATCACCCGGATAGGTGGCGTCGGTCTGGCCGTTGAACCGCAGATAGTCCGGCGCGAACTGGTCGCCCTGTTGCAGGTCAAGAACCACGCCTCGCGGTCCAGCCCCATTTGGGCCAGCCCGACGCGCACCTTTTGCGAACACACCCTGTTGGGCGCGTGATAAGGCGTCAGCATCAGAATTTCACCCTGTCGCCGCCCTTGAGATCGAGGATCTCGCGCGCTTCATCGGGCGAGGCGACCTCGCTGCCCAGGTCCTTGACGATCCGGCGGATCTTGGCGACCTGCTGGGCATTCGACTCTGCCAGAACACCGCGTGATCAGGGTTCGACATCAGCGCCTGCCCGATGGCGACCATCTGCTGTTGTCCACCAGACAGCGAGGTCGAGGCCTGCTTGCGCCGCTCCTGGAGGATCGGAAACGGCGTGTAGACCGCATCCAGCGACCACGGCCTGACCGGCCCACGCGGCCGCCGATCTGGAGGTTTTCCTCGACCTTCAGCGAGGGGAACAACTGGCGGCCTTCGGGCACCAGCGCGACCCCCGGTCCGGCGATCTGATCGGCGCCGTTTTGCATCAGCCCGGCGATCGAGCGCAGAAGCGTGGTCTTGCCCGCGCCGTTCGCACCGATGATGGCCAGAACTTCACCTTCGCCGAGATGCAGATCCAACCCGTAAAGCGCCTGGAAATCGCCGTAGAAGGCCTTGAGCCTGGCGATATTGAGGATCGGATCAGGCATCGGCTTCGATCCCCAAGAAAATCTCTTTCACCTCGCGGCTCTCCATCACTTCCTTGGGATCACCCTCGGCGATCTTGCGACCGAAACCGATCACCACCAGCCGCCCAACCACCGCCAGCAGCGCATGCACCACATGCTCGATCCGGATGATCGACACGCCGCTTTCATGGCCGACCTTGATCGTCGGGGCCTGGGCATAGGCCCGCATGGCGCTCAGGATCGCGAGGCTTGCCCGCCCCGCCCAGCAAGCCGACCATCGTGTCCACCACGGGGGCTGCGGTCCATTCGGTGCGGATCACCTCGACCAGAGGGATCATATGCGGCGGGTTCCACCAATGGGTGCCAAGCGCCCGGTCACTGTGTTGCAGCCCGCTCATGATCCCGGTGATCGGCATGACGGAGGTGGTCGAGGCAAGTATGCAGTCGCGCGGCGCGGTGGCCTCGACCTCGGCGAAGATGGATTGCTTGAGCGCCATCTTTTCCGGTGCCGCCTCAAAGACCACACTCGCTTCGGTCACCGCATCGGCCAGGGTCTCGCACACCCTGATCCGGCCCAGTGCCGTGGCGATCTCATCTTCGCCAACCCCCATCAGCGACAAGCTGGCCCAGAACCGGTCGTGCCGTGCCGCGCGGGCATCGGCCATCGGATCGGTGACGCGTGAGGCATGGCCCGCGCGGGCCAGCGTCAGCGCGATTCCGTGGCCCATCAAGCCCGTGCCGATCACGGCCATGGTTTGCGGGGTCATGCCTCAGCCCGCCGTATGGTCGCCATCGGCGCATAAGATGTGGCCGGTGAAAAAGTCGCTGGCCTCGGACGCGGTTTCCTCGGTCGGCGAGGCCTTTGCGCTGACCACGACGGCCAATGGCCGAGCCTGCCAGGCCGAACTGCCGGAGCCGCAGGCCGAGGCGCTGGCGCGTAAGGAGTGGGACAGGCAGGGCAAGACATGCGACATGGCCGCTTTCCTGCGACGGCTGGCCAAGGTCCGGCGCACCGGGCTGGCCTGTGACCTCGACGAACATATGCCGGGCCTTTAGGCGGTCGGCATCGCGTTTCGGGTTTGGTCAGGCGATTTGCATTCCGTCTCTGTCCCCATCCCGTCCAGCCGGTTTCAGGAGCTGCGGTCCAGTGTGGAGCGGGAACTGCAATCGACGGCGAAGAATCTGGATAAGGCGTTCTCCGGCATTGAGCCGGGAACGGATGCGTCAAACCCCTGGAAACGGGGGCTTTGGGGCGGTCCCAATGCGCGTAACAGTCAATCGCCGCGAACGTCCAAAGCGGAACAGTACGACCCCCGTATCAGGCCAAAAGGCGGTGGGCGCATGCGGCAGCCTGGCGCATGTTCCGTGCAAACAGGGTCACGTCTATTTCAGTCGCGATGAAGCTTGCGCCCATCTCCCGGCATTCCCTCTGAAGGTCCGTGTCCAGCGTGAGGATTCCGGCGGCCTTGCCAGAGGTCACGATCTTTTCCATTGCCGCAATCACCGCCCCCCTGACCTCGGGTGCGCCGGCCTGTCCGATCAACCCCATGTCGGCGGCCAGATCGGATGGGCCGACAAAGACACCGTCCAGCCCCTCGACGCTCAGGATCTCGTCCAGCGCCTCCAGGCCCTTTCGGTTCTCGACCTGCGCCAGAAGGCAGGTCTCTTCCCGCGCGGTCGTCAGGTAGTCGGGAATCGCCGAAAAATCCGAGGCCCGCGCGAGCGCCGATCCAACTCCGCGCACCCCGTGCGGCGGATAGGTCACTGCATCGACCAGCGCGCGCGCCTTTTCGGCGCTTTCCACCATCGGGATCAGCAGGGTCTGCGCGCCTGCGTCCAGCAACTGCTTGATCAGCCAGGTCTCACCAATCGGCGGACGAACGACGGCGCAGGCATCGCGCGCCGCGATCACCTGCAACTGGGCCACGATCGAGCGCAAATCGTTGGGCGCGTGTTCGCCATCGATCAACAGCCAGTCGAACCCGGCACCGGCACTGATTTCCGCGATATAGGGATCGGCCAGCCCGAGCCAGCAGCCCAGTTGAAGCTCGCCCTTGGCGATGGCGTGTTTGAACAAGTTCCGGGGCGCGGGCATGGGGTGTCCTCAGGCGAAAGAGATGGCAACATCGCCAAAGGACCCGAAGTCGGCGGCGATCACGCTGCCGGGCGGGCATTCGACGGGGCGGATGAAGCTGCCCGACAGGATCACCTGTCCAGGTTCGATGCTCTGGCCGTAATGCGCCATGCGGCGGGCCAGCCAGACGACGCTTTCGACCGGATCGTTCAGCACGCCCGCGCCAAGGCCGGTTTCCTCGACCTCGCCACCCCGCGTGGTGATCGCCCCGACCCAGCGCAGGTCATAGGCATCGACCGCGTGGCGCTGCGGCCCCAGCACGATGCCTGCGTTGGCGGCATTGTCGCTGATGGTGTCGAACACGGTCCGCGCCTTGCCGGATGCGGCATCCTTGCGCACGATCCGCGTATCGAGGATTTCAAGCGACGGGGCGACAAAATCCGTCGCCGCAATCACTTCCGCCCGGGTCACCTCGGCCCCGCCGATGGCCGATTTCATGACAAAGGCGATCTCGGCCTCGACGCGGGGCTGGATGAATCGCCCCCTGGGCACGGTTGCGCCATGCGCAAAGGCCATGTCGTCGAACAGGATCCCGCTGTCGGGAATGTCGATGTTCAGCGCGTATTGCATCGCCTTGGAGGTCAGACCGATCTTCCAGCCGATCACCCGGCGGCCCTTATCGAGTTTGGCGCGGTAGATCGCGTTCTGCACGGCATAGGCGTCATCCATCCCCATCTCGGGATGGCGCAGGGTGAGAAGGCCGATCTGCTCGCCTGTCTTTTCCGCCGTCAGTAGATCGCTGGCGGCATGTGCGTGATCCTCGGGGGTCATGTTGTTTCGTCCTCGACGGTGTTGCGCAGGGTGCCTATTCCGCGCGCTTCGACCTCGACCACGTCGCCGGGTTTGAGGT
>JAXMNQ010000007.1:0-158996 GCA_034670345.1 Paracoccaceae bacterium | reverse complement strand
CCTGCTGCCGGCATGCCGGTGATGGCTTCACGGGCGCCAAGCAGCGCGTCGACATTGACGCCGTTGTCGGCTTTGACTTCGGTCTGAACGTTCATGGTGATATCCTCGTTTTGAGCTGTGTTGAGTTTGACTTTGCTGGGGGTGCCGAGGCCGAAGGCCCGGGCAAGAAGACGGGCAGCCCGCATGGGCCAGTCCGTGGTGTCGGGGCGATCCATCGCCGTGGCAGCGCTGTGCCTTGTCATGGTGATCTTCCTTTCCTCTTTGGTTTCGAAGCGGCACAGTCGCCGTGCTCCGATAGGAAGAAGATGCACTCGTTGCGTTTCTGGCGGATGTCTGCATGGCCCCCGCTCTGTTTCATTGGTTGTGGGCACCGGGTGTCCGCGTTTCAGTTGTTGTCCCGGCAAATCCCCGGGGGCCGGCGCCGGTGACGGCATTTCGTGCAGGACCGGTTGCCGCGTCGGGCCGTGACAGCGGTGGGGACCGGGCTGAGGGGTTTGAAACATTCGAAATATTCGGGTGCGGCGCGACCGGGTGGCGAAATGTGGCGTGACCCCGAAAGACCTTCTGTTCGTCGGCAAGTGGCGCGTTCACGCCCGTTGCCGTCGCGGCACAGTGCTTGACGCATCGCGATCCGCCCGGACCAGCTGCGCTGAGACCATCCCGAAGACGCGAGCGCGCCGTCCAAAACGCAAACCGCCGGCACCTTTCGGCACCGGCGGCAGTCATGGTTCGGTGGTGACGGGTCAGGCGAAAGCGAAATTGTCCGCCGTCAACTCGGTCACATTCATCAGGTTGATGTACCCGTCGCCGGTCATCAGCAGCGAGTCACCCATCCAGGTCTGCATGGTCGTGTCGGCGTGGTTCAGCACCCCGTCGCCATTGGTATCCAGATCGGCGAAGCCGTTGATGGCCTGCCCGTCGAGCCGGGTCATCTGGATCAGTTCGATCACATCCTCCTCCGAGTCGAAGTCGAGGACGGTGTCGTAGCCGTTGTAGAGCCCGGCGCCGTTGAAGACAAAGCTGTCCGCGCCCTCACCCCCGGTCAGCCAATCGTGGCCGCCACCGCCTTCGATGCTGTTGGCGCCGTCATTGCCGATCAGGGTATCGGCTTTGTCCGTGCCGACCACGCCGTCGATATGGACATAGCTGTGGTCCCAGGTCGTGCCGCTGGCTGTGTGGCGCACCTCGCCCGTGCCGAGGTTGAGATCGACCGTCACACTGCCCTCGAAATCCCGATAGCTGACCTCGTTGTACTGGCCGTCGTCTACCTGTTCCTGGGTGTGGTTGACGGCGTGCATGCCGCCGTTGAAGTGCTCTTCGCCGATGCCGCCATGGAACACGTCCTCGCCGTCCTGACCCGTGAACCACTCGATCGCGTCGGCGTCGTCGGATCCGCGGAAACTGTCGTCGAAGTCCGAACCGATGAAGCTCTGGAACCCGCTGAAGTGGTCCTGGTGCAGTGTAATGGTCGTGGTATTGCCGTTGGTGACCTGGGTGACGCCGCCGACGCCGTCGCCCATCACGGTTCCTGCCTGCACGTCGATGTCCACGCGCCCGTCGGCCTCGCGGTAGTCGAGCCTGTCAGAGAGGTACTCCCAGGTGCTGTCGCCGCCACGGCCGTTGAACGTATCAATGTCGGTATCCGTGTGCACGATGACATGGTCGCTGGCATTCGCGCTGCCATGGAAGGTGTCAGCGCCATCCGAGAAGATGTACTTTCCCTCCCGGGTCGCGTTGCCATAGACGACGTCGTCGCCCGCGCCGTCATTTACCTGCAAGCCCCAGTTGTAGGCAACGTCACCGGCATCCTCGCGATTGGCATAGATAATGTCGTTGCCGGCGCCGCCGTAAACCCGGTCGCCATAGCCGGCATAGATCCGGTCGTCGCCGTTGCCACCCCAGATCCTGTCCTCTCCGGTGTTGCCGTAGATGATGTCGTCTCCGTCGCCGCCCTGAAGACTATCGTGGCCTGCGCCGCCGACAATGATGTCGTGTCCGCCCTGGCCGTTGATGCTGTCATTGCCATCCTCGCCATAGAGGCGGTTGCGCTGGTCGTCACCGACCATGATGTCATGGTGGTCGGTGCCGTAGATCAGTTCGAAGCCCGAGAAGCTGATCGTGTTTCCATCGCTGTAGGAGGCATTCTCGGCAGTGCCCGCGCCAACGTCGATCCGCAGGCCGAGCGAGTAGCTGGGGAATTCGAAGCCGGTGAACTTCAGCCGGTCAAAGCCCGCGCCGCCTTCCAGGTCGTGCTCGGCCATTGTCGATACAAGCACCGTGTCGGCACCGGAACCGGCGTCGAGATCGACGGCGCCGGTCGTGGCCACCGCTGCAGTATCGTTGCCGTTGCCCAAATCGACATTGTAGGTTGCCGTGCCATAGAGTTCGACATCGTCATCACCGTCAAAGGTGCGCACATTGGTGTGGGCTTGCCGGTACAACCAGAACACGTCGTCGCCGTCAGTGCCGTTCACGATCTGGTTCAGGTTCGGGTAGTAGGGATTCCAAAACATTTTCGTCTCCATCTGGACGCATGATTGCGTTTGATGAAGCCGGGAATAAGCGGCTGGCATTTCCGGTTATTTTCAGGACAGCCAGAGATTTGTTGCAAAGGTATCGCCGACTTTTCAGCCCGGTAACGCAGACCCGATGTGGTGCTTGGCAAGGCCGGTGGGGCGCATTCGGGACCGTAGGCAGATACAAGTTGACCAGTTGGTCGGGTGCCCCCCTTCAGGGCACCGCCTTTTCGGTCGGCAGATCAATCACAAAGGCTGCGCCCTCGGCTTGCCTCTGGTCCAGCTCGATGTTTCCGGAATGGCTGACGATGATCCTGAGGCAAAGCGCAAGACCGAGGCCCGTCCCCTTGCCGACGTCCTTGGTCGTGAACAGCGGGTCGAAGATCCGGGGGGCAACATCGGCGGCTATGCCGGGCCCGTTGTCCGCCACGCGCACCCTGACACGGGTGCCGCCGGGAAGGGACGCGGCGGACAGCTCGATCCTGGGGTCGGGATGTTGGCCGAGTGCCTGCTCTGCGTTTGTCATCAGGTTGGTCAGGACCTGAACGACCTGCACCACGTCGATCATCAGGTCGGGAAGGCCCGGCTCGGCGCAGATCCGGACGTCGATATTCGCCCCGGTACTGGCCTCGAAGGCTTCTCGCGCGACTTGAAGAAGCTCTATCGGCGGGATCGGCTCCAGTTGCAGCGGACGGTCACGGGCCATGGACAGGAAGGCACGGACAATCGAGATGCATCGCTGGGCCGCGGCGTTCACCCTGTCGACCCGTTTCAGCGCTGCGCCTTCGACCCCGTCCTCCGCGAGCAACTGCGCATTTCCGATGATGATGGAAAGCGGGTTGTTGAGTTCATGGGCGATCCCGGCCAGAACTTCGCCAAGGGCTGACATCTTTTCCGAGCGGAAAACCTGCTGGCGCTGCTGATCCAGCTCTTGCCGCATCTTCAGTTCTTCGGTGAGGTCGAGGATGCTCGAGACGACCACGTCCTCTCCGCGGTAGTCGATCACACGCGCGGAGATCGACGCCTGAAACGGCGAGCCGTCAGCACGCCGCGCCGTGAACCGCATGTCGTCGACGCGGGAATTGGGCAGCAGTTCGGTGATGAAGTCGGCGCGCTCTTCCCGCATGGCAAAGTGGTCGCGGCTGTTGAATCCCTTTCCCAGCAGCGCGGTCGCCTCGGGCGAACGGTACAGGATCTGTCCGTCGCCGATACGCGCCATGGTCAGGCAGGTCGGGCAGGCCTCCAGTACACGCGCCATCAGGTGCTCGAGTTCCCGATCGTCTCCGCCAAGGCGGGAGCTCTTGCGCGTCACGCGCACCGCAAAGCCGCCATCGGACGTCGCCTTCATGGCACATCGCAGAGGTCCGCCTGCGGTTTCGATATCGAGATCGTCCATCGGGGCGGCGGGATCGGTAAGCCCCTCCTCCAGCGCCGAAATCTTTCGGGCACTGTCGGCGGAAATGGCATTCTGGCGGACGGCCTCGGACAGCAACAGTGTCCAGGGTGTGCCGGGCACGAGAAACGGCTCAAGGCGCGGGAAGATCTGGCGGAACGGCCGGTTGGCCTGCAACAGTTCGGCATCGGGCCCGAAAATCGCCAGGGCATCGTCGGTCAGGGAGAGGATTTCTTCCAGCGTCACGGCCCAGACCGGGCGGTTGGCGCCAAGGTCAGCGGGTGCCTGTGGCATCGGTTTCGCGCAGAATGCCGAAGGACTGCGACCCCTCCACGGGGCCGACCCGGAAACGCCCGTCGAACTGCTCCTCTGTCGAAGGATGGACCGCGACCTGCATGTCCTGCGCCGCGGCCTGCACGTCGCCCGCCGCCGTCACGGCGGGTCCGAAGACGTCGTAGATGTATTTCTGAACACCGACGACGGACCCGATGACGGACCCGGTCGCGATGCCGATGCGGGCAACCCACTTGATCGGATGCGTCTTGTTGCGCTGTTCGAGATACCGCACGAACCGAAGCGCTGCATTGGCAACCGAGCCGGCGTGATCCTGGACCGGATCGGGCACGCCGGAGACGGCGAAATAGCTGTCGCCGGCCGTCCGGACGCGCTCGCAGCCGAATTGCTCGCCGATCCGGTCGAAGGCCGTGTAGACGTCATTCAACTCGCTCACGATCACAGATGGATCCTGCCCGGCCATGATTTCTTCGAAGTTGGAAAAACTCAGGGTCAGAACGGTGACATCGGAAAACAGCCGCGGTGCAACCACGCCGAAGGACTTGTACTCTTCATAGGCGGTCCGCGGCATCATGTTGAGCAGCAGTTTTTCGACATGCTCCTTTTCGCGCCGGATCTCGTGGGTGTTCCGCTCGACCATCATCGCATAGGAATCGATCATCGACTCCAGTTCCTTAATCCGGCTGATGTTCTGGCAGACAAGCACCGCCATGTCCTTGTCGTGGTCAAGCGCGCGGTTTCCTTCGATCGCCACCGTCATCGACCTGCGGCGGCGCTTGAAGCTGACTTCTTTGGTGGACCTGTCGGCGCCTTCGAGCTGCTTCAGCATCTCGGCAAGCTCAGCGCCCGCCAGCAGTTCCGACACTTTGGCGTCCCCTTCGATCGGGCCGAACCATTCACCGAAGGTGTCGTTGGCATAATGGATCGCCCCGGTCCTGACGTGAACGAGGGCCACGCCGACCCCGATGGCGCGCAAGAGCTGTTCGTTGATCGCCTCAATCGACATCAGCGGTCCACGAGCAATTCGCGTCGCGCCTCGAACTCTGCGAGAACGGCGTTGGTGTCGGCCTGCTCCACGGAAAATTCATCGAGCGTTTCCTGGATCATTGCCTTGAGCTTGTCGAAATGGATGTCGTGAATCGTCAGGCTTTTATGGGCATTCGCGATATGTGTGTCCGAAAAGGAAGCCGGCCCGCCCATCAGCGCCGATACGAACTTTGTCTGGTGGTCGATGAGCCTGGGCATGTCGACATCGTCGAAGAACGGGCCAACATCGTCGTCATCAAGCAATTTGTCGTAGAGACGCATCACGATACGGCTGACGGTCGAGAACCCCCCATACTTCTCGTAGGGTGTCTTGCTGGCCATGGGTTTTCCCTTGTTGGGTGGACGACTGACACGAACGGGCAACCGGCACCGCGTCAGTCTGCCAAGACAATTCTCATGAAGCAACGAAATTGGCGATTTCGGTTCATCGAACGTGCGGCACGGTCACATGTTGCGCGGTCCGCGCTGCGACATTGCGCGGACCATTGCCAAGACGGCTCGGGCAAAGTGCAGGCGGCGTCTCGATGCCGTTCTGCGCGGTGCCCGAATGCCACCGGGTCGGCCTGGGAGGCAGCGGGCCTTTCAGATGCCCTGTCCCTCGCGGCGCGCAGGACGGTCCAGAGCCCGTTTCGTGTCGCCCCAGATCCGTTCGATCTTCAGCGCAAGACGGTCCAGAGCGCCCTGATCCGTGCCATCCTCGATAATCGACAGGCGCAGAACGGTCTGTCCGTTCCAGCGCGCAGTCCGGACGAAGTGCTCTGCATCGTTCAGGGCCTGTTCCACCGCCTCGGTCAGGTCATCGCCGTTTGCCCGGGGGTCTTCGAACCGCAGGGCGATCTGGTTCAGGCTGACCCGGTTGACGATGCGGACCCCCTTCAGGCCGGACAAGCGGTTTGCAAGCCGTTGCGCGCCGTCGCAGTGACGACGGACGAGATCCGACACACCCTCGCGGCCAAGGGCTTTCAACACCGCCCAGACGGCAAAGCCGCGCGCCCGCCGGGACAATTCGGGCCCATATTGCGTCGGGTTGCGGCCATCCTCGGGCGACATGCTCAGGTATCCGGCGGTCACGTCCATCGCGCGGACATGCGCGTCGGCATGGCGGACAATGGCGAGGCCGGAGTCATAGGGAACCTGCAGCCATTTGTGGGCATCGGTCGACCAACTGTCGGCGCGGTCCAGTCCCGCCGTGCGGGCGCGGAACTCCGGCACGGCACGTGCCCACAGTCCGAACGCGGCATCGACGTGCAGCCAGTCGCCACGCGGCGCGGTCATTTCGGCGATCGCTCCGACATAGTCGAAGGCGCCGGAATTGATGTGGCCCGCCGTGGCAATCACGATTGTCGGCACATCCTCGTCGTAAAGTACCCGCGCGAGCGCCTGAAGGTCGATCCTGCCCTCGGCGTCGCTTGGCAGGGACTGGATCTGTGCGCTGCCGAAGCCAAGGTAGCGCAGGGCGGCAAGGTTCGAGACATGGGTATCCTCGCACACGAGAACCCGCACCGGCGGCGATCCGGCCAGACCGTCGCGGGCGAAGTCATGCCCGGCCCGTCGCAAAACTTCGTCGCGGGCCGCCGCCAGGCAGGTGAACCCGGCCATCGTGGCCCCGGTCACAAAGCCGACCGACGCATCGCGCGGCAGGTCGAGGATATCCAGCAACCAGGCGGCGGCGGCCTCCTCCGCCGTGGCGGCTGCGGGGGAGCATTGGTAGATGCCCGCGTTCTGGCCCCAGACCGAGGTCAGCCAGTCCGCGGCAACGCCGACCGGGCTCGACCCGCCCATGACCCAGGCGTGAAAACCGGGTTGGGTGTTTCCGACAAGCCCCGGCTCCGCCGCGCCGATCAGCTCGGCGATGACCGTCTCGGCGGGTGTGCCGCGCTCTGGAGTAGGTCCGCAGAAGGCCCGCCTGAGGGTGGCTGCATCGGCCTGGGGGTGGATTGGCCGAACCTGGTCCCGCCAGGTCAGGCCATAGTCCGCAGCCAGCGCCATCGCGGCGTGGGAGGCGGGTTTCAGGTGATCGGGTTTCATCGCGGGTGCAGCCACTTGGGCAGATAGCTGTAGGCATTCGCCGCAACCGCGGCCATGCTGATCTGCTGTGCTTCCATCATCCTGGCCAGTTCACCGGCATTGTAGGCGTCGAACGTCTCGGTCGCGCCTCCGATATGCGCGCCTCCCACGAAGACCTGAGGGATCGTCGGGGCGCTGCAGATCTCGTTCAGCGCCGCGCGCAGACGGCCGCCATGGTTGTCCTGCTGATAGGCCACCGAGTCGAGTTCGATTGCCTTGTAGGGGATGCCGGACTCTTCGAACATCTTGCGGACAGACCAGCAGAACTCGCACCATTCCAGCACGTACATGACAACCGGATGGTCCTGCGCCGTCTGCCGCACCTCGGCCAGGGCCGTTGCATCGGCAGGTGGAAACGCCGGTGCGCCGCCAGCGGCCGACACATCGAAGCGCGCCGTGGCGGTCGAGCGGCTGATGGCGTGCTCTTGGTCGGTCATCTCGACACCGATGTCGTCGAACAGTGGCGTCGAGAGATAGCGCTCTCCGGTGTCCGGCAGCATGGCAAGGATCTTCGATCCCTTGGGTGCCGTCCGGGCCACCTCAAGCGCCGCGGCAAAGGTGGCCCCGGCAGAGGTGCCGACGAAGAGGCCTTCCCTCCGGGCCAGGTCGCGCGCCGCCTTCATGCTCGCGGCCCCGCCGATGGGCTGATAGACGTCGATCCGATCCTCCGTCAGCGCTTCCTGCACCACCGCGGGGATGAAGTCGGGCGTCCATCCCTGCATCGGGTGCGGGCGCCAGTCGGGATGCGAGGCCGCGGCGCTGCCATCGGGGTTGTAGGCCTGCACATGGTCGCCTTCCAGCAGGCGCGCATTGTCCGGCTCCACCGCGACGATCCTTGTCGCCGGACTGTCGGCGCGCAGCGTCCGCGAGACGCCTGTCAGCGTCCCCCCGGTGCCGAAGCCCGAGACGAAATAGTCCAGCCCGTCGGTGCCGAAATCGTCGATGATTTCCCGGGCGGTCGTCCGGGCGTGGATGTCGGGATTGGCCGGGTTCTCGAACTGGCGGGCCAGGAACCAGCCATGCGTTTCGGCCAGTTCGCGCGCCTTTCTGACCATGCCGGTGCCCTTTTCCGCGGCCGGCGTCAGGATGACCCTGGCGCCCAGAAACCGCATCAGCTTGCGGCGCTCGACCGAGAAACTCTCGGCCATGGTCAGAACCAGCGGATAACCTTTCTGCGCACAGACCATGGCAAGGCCGATGCCGGTATTGCCCGAGGTCGCCTCGACCACGGTCTGACCGGGCTTGAGCGACCCGTCGCGTTCAGCCGTCTCGATGATCGACAGCGCAAGGCGATCCTTGACGGAACCGCCGGGATTGGCGGCTTCGAGCTTGACGAACATCTCGACCCCTTCCGGCGCCAGATGATTGATGCGGATGACCGGCGTATTGCCGATGGTTTCCAGGACGGAGGATTTGATGGCCATGTCTTCTGGTCCTTGCTTGATGTTTGTGTTGCGTTCCGGCCTTGAGGAGACTTCTCCCTAGAGGACGGTAATCATTGGCTGAAACTGGCTGGGCCATCGCGCGGCGCGCTGTCCTGCGGCCGACGTGGGCTCGATGCCGGCGTCGCGCATCAGGTAATCGCCGAACCAGTGGAGCATCGGGCGGGTGCGCCTTGCGGCCCGACCGGACGCCCCGCCCTTCTGGATGTCGCGACGAATTTCGCCGATGGGCATCAAGGGGTGCCCGGCACTGGCCAGTGCTGGTGAGGTGTCATTGGTCATGGCGGTCTCCTTGGGGGTGCGGCGTGGCTGCTCGGTGTCGATGCAGAGAAAACTGACGGCCCAAGGTTGCTGTTCGTTGTCAGCGGGCGCCTTTCCGGGTTTCAAATGGTTCAGCGGGTTCCGAATGGGCCTGACGACGCAAGGGTCTGAAAAGACGGCGGGAAGACGCGCGTCCGCCCGCCGGGCACGCCGAAGTCTGTTACAATTGAAACACGCAACCGGGCTTTGGACATGCCGATGAAACAAGGGGGCACTAGCGGTGTAGGAATGAAGAGCGACGAAACCACGCAAGACACCCTGACGAACATCCTGTTCGATGCCTTCGAGACCGTCGACGAAGGCATTGCGGTCTATGACGCGGACGAACGTCTCGTGTACTGCAACCGGCTGTACCGGGAGAACCTCGGCCCCGTGGCGCATATGGCCGTGCCCGGCATGAAGTGGCGTACGTTCATGCGCGCCTATATCGAGGCCGGGTTGGAGGCCGCCAACTACAACCCGGACGAGGATTTCGACGTTCAGGCCGATCGTCTCCGGTCCCAGCGTGTCCGGCGCGAGTCCGAGGTCTCTGCCGACGGACGCCGGTTCGAGGTGGCTTACACGCCGATGCGCAACGGTGGGTTCGTGCTGCGCCGGAAAGACATCACCGACCAGTCCCGGGCGGAAGCCGAGGCCGCGCACTTCTCTTCGCTTTTGACGCGCATCCTCGAAGCCAACCCGATCCCCGTCGTCATGGCGCGCCTGCATGACGGCAGGATCGTTTGGCGGTCGCCTGCAGCCTTCGAACTGATTGGGAATGCCGAACACACGCTTGGCCATTTCCATGATCCCACGGCGCGCGAACGTTACGTCGCATTGCTGCGCGAAGGCCGAAAGGTCGAGGACTTCCGAACCCTGTTGCGGGCGCAGGACGGGCGGGTCCTTTCGGTGTCGCTGTCGGGGATGCTGACGGAATACGCGGGCGAAACCTGCGTCGTCTCCTCGATCACCGATCTGACGGACGTCCTGGATCGCGAGGCGATGCTGCGCAAGGTGATCGAGGCCTGCCCCGCACCTGTCCTGATGAACCGGGCCGATACGGGAGAAATCCTCTATCGCAGTCCCGAGTTGATCGCGCTTCTGGGCGAAAGCCCGAACGCAAGGGCCTTTTACCCCGACCCGGCGGAGCGCGAGGGTTTCGTCGCGGCCCTCCGGCGGGACGGCGAGATCACAGAATATCGCGAAAAGCTGCTGAACGCGTCGGGAGAGCCGTTCTGGGCCGCCATCTCCGGTCGGTTGACCGAGTGGGACGGCGAAGAGGTGCTGGTCACCTTCACCCGCGACCTGACGCCCCAACTGAGCATGGAGGCAGAGCTCGACCGGCAGCGCGAGCTTGCTTTCAAGAGCGAGAAGATGTCGGCGCTCGGCGGCCTTCTCGCCGGGGTCGCGCATGAATTGAACAACCCGCTTTCGGTCGTCGTCGGCCACGCGATGATGCTTCAGGAAGAGGCCCTGGACGAAGCGACACGGCGCCAGATTCAAAAGATCAGCGAGTCGGCCGAACGCTGCGCGCGCATCGTCAAGACGTTCCTTTCGATGGCGCGGGAAGAGCCGGCCCGGCTCGAACCCGTCGACCTGAACGATGTCATCGAGGTGGCGGCGGAAGTCGCCCGATACGGCGACGACGCACATGCTGTGCGGATAAGGACCGACCTCCAGAAGGACCTGCCTCCGATCCAGGGCGATGCCGACCAACTGACGCAGATGGCGATCAACCTCATCATGAATGCAGAGCAGGCCATAGGAGACTCGGAGTGCGGTGACCGCATTACCCTGTCAACATCGGCCGGGAACGGCGATGTCTCTCTCGTGGTAGAGGACAACGGACCGGGCGTCCCCGCGGAGGTCCGAAAGCGTGTGTTCGAGCCTTTCTTCACAACCAAGGGCGTCGGCGGGGGAACCGGGCTCGGCCTGTCCCTGTGCCATCAGATCGTGCTGTCGCATCGCGGCACGATCCGTGTGGAAGATGTCGCCGGCGGCGGCGCGCGCTTCGTGGTGGAGTTGCCATCCTGCGAGGCGGCTCGGACGTCCGGGACCGAGCAGGCGCAACAGACAGACGGGAACAAGACCGCAGCACGCGTTCTGGTGATCGACGACGAAGCGGATGTCGCCGAACTGAACGCCGAGGTCCTGACCCGCGCAGGATTTGATGCGATCGCGGTTGCAAATGTCGCGGACGCGCTGGGTCTGCTGAAGGTCCGTTCCTTCGACATTGTACTCAGCGACCTGAATATGCCGGAGCGCGACGGGCGGGCATTGTACGAAGCAATCCGCAGCACCTATCCCGAACTCGAACCGGGGGTGGGATTCATCACCGGCGATACACTCGGCCGAACCTCCCAGGCATTCCTTGCCGAGACCGGGCGGCCCTACCTTGAAAAGCCCGTCTCGCCGAAAGAGCTGCGCGAGTTCGTGGACCAGATTTGGCGGGAAAGCGCAGATGACAGACAAGCATGACATTCTGATCTGCGACGACGAGCGCGATCTTCGCGAGATGTTACAGGAATATCTCGAAAAGCGCGGCTTCGGGGTGCGTCTTGCCGCCAACGGAGACGAGTTGGAGTTGCGGCTCGAAGAGGCGGAACCGGATCTGATCCTTCTCGACATCAACATGCCCGGGCGCGACGGCCTGACCATGTTGCGAACCCTGCGCGCCTTCAAGGACACGGCCGTGGTCATGCTGACCGCCTCGGGCGAGACGATAGACAAGATCGTCGGTCTTGAAATGGGCGCCGACGACTACCTTGGCAAACCCGTCGACCTGCGCGAGCTGGAAGCGCGGATCAAGGCCGTTCTTCGGCGCCGCGGCACGGCTCAGGTGCCGCGGCAGCCGACGCCAATAGACGCCGAGCGTGTGGCCTTCGGGGATTTTGTCCTCGACCTCGACGGCGCCAAGCTCTTTGCCAGCGATGGCGAGGAAGTGGCGATAACGGCGATGGAATTCAGGCTTCTCAAGCTCTTCGCGGAAAACCGTGGGCGTGTGCTCAACCGCGACCAGATTCTCGAACAGGCGCATGACCGGTCATGGGACCCGTTCGACCGCAGTATCGACATCCGTATCTCGCGCCTGCGCCGCAAGATCGAGAAGAACCCGCAAAAGCCGGAAATCATCAGGACCGCCCGCGGGATCGGCTATGTCTTCGATCCACCGGCCTGAACGCGTGGACTGAAAAATTGGGCCCGCCGCGACGACAGGGGCCAGTCGGAACCGGATGCCATCCTCGTCTTTGGACAAGTAGCAGAAAGCAAGAATCCGGACCGATTTGAGCGCCACCGAACAGTTGAGCCTTTCTGGCCGTCATCACGCTCGTCGATGGCATGATGAACAGACGCATCGCCGCAGCATCCACGCCACGCCACGCAGAGCGGGCAGGACATCCGCAACGTCGCTAGATGAAGCGCGCTCAGGCCTTCAGAAAGGCATTGCGGTCGACAAGGAACTTGTCCGACAGCGGCAGGCTGGCCGCACCCAGCGCGCGGGCCTCGCTGCCGATGGTGCCGGCTCGGATTTCCGGGACGACGATGCCTTTCAGGCGGATTTCCTGCATCCGGATCTGCGTGCGCCGCACCAGTTCGGCACGCACGTCTTGAGGCAGCCAGCCATCTATCATGACGCTTTCGAAATCGATCAGGCAAGAGGTGGAGAGGATGGCATAGGCCAGACCCTCGACCGCCTTGCCGATCCACGCCTCAAGCACGCCTTCGGGCAGGCGCCATTCCGTCGGGTCGTCCCATATCATGCCACTGGTCCCGCCAGCCTCGAGAACCATCCTCTCGAGTGTCACGATCGAGGCGACGTCGACCAGTTGCTGAACTTTTTCACCGCGAATCCCAATGGGAATAGAGGCAACGGCGGCGGCGTTCCCGGTGCGCCCGGTGAACAGGGTATTGTCGATGACCAGCCCGCCGCCGACAAAGAAGCCGACGAAGAAATACAGAAAATCACGCGGGCGGTTCTGATCACCAAAGACCAGTTCCGCGCCGCAGGCGGCGGAGCCGTCGTTGCGCATATAGACCGGGAAATCCCAGGTTTCGGCGATTTCGGCGGCGATGTCGCGATCGCGCCAGGGCTCCATCTCCTGCCCCGTCAGGCCAAGCGGCTTGGCCCAGTCCCAGAGGCGAAAGGGGATGGCGATACCAAGGCCCGCAACTCTTTTTCGATGGGCGACGGACATGCCGTCCAGAACCTGCGCGATGGAGGCATTGGTAAATTCAACCACACTGTCCGGGGTCGGAAAGCGGTGCGGCTGGTGCAAGTGCCGCCGCACCTTGCCGTTGAAATCCGTCAGGATCAGGTCGAGCGAGCGTCGCCCGACCTTGAGACCAAGAAAGAACGCGCCGGAGGGGGCGAGGCTCATGGGAACCGACGGCTGCCCGACCTTGCCCCGGACAGGTTCGCCCTTGATCAGCAGGCCCTCTTTTTCCAGTGCGCGCATGATCACAGAGACGGTTTGCGCCGAAAGCCCGGTCAAACGCGCGATCTCGGCCTTGGCCAGTGGTCCGGTCTGACGGATCAGGGTCAGGACGAGGCGCTCATTGTGTGCGCGCACACCGCTCTGGTTTGATCCCCGAGCACCATCTGTCGGCGTCACCGCCGCGACGTCCGTCTCCCCCTCGGTCGTGTCCATATCGCGCGTCCGTCTGTTGTTTTTTTCCGACGTCATGGGATCATACTGTACGCGAGAGGGATGGCCAGTCAATATTAAATCACTTGGATTTATTAATGTTGACAGATGGCCCGAAAATCTGTTTTGGTACTTCGCAAGAGCGGGGAATGCCCGCTCTGGGGTCCTATCATCGAATCAGTCGGACCCCAAATCCGCATAGTATCTTTGGGAGGATATCATGAAAAAGCTTCTGACAGGCTCGGCCATTGCGCTGACCGCCGCCGTTCTGGCCACTGGCGCGACCGCTGCCAGTCACTCGATCAGCGCCTGCCTGATCACCAAGACCGACACCAACCCCTTCTTCGTGAAGATGAAAGAAGGCGCCACTGCCAAAGCCGAAGAGCTGGGCATCGAGCTGAAGTCCTTTGCAGGCAAGATCGACGGCGACCACGAGACCCAGGTTCAGGCCATCGAGACCTGCATCGCGGACGGCGCCAAGGGCATCCTGCTGACCGCATCGGACACCTCCTCGATCGTTCCGGCCGTTCAGCAGGCGCGTGACGCTGGCATCCTCGTCATCGCTCTGGACACACCGCTGTCGCCGATCGACGCCGCCGATGCCACCTTTGCGACCGACAATTTCAAGGCTGGCGTGCTGATCGGCGAATGGGCCGCAGGCAAGCTGGGCGATGCTGCTGCCGACGCCAAGATCGGCATGCTGGACCTGGCCGTTTCGCAGCCGACAGTCGGCGTTCTGCGCGACCAGGGCTTCCTGCAGGGCTTTGGCATCGACCTGGGCGACCCCAGCAAATGGGGTGACGAGACCGATCCGCGCATCATCGGCAACGACGTGACCGCGGGCAACGAAGAAGGTGGCCGCCGCGCCATGGAAAACCTGCTGGCGCAGGACCCCATGATCAACGTGGTCTACACCATCAACGAACCCGCCGCCGCAGGTGCCTATGAGGCGCTCAAGTCCATTGGCCGGGAAAACGACGTTCTGATCGTGTCGGTCGACGGCGGCTGCCCCGGTGTGCAGAACGTGGCGGACGGCGTGATCGGCGCAACGTCGCAGCAATACCCGCTGCTCATGGCGTCGCTGGGCATCGAGGCCATCAAGAAGTGGGCCGACGAAGGCGTGAAGCCCGAGCCGACCGAGGGCAAGGACTTTACCGACACCGGTGTGTCCCTGGTCACCGACGAAGCCGTCGAAGGCGTCGAGTCGATCACGGTTGCAGAAGGCATGGATCGCTGCTGGGGCTGACCCCGGACGATTGAAAACGTGAAGGGGCGGGTTGCGCCCCTTCACCATAGACGCGGCGCAGCACTATCGCTTAGGCTGAACGCAAAGCGCGTCAGAACGCACCCTTATATTCCGGGAGGATCCCCATGTCAGAGTCTGCCTCGAAAGGGCAGGACTACGAGAAGTCGTTGTCCGGCGCCGCCTCACAGGTGGCCGAATTCGAAAAGCGTGAGGGGTTTGGCCGCAAACTCCAGCACGCCTTGCACACGAACCCCGCCCTGGTTCCGTTGATCGTTCTGGTTCTGTCGGTCGTCGTGTTCGGTATCCTTCTGGGATCCAAGTTCTTTTCCCCCTTCGCCCTGACGCTGATCCTGCAACAGGTTCAGATCGTCGGCATCGTCGCCGCCGCCCAGTCGCTGGTGATCCTGACCGCCGGGATCGACCTGTCGGTGGGCGCCATCATGGTCATGAGTTCGGTTGTCATGGGCCAGTTCACATTCCGATACGGCATCCCGCCGTTCATCTCGGTCATGTGCGGCCTTGCCGTCGGCACCGGGATCGGCGCCATCAACGGTTTGCTGGTCACCCGGATGAAACTGCCGCCCTTCATCGTGACGCTGGGCATGTGGCAGATCGTTCTGGCGGCAAACTTCCTCTACTCCGCGAACGAAACGATCCGGTCGCAGGATATCGAGGAAAACGCGCCCATCCTTCAGTTCTTCGGCAGTGTGATCCAGTTGGGCAGCGCCCGTCTGACCTATGGCATCGTCTTCATGCTGCTGCTGTTCGGCGTGCTGACCTATGCGCTGACACAAACCGCATGGGGCAGGCATGTCTATGCCGTGGGCGATGACAAGGAAGCTGCCGAACTGTCGGGCATGGAGGCCAACAAGGTTCTCGTGTCGGTCTATGCCCTGTCCGGTCTGATCTGTGCCTTTGCCGGCTGGGCCCTGATCGGGCGCATCGGCTCTGTCTCGCCCACCTCCGGCCAGTTGGCCAACATCGAATCCATCACCGCCGTCGTGATCGGGGGCATCTCGCTCTTCGGTGGCCGCGGATCTGTGCTCGGGTCGCTGTTCGGGGCGCTCATCGTGGGGGTGTTCACCCTCGGGCTGCGCCTGCTGGGTGCAGACGCGCAATGGACCTACCTGCTTATCGGTGTGCTCATCATCGCCGCCGTCTCTGTCGACCAATGGATCCGGAAGGTGTCGGGATAATGACTGTGGAACCCATCGTTCAAGGCCGCGGAATCGTGAAGCGTTATGGCCACGTGACCGCAATCGACCACTCGGACTTCGACCTGTTCCCCGGCGAGGTTCTGGCGGTGATCGGCGACAACGGCGCCGGCAAATCCTCGATCGTCAAGGCGATCGGGGGGGCCGTGCAACCAGACGAAGGCACGATCAGGATCGAGGGCAAGGAGGTGCACTTTACCTCGCCGCTGGATGCCCGCGAAATGGGGATCGAGATCGTCTATCAGCAGCTTGCCCTGTCGCCCGCGCTGTCCATCGCGGACAACATGTTTGCCGGGCGCGAGCTGCGCAAACCCGGCTTCATGGGATCGGTTTTCCGACAGCTCGACAAGAAGGCGATGGAGAAATTCGCCCGCGACAAGCTGAC
The DNA here is from genome assembly GCA_034670345.1 of Paracoccaceae bacterium. Lineage (GTDB taxonomy): Bacteria > Pseudomonadota > Alphaproteobacteria > Rhodobacterales > Rhodobacteraceae > Antarctobacter. Next base: position 142,446 of record JAXMNQ010000007.1, on the reverse strand, counting down.
GGACCTGGGCCTGATGACCGTCCAGTCGATCAACCAGGCGGTCGAGACGCTGTCTGGCGGTCAGCGGCAGGGCGTCGCCGTGGCCCGCGCCGCGGCCTTTGCAAAGAAGTTCATCATCATGGATGAGCCCACTGCCGCCCTGGGCGTCAAGGAAAGCCGCCGGGTGCTGGAACTGATCCAGGACGTCCGGGCCAAGGGCATTCCGATCATCCTGATCAGCCACAACATGCCGCATGTCTTCGAGGTGGCGGACCGGGTGCACATCCACCGGCTGGGCAAGCGCGCAGCGGTGGTCGATCCAGCCAAGATCACCATGTCCGACGCGGTGGCGATCATGACCGGAGCGCAGGAGCCGCCGCCCATCGAGGAACAACAACTGACGCCAAAGGCGGCGTGATAACCCGGCCCTGCCCCCTCGCGCAGCGTCGGGGCAGGGTCAGACTGGGGCCTGCTTGCAACAAGACAGCTCCCGGTTCAGCATGGGTCGCAAGAGCTATGGCTTTCAGCGAGAAATTTCTGTTAGCGATAACATAAACCAGCGGCCCCCGGATGCGATTCCGGTCGCACGGTCGCACGCCCTTGAGACAGGACCGATCCGATGAAAGACGAAATCCTCGCGCACTTGAAGTATTCGCTTGGCAAAGATGCCCCCAATGCTTCGGTCTACGATTGGCGCATGGCGCTGTCGTTGGCGCTGCGGGACCGCACCGTGGACCCGTGGTTCAACAGCACCAAGACAAGTTACGACAAGGATGCGAAACGCGTCTATTACCTGTCGATGGAATTCCTGATTGGCCGCCTTGTCGAGGACATCGCCGCCAACCTCGGGCTGGTGGAGGAGTCGCGCGCTGCGCTATCCGAACTGGGTCAGGACTATGACATTCTGGTCAAGGATGAACCTGACGCCGCACTGGGAAATGGCGGCCTTGGACGTCTGGCCGCCTGTTTCATGGACAGCCTCGCCACGCTTGGCATCCCGGCGATGGGCTATGGCATCCGCTATGAACACGGCCTGTTCGAGCAGGACTTTGTCGAGGGAAAGCAGGTCGAAAAGGCCGAGACATGGCTGGATCAGCGCCACGCGTGGGAGTTCGAACGCCCCGAGGTCAGCTACAAGATCGGCTTTGGCGGCCACGTCCAGCACCACGACGGCAAAGCGACATGGCACCCGCATGAAACCGTGATGGCCACCGCCTTCGACACGCCGATTGTCGGCTGGAAAGGCAAGTGGGCCAATACCTTGCGTCTCTGGTCAGCCCGTCCGCAAAAGGAATTCGACCTCGCAAGTTTCAACCGGGGTGACTATCTGGCCGCCAGCCGGTCCGAGGCGCTGGCCCGGACCATCAGCCGCGTGCTGTATCCCGATGACACCACCGAAACCGGCAAGGAACTGCGCCTCAAGCAGGAGTATTTCTTTACCGCCGCGTCGATCCACGACATCCTGCGCCGTTTCCTGTCGGATCACGGCGACATCCGCAAACTGCCGGACTACGCCGCGCTCCAGTTGAACGATACGCACCCCGCGATTGCCGGGCCGGAACTGATCCGCATCCTTGTCGATCTGCACGGCATCGACATGGCCGAGGCCATCGAGATTTCCCGCCGCTGCCTTGGCTATACCAACCACACCCTGCTGCCCGAGGCATTGGAGCGTTGGTCGGAATGGCTGTTGGGCCGTGTGCTGCCGCGTCACCTCGAAATCATCCGTGTGATCGAAGACACGCAGCAGCGCGAATACCCCGACAGCCCGCGCATCCTTGACCATGGCAACGTCAACATGGGTGAGCTGGCCTTCATCATGGCGCACAAGGTCAACGGCGTCTCCGCACTGCACACCGATCTGGTGAAATCCACCGTCTTCCGCGATCTGCACAGGATCCACCCGACGCGAATCGTCAACCAGACAAACGGGATCACCCCGCGACGCTGGCTGCACGGCTGCAACCCGGCCCTGAGCAACCTGATCACCCGCGAAATCGGCGACGCCTGGCCCGCCGACCTCGAACAGTTGAGCGTACTGCGCAAGCGCACCTCGGACGCCGGGTTCCTCGAGGAATTCCGCGCCGCCAAGCGCAGCAACAAAGAGCGTCTGTCAAACTGGGTCAACGCGCACTGCGGCATCCAGATCGACCCGGACGCGATGTTCGATATCCAGATCAAGCGGATTCACGAGTACAAACGCCAGCACATGAATATCCTGGAGACCATCGCGCTCTGGAACGAGATGCACGCCAACCCGCACGCGAACTGGACGCCCCGGGTCAAGTTCTTTGGCGGCAAGGCAGCACCCGGCTACCACGTTGCCAAGGAAATAATCCGCCTTATCAATGACGTGGCTACGGTCATCAACAACGATCCGGTGACCAACCACCTGCTCAAGATCGTTTATCCGCCAAACTACAACGTGACCATGGCAGAGATGCTGATCCCGGCCGCAGACCTGTCCGAACAGATCTCGACCGCGGGCAAGGAGGCCTCGGGCACCGGCAACATGAAATTCGCCCTGAACGGTGCGCTGACAATCGGCACGCTGGACGGTGCGAACGTCGAGATTCGCGAGCATGTCGGGTCAGAGAACTTCTTCCTCTTCGGCCTGACCGCCGAACAGGTGATCCAGCGCCGCCAGCAACCGGGATTCGCACGCGCCGCAATCGAAAAAAGCCCCCGAATGCAAAAAGTTCTGGCCCAGATGGCCGAAGGACGTTTTGCGCCGCAGGACCCCGGTCGCTACCATGGACTTGTGGGCAACCTCTGGGATCACGACCACTTCCTCGTGTCGTGCGATTTCGACAGCTACTTCGAAACGCAACGCCGCGCAGACGAAGCTTTCAAGGATCCGGCCGGCTGGTCGGCCATGGCGCTGTGCAACACGGCAAGCGTCGGCTGGTTCTCATCCGACCGGACAATTCAAGGGTATGCGCGTGACATCTGGAACGTGAAACCTGCCAACGGCGTCGAACTGGAGCAAACTGCATGACAGCCCCGATGAACCCCGACATCGCCCACGCGATCGCCGAAGGCCGGCACGGAGACCCGTTCTCTGTGCTGGGCCAGCACAGGCTGCCCGACGACAGCCAATGTGTGCGCGCCTTTTATCCGAATGCGGAAGGGGTCGAGGTTCTGAGCCGCGATGGCAGCACGTCGCTGGCCACGCTGGAGCCGGTCGAGGGCGTGCACGGCCTGTTCGACGGTGTCCTGCCGGGGATCGTCGGGCGGATCGACTACCGCCTGCGCCTGACCCGTGGCGGGGAAAGCTGGGAAGAGGAGGACGCCTACGCTTTCGGCCCGGTTCTGGGCGAGATGGACGAATACCTGCTGGGTGAGGGCAGTCACGGCGAGCTGTGGCGCGCATTGGGTGCGCATGTCATCAACTATGGCGGCACCACAGGCGTGCATTTTGCCGTCTGGGCCCCGAATGCCGCGCGGGTTTCGGTTGTCGGTGGCTTCAACGAATGGGATGGTCGCCGTCACGCCATGCGCCTGCGTGGCGCGACCGGTGTCTGGGAAATCTTCATTCCCGGCCTCTGCGAAGGCACGATCTACAAATACGAACTGCTGGACGGGAACGGGCAGTTGCTGCCGCTCAAGGCGGATCCGGTCGGCTTTGGCGCGGAACTGCCGCCACAGACCGCCTCCGTGGTACGCAATCTGGGGCAGCATCTCTGGCAGGACAACCAGTGGATGGCGACCCGCGGGGCGAGGCACCGCATCGACCAGCCGATCTCTGTCTACGAGGTGCATCTGGAAAGCTGGCGTCGCGTGCCGGAGGACGGCAACCGTTCGCTGAACTATCGCGAACAGGCCGATCAGCTTGTCAGCTATGCCGCCGATATGGGGTATACCCATATCGAACTGACCCCGATTTCTGAACACCCCTTCGGCGGGTCATGGGGGTATCAGCCGATTGGCCTGTTTGCACCGACGTCGCGTTTCGGCTCTCCCGAGGATTTCCGCGCGCTGGTCGAGGCGACCCACGCCGCCGACATGGGTCTGATCATCGATTGGGTGCCGGGGCATTTCCCGACCGACATTCACGGGTTGGCGCAGTTTGACGGCACCGCCCTGTATGAGCATCAGGACCCGAAAGAAGGCTTTCACCCGGACTGGAACACGCTGGTCTACAACTACGGCCGGACCGAGGTTGTCAACTTCCTGATCGCCAACGCGCGTTTCTGGCTGGAGGAATATCACCTCGACGGGCTGCGCGTGGATGCCGTGGCCTCGATGCTCTACCGCGACTATTCGCGGAAAGAGGGGGAATGGGTCCCGAATGAACACGGCGGCCGTGAAAACCTCGAAGCGATCGCCTTTCTTCAGCGGATGAATGAACAGGTCTATGGCGCCTATTCGGACATCATGACCATCGCCGAGGAATCGACCGCCTTTCCGGGCGTCAGCGCGCCGACCTCGCATGGCGGTCTGGGATTCGGGTTCAAGTGGAACATGGGGTGGATGAACGACACCCTGCGGTACATGTCCGAGGATCCGATCAATCGGAAATACCACCACGACAAGATGACCTTTGGCCTGCACTATGCCTTCAGCGAGAACTTTGTCCTGCCGCTCAGCCACGACGAGGTTGTGCATGGCAAGGGGTCGCTTCTGGGCCGGATGCCGGGCGACGACTGGCAGCGGTTTGCCAACCTGCGGGCTTATTACGGTTTCATGTTCGGACACCCGGGCAAGAAACTGATGTTCATGGGCTGTGAGTTCGCACAGCCGGAAGAGTGGAACCACAATCAAAGCCTTGACTGGCATTTGCTGGAATACGAGCCGCACAAGGGCATGCAGGACCTCGTGCGCGATCTGAACACGCTCTACCGTGGCACGCCTGCGCTTTACGAACGCGACAGCAAGCCCGAGGGCTTTGCCTGGATCGACGGCGGCAATGCCACCGACTCGATTTTTGCCTGGGTCCGCATGGGCGAGGACGGCACCCCGCCGGTTCTGGTCATCAGCAACTTTACGCCCGTCACGCGCACAGGTTACCGCATCGGCGTGCCCGAGGCAGGGACATGGATCGAACGGCTCAACAGCGACGATCCGAAATACGGCGGCAGCGGCCAGATCAACGCAGGCGGCATCACAACGGACGCGGAACCGGCGCATGGCTGCGACCAATCTATCGAAATCACCATCCCGCCCTTGGCGACGGTGTTCTTGCAATTGTCCGCGAACTGATCCCGGAACGCGGAAAAAAGGGGGAGGATCACATGGAAACTGACAGGCTAAAGCTGACTCAGCAGACGATGGCATTTGTGCTGGCCGGAGGGCGCGGCAGCCGTCTGAAGGAAATGACCGACATCCGGGCGAAACCGGCGGTCTATTTCGGCGGCAAGACGCGGATCATCGACTTTGCCCTTTCGAACGCGGTCAATTCCGGCATCCGCCGGATCGGCGTCGCGACCCAGTACAAGGCGCACAGCCTGATCCGTCACCTGCAGCGTGGCTGGTCCTTTTTCCGGGCCGAGCGCAACGAGGGGCTGGATATCCTGCCCGCCTCCCAGCAGGTGGACGAGGAGAACTGGTACAAGGGCACGGCGGATGCCGTCACCCAGAACATCTCGATCATCAAGGGCTATGACCCCAAGTACATCGTGATCCTTGCGGGCGACCACATCTACAAGCAGGACTATTCCTACATGGTCGAGCAGCATGTGAACACCGGCGCCAAGGTGACCGTGGGCTGCATCGAGGTGCCGCGCGAAGAGGCCAAGGGCTTTGGCGTCATGGCCGTGGACGAGAACGACAAGATCCTCGATTTTGTCGAAAAGCCTGCCGATCCGCCCGCCATGCCTGGCGATCCGGACCGCTCGCTGGCCTCGATGGGGATCTACGTCTTTGACACCGACTTCCTGTGCGAACTGCTCGAGGCGGATGCGGTTGATCCCAATTCCAGCCATGACTTCGGCAAGGACATCATTCCCGGTCTCGTGGCCTCTGGCGATGCAGTGGCCCATCCTTTTGGCCGCTCCTGCGTCATGTCCGGGCTGGAAAAGGTGCCTTACTGGCGCGATGTGGGGACGCTGGATGCCTATTGGCAGGCCAACATCGACCTGACCGACTTCGAGCCCGAACTGGATATCTACGCCACCGATTGGCCGATCTGGACCTATTCGGAACTGACCCCGCCGGCCAAGTTCATCCACAACGAAGAAGGCCGTCGCGGACAGGCCGTGTCGTCGATGGTGTCGGGCGGCTGCATCGTTTCGGGATCGTCGCTGTATCAATGTCTGCTGTTCACGGGGGTGAAGACTCATTCCTATTCGCAGTTGGAAGGGGTCGTCGCCCTGCCCTACGCCGAGGTGGGACGACGAGCGCACATCAAGAACGCGATCATCGACCGCGGCGTGATCATTCCCGAAGGTCTGATTGTCGGGGAAGATCCTGAACTGGACGCGAAGCGGTTCCGCCGCACCGAAAGCGGCATCTGCCTGATCACCCGCGAGATGATCGAAAATCTGGAGTGATCCCATGAAAGTGCTGATGGTTACGTCGGAATGCGCCCCCTTCATCAAGACCGGTGGCCTTGCCGACGTGGCCGGCGCCCTACCGGGGGCATTGGCAAGGCAAGGTATCGACACCAGGACGGTGCTGCCCGCCTATCCCGCGCTGTTTCCGCTCTTGGCGCAGGGCACCGAGGTCGCCAGCTTTGGCGACCTGCCGGGCGGCCAGGGCCGCCTTGTCGAGGTCGAGGCGAACGGCGTTCCCCTGCTATTGCTGGATGCGCCGCAGTTGTTCGACCGGCCCGGCGCGCCCTATACCGACCCGCAAGGCAACGACTGGTCCGACAACCACCGGCGCTTTGCCTCGCTGGCGCAGGCGGCGGCCCGGATCTGTTTCGACGGCCTGTCGGGATGGGTGCCAGACGTGTTGCACGCGCATGACTGGCAGGCCGGACTTGCACCGGTCTACCTGCAGCAGGACGGGCGCACGCCGCCGCGGTCCGTCATCACCATTCACAACATCGCATTTCAGGGCCGGTTCGGACCGCATGTGCTGGGCGATCTGCAGTTGCGCAGCGACTGGTTCACGCCTTCAGGCCTCGAATACTATGGCGACATCAGCTTTCTGAAGGCGGGACTGGTCTACGCCGATCACATCACCACCGTCAGCCCCACTTATGCGCGCGAAATCCTGACGCCGGAGTTCGGAATGGGTCTGCAAGGCGTGCTGCAAGGCCGGGCCGGGGCGCTGTCAGGTATCCTCAACGGGATTGATACCAGCGTATGGGATCCGTCGGATGATCCCGCCCTGCCCGCGCCCTACGACGCCGCCTCTCTCACCGACAAGACCGCCAGCCGCACGGCGCTGGCCGCCCGAATGGGGCTGGACCCGGACCACGACGGGCCGATCTTTTGCGTGATCAGCCGCCTGACCCTGCAAAAGGGTCTGGATGCACTTGTGGGGGCGATCCCCGCACTGGTCGAAGGCGGCGGCCAGCTTGCTGTCCTAGGCTCCGGCGATCCTGCACTTGAGGCGGCCTATCGCGATGCGGCGGCCAAATTCCGCGGCAAGGTCGGCGTGCAAATTGGCTATGACGAGGCGCTGTCGCACCTGATGCAGGGCGGCGCAGACGCGATCCTGATCCCGTCCCGCTTTGAACCCTGCGGGCTGACGCAGTTGTATGGCCTGCGCTACGGCACCCTGCCCGTGGCCGCGCGGACCGGCGGTTTGGCCGATACGATCATCGACGCCAATCAGGCCGCGCTGTCGGCGGGGGTTGCCACCGGCTTTGTCTTCGACGATGTCTCTGTCACCGGGATCGAAGGCGCCATCGCGCGCACGATCGACGCCTACGCGGATCAGCCCCTCTGGCAACAGATGCAGGCGGCTGCGATGCGCCAGTCCGTCGGTTGGGAAAGCTCGGCCAAGGCATATGTGCAGATGTACGATACACTCTTATCCTGAACGCGAGGGCGCGCGTGAATTATCAGATCACGGCAGGGCGGCCAAACCGTTTGGGCGCTTTTTTCGACAATGAAGGGGTGAACTTCGCCCTGTTCTCCGACCATGCGCATGAGGTGGAGCTTTGTCTCTTTTCCGCTGACGGCACGCGCGAGGAGCAGCGCCTGACGCTGCCCGAACGCACCGGCGAGGTCTGGCACGGTCACGTGTCCGGATTGCGGCCCGGGGCGCTGTACGGTTACCGAGTGCATGGTCCTTATGCGCCGGAACGGGGGCACCGTTTCAACCCGCACAAGCTGCTGATCGACCCTTATACCCGCGCCCTGCACGGCGGGTTCACCACGCATGAGGCCACCTTCGGCTATGTCTCCGGCGCGCCGGAGGGGGATTTGTCCTTCGACACGCGCGACAGCGCACCGCATGTGCCCAAAAGCGTGGTCTGGGATCCGGCGGATTACCCCTGCAACGCTCGTACGCTGGACCGCGGATGGGATGGCACACTGATCTACGAGGCACATGTTCGCGGCGCCACCATGCAGCACCCCAAGATCCCCGAGGCGCTGCGGGGCACCTACGAGGGGCTTGCATCTGATCCGATGCTGGATCACCTGACACGGCTGGGTGTGACTGCCATCGAACTGCTGCCGGTGCAGGCGATCCGGTCTGAAAACGCGCTGACTGGGCGCGGGCTGGTCAACTACTGGGGCTACAACACGGCCGCCTTTTTCGTGGCCGAACCGCGTTACCTTGGCCCCAAGGGCGTGGCCGGGTTCCGCGCCATGGTCGACAAGTTCCATTCCGCCGGGATCGAGGTCTTGCTGGACGTGGTCTACAACCACTCCGCCGAAGGCGACCACATGGGGCCGACCTTTTCCTTTCGCGGGCTCGACAACGCATCGTATTACCGCCTGCTGGAAGGCCAGCCGCGCTACAACGTCAACGATACCGGCACGGGCAACACATTGAACGTGCAGCACCCCTTTGTGCTGCGCATGGTTCTCGACAGCCTGCGGTTCTGGGTTCAGTGCATGGGGGTCGACGGTTTCCGCTTTGACCTTGCCACCACGCTTGGACGCGAAAGGCACGGGTTCGACCGCAACGGCGGCTTCATGGATGCCATCCGTCAGGACCCGGTGCTGCGCAATGTCAAACTGATCGCCGAGCCGTGGGACATCGGCCACGGCGGTTATCAGCTGGGGCAGTTCCCGCCCGAATTCGCCGAATGGAATGACCGTTACCGCGACACCCTGCGCCGGTTCTGGCGCGGCGATGGCCACGCGGCGCAGGACCTTGGCTCTGCCCTGCTGGGCACAGCAGATCAGTTTGACACGCGCGGACGCCGCACCTGGGCCACGGTGAATTTCGCCGCCGCCCATGACGGCTTTACGCTGGCGGATGTGACCGCCTATGCCAAACGTCACAACAAGGCCAACGGCGAAGACAACCGCGACGGCCACCACGCCAACCATTCCGACAACCTCGGCGTCGAGGGCGAGACAGAGGACAAGGCGATCATCGCCGCCCGCCGTCAGCGCCAGCGCAACATGCTGGCCACGGTGCTGCTGTCGCAGGGCACGCCGATGCTCCTTGCCGGGGACGAAGGCGGCCACAGCCAGTTCGGCAACAACAACGCCTATTGCCAGGACAATCCGATCAGCTGGATCGACTGGGACACGTTGGACAAGGAACAGATCGCCTTTACCGCCGCGCTCTCTGCCTTCCGTCAGGCGCATCCGGTGTTGCACCAGTCCCGTTTCCTGCACGGCACCAAGCGGGGGGACGGACATCGCGACGTGGAATGGCGTGCCTTTGACAGCAGCGGGCTGAACTGGCGCGATCCCGGGCTGTCCTCGCTCTGCGTGATCATACGCGGCTGCGCGGAATGCCCGCAGGGCATGGCCGACACCGAAGAGGTCTTGCTGGCCTTCAACCGCGAGGCGACGCAGCAGGAGTTGCATTTGCCCGATGCAAGCTCCGGACCGTGGCGGCGTGAGATCGACACATCGACGATCCGGCAACAGGTGCAGACCATTGACGCGGAGACGACGACTGTCGAGGCGTTCAGCATTGCCTGCTTTGTACGAAATCCCGGGAGGACCACATGATGACGGCTGATGATGCACTCCGTTCCCTTGCCGGTCATTACGGTGTCCACCTCGGCTTTCATGACCTGAGCGGACAGGAGCATTCCGCCGCACCCGATACTCTGCGCGCCCTCTTGGGCGGCATGGGGATCGACGCAAGCACCCCAGCAGCCGTCGAAGACGCCCTGAAAGAGGTCGAGGCCCGCGACGCGGATCGACTGCTGCCCGCAGAAATCCTCATGCGCGCGGGTCAGCCCCTGCGCCAGACGGTGGGACGGCCCTGCGTCTGGCTGATCCTCGACGAGAACGGGCACGAGATTGCCTCTGGCACCGCCGAGAACGTGATCGCATTCGACGCTGTGCCAATGGGCTACTTCTCTCTCCACGCAAAGGGGCGGGATTGGCAGACCGAAACTTTCGTCTTGTCCGCGCCGGATCATGCGCCGGTCATTGCCGACCTGACCGGACGTGGCAAAGGCTGGGGCATCTGCGGCGCGCTCTATGGTCTGCGGTCCAGCCATAACGGCGGGCTTGGACGCTACACGGACCTGCCGGGTGTGGTCTCCGCACTCGGAGAGGTCGGGGCGCAGTTCTTTGGATTGAACCCGATCCACGCACTCGGCTGGACCGCGAACGAGATGCTCAGCCCCTATTCGCCGACGCACCGGGGCTTTTTCAGCACCGATCACATCGCACCGGGAACCGGTCTGGGGCCGACGCCGACGCCGGAACATATCAACTACCCCACCGCCCGCCGCCGCCAAAGGGCCGCACTGCGCGCGGAATACGAAGGTTTTGACGCGGCGGGCAAAGACGCTCAGCGCGCCTTTCAGGCCTTTCGGGCCCGCGGCGGCGCCGCTCTTGATACCTTTGCGCAGTTCGAGGCGCTCAGCACGAAGCACGGGCAGGACTTTCGGCAATGGCCTGCAAGACTGCGCCGCCCGGGACCCGAAGCCGCGCGGGCGGCCGCCGGGGACGTCGGCTTTCACCAATGGCTGCAATGGCGGGCGGAGTCCCAGATCGACGCCGCCCAATCCGCCGCCCTGCGGGCCGGGATGGATTTCGGCCTGTACCTCGATCTGGCCGTGGGCGCGCGTCCCGGCGGGGCAGAGGCATGGATGCATCGCGACACCATCGCCACCGGTGTCTCGATTGGCGCGCCGCCCGATCACCTGAATCCAGAGGGCCAGTCGTGGAACCTGGCCGCGCATGGCCCGGCGCGGATGAAGGCGGCGCATTATGCGCCTCTGCGCGCCATGCTGCGCAAGCTGATGGCCAAGGCGGGCATCCTGCGGGTGGATCACGCGCTGGGCCTGCTGCGCAGTTTCTGGCTGCCCGATGACGGCAGTCCGGGCGGCTATGTCTCGCAACCCTTCGACAGCCTGCTGGCCGTGATCGCGATCGAGGCCGCGCGGGCGAATTGCCTTGTGGTGGGCGAAGACCTGGGCCTTGTTCCGCCCGGTTTCCGCGAAAAGCTGAACGGCGCCGGTCTGCTCAGTTACGCGGTCTGGCAATATGAGACCACTGCCGGTGGCGCGCTGGTGCCACCCGAGGCCCTGCGGCCCTTTGCGCTGGCCTGTTTCGGCACCCATGACACGCCCACGCTCAAGGGGTTCTGGTACGGACAGGACATTGCGTGGTGGGAAAAGATGGGCTGGCTGAACACTTCCGCCGCCGCCGCGCGCCACAGCGAACGCGCGCGCCAGCGCAACGGGTTGCGCACGCAGTGCGGGTTGCCGCCGCTGGCCAGCGCCGAGCGTATCGCCGAGGCCGTTCAGACCCGGCTGGCCACTGCGCCCTCTGCTCTGGTGGCGCTGCAACTGGACGACCTGCTGGGCGAACTGGAGGCGCAGAACCTGCCCGGCACCATCGACGAACACCCCAACTGGCGCCGCCGGGCGACGGTGACGGTCGAAGCCCTGCGAGACTTGCCCGCGCTGAAGCGACTTCGTGATATCATTCCCGCAGACCGCCGTGGGACCGACTGAAAGGACCGAGCCAATGAATGCTGTAACGCGCGCCCTGACGCCCTTTGACGGGCAGAAACCCGGCACCTCCGGCCTGCGCAAGAAGACGCGGGTCTTCATGCAGGAGGGATACCTCGAGGCCTTTGTCCAGTCGATCTTCAACGCCATCGACGGCGTCGCCGGCAAAACCTTGGTGGTTGGCGGCGACGGCCGTTATTTCAACGCCGAAGCGATCCAGACAATTCTGCGCATGGCCGCCGCCCAGGCCGCCGCCCGCTGCATCGTCGGTCAGGGCGGGTTGCTGTCCACGCCCGCCGCCTCCAACCTGATCCGCAAGCGCGGCGCCAATGGCGGGTTGGTGCTGTCGGCCAGCCACAACCCCGGCGGTATCGACGAGGATTTCGGTCTCAAGTACAACATCTCGAACGGCGGCCCTGCCCCCGAGGGTGTGACCGAGGCGATTTTTGAACAGACCAAGACAATCTCCGAATATGTCACGCTGGAGACCCCGGACCTCGACCTGTCGGCGATTGGCGAGGCGACACTGGCCGAGATGGTGGTCGAGATCGTGGACCCGGTGACGGACTACGCCGCCCTGATGCAGGAATTGTTCGATTTCGACGCCATCCGCGCCATGATCTCGGGGGGCTTCACGCTGAAATTCGATGCGATGCACGCGGTCACAGGCCCCTATGCCAAGGCGATCCTCGAAGGGATGCTGGGGGCGCCCGAGGGAACGGTTCTGAATGGCATACCTTCCGTCGACTTCGGCAAGGGGCACCCGGACCCGAACCCGATCTGGGCCAAGCCTCTGGTCGATCTGGTGATGAGCGCCGACGGGCCTGATTTCGCCGCCGCCTCGGACGGGGATGGCGACCGCAACATGATCCTGGGCAAGGGGGTCTATGTGACCCCTTCGGACAGTCTGGCGGTGTTGGCGGCGAACGCCCATCTTGCGCCGGGATATGCCAGGGGGCTGGCCGGTGTGGCGCGGTCCATGCCGACCAGCCGCGCCGCCGACCGGGTGGCGGAGAAACTGGGCATCGCGGCCTTTGAAACGCCGACCGGCTGGAAGTTCTTCGGCAACCTGCTGGACGCGGGCAAGGCAACGCTCTGCGGTGAGGAAAGCGCCGGGACCGGCAGCGATCACGTGCGAGAAAAGGATGGCCTCTGGGCGGTGCTGCTGTGGCTGAACATCCTGGCCGAGCGCAAGGTTTCGGTGCAGGAGATCCTGTCGGATCACTGGGCGACATACGGGCGGAACTATTACTCGCGGCATGATTACGAGGCCGTGGACAAGACCGTTGCGGAGGGAATCATGGCCGATCTGGAACACCGGCTGGAGGAACTGCCCGGCACGGTCGAGGGCAATCCGGGCAAGACCATCGTGGCGGCGGATCAGTTTTCCTATGAGGATCCGGTGGATGGATCGGTCAGTCGCAATCAGGGCCTGCGCCTCCTGTTCGACGATGACAGCCGGGCGGTGATGCGCCTGTCGGGCACCGGCACCGAGGGCGCGACGATCCGCGTCTATCTGGAGCGGTACGAGCCCGCCGAGGGAAACCTGGGGATCGAGACGCAGGCCGCGCTGAAAGAACTGGCGGAGGCGGTGAACGCGCTGACCTCGCTGGCGGAACGGACCGGGCGCGAGGCGCCGGACGTGATGACCTGAGGTCGACGTCTGGGGCCAAGGCCCTTCGAAGGGCCTTGGTCAACGCGCTTGCAAGCGCGTTGACAAGCGGCTTGAAAGCCGCTTGTTCAAGCCGTTTCGAAACGGCTTGACCCGCCTCACACCAGCCCCTGCGCGAATCTGCTTGCATGCCGAAGATGGCTGTCCTATACGCGCCTCAACAGCGGTGCGTCGGGGTCCAAACCCGGCGCCCTTCGATGCTTTCGCAAACGGGCCGCTGGCCCGTTTTTTTGTGCCCGAAAGGCAGGACCGACGATGACCGACATGATCGCCAAGACAGGGATGGACAAACGGCTTGCCGAGATCGTCCAGCCGGTGATCGAAGACATGGGGTTCGAGCTGGTGCGCATCCGCCTGATGGGCGGACAGGTGCCCACGCTGCAGATCATGGCCGAACGTCCCGAGGGCGGGATCGAGGTGGACGAATGTGCCGACATCTCGACCGCCGTCTCTGCCGTGCTGGATGTCGAAGACCCCATCATCGACACCTACACGCTGGAAGTGTCCAGCCCCGGTATCGACCGGCCGCTGACCCGGTTGAAGGATTTCGACACCTACGAAGGGTACGAGGTCAAGCTGGAGACCGCCGAGATGATCGAGGGCCGCAAACGCTTTCGCGGCGTTCTGGCCGGGGTCGAGAGCAACGAGGTTCTGGTCAATCTGGAAGAAGGCACCGTCGGCCTTGAATTCGACTGGCTGACCGACGCCAAGCTGGTCCTGACCGATGAGCTGATCCGCGAGATGCTGAAGGCGCGCAAGTCCGCCGCCGCACTGGACGACAAGACTTTCGATGAAATCGAGACCGAGACCGACGCGTCTCGCGAGGAGGAGTAATACCAATGGCAATCACCTCAGCAAACCAGCTGGAGCTCCTGCAGACCGCCGAAGCGGTGGCGCGCGAGAAGATGATCGACCCCGGTCTGGTCGTCGAAGCGATGGAAGAAAGCCTCGCCCGGGCGGCCAAGTCGCGTTACGGCGCCGAAATGGACATCCGCGTGTCCATCGACCGCCGCACCGGCCGCGCCACCTTTACCCGCGTGCGCACCGTGGTCGAGGACGAGGAACTGGAAAACTACCAGGCCGAACTGACCGTCGAACAGGCCAAGCAGTATCTGGCCGAACCCGCCGTGGGGGACACCTATGTCGAGGAAGTGCCGCCGGTGGAACTGGGCCGGATCGCCGCGCAATCGGCCAAGCAGGTGATTCTGCAAAAGGTCCGCGAAGCCGAGCGCGACCGCCAGTACGACGAATTCAAGGACCGCGCGGGCACCATCATCAACGGCCTGGTCAAGCGCGAGGAATACGGCAACGTCATCGTCGACGTGGGCCGTGGCGAAGCCATCCTGCGCCGCAATGAAAAGATCGGCCGCGAATCGTATCGCCCCGGCGACCGCATCCGCTGCTACATCAAGGATGTGCGGCGCGAGACACGCGGCCCGCAGATCTTCCTGTCGCGCACCGATCCGCAGTTCATGGCAGAGCTGTTCAAGATGGAAGTGCCGGAAATCTACGACGGCATCATCGAGATCAAGGCCGTCGCCCGTGACCCCGGTTCACGCGCCAAGATCGGCGTCGTGTCCTATGACAGCGGCATCGACCCGGTCGGCGCCTGCGTCGGCATGCGCGGCAGCCGCGTGCAGGCCGTTGTGAACGAGTTGCAGGGCGAAAAGATCGACATCATTCCGTGGAACGAGGATATGCCGACCTTCCTTGTGAACGCCTTGCAGCCCGCCGAGGTGAGCAAGGTGGTCCTGGACGAAGAGGCCGAGCGCATCGAGGTCGTGGTGCCGGATGAACAGCTGTCGCTTGCCATCGGCCGTCGTGGGCAGAACGTGCGTCTGGCCAGCCAGTTGACCGGCCTCGACATCGACATCATGACCGAAGAGGAAGAGTCCAAGCGCCGTCAGGCCGAGTTCGAAGAGCGCACCAAGCTGTTCATGGACACGCTGGATCTTGACGAGTTCTTTGCCCAGCTTCTGGTCTCCGAAGGTTTCACCAACCTCGAAGAGGTGGCCTATGTCGAGATGGACGAACTTCTGGTGATCGACGGCGTCGATGACGGCACCGCCGAGGAACTGCAGACCCGGGCGCGCGAGCACCTCGAAGAGCAGGCGCGCAAGGCGCTGGAACGCGCGCGAGAGATGGGCGTGGACGACAGCCTTGTGAACTTCGAGGGCCTGACCCCGCAAATGCTCGTGGCCCTGGCCGAGGACGGAATCAAGACGCTGGAAGATTTTGCCACCTGCGCCGACTGGGAACTGGCCGGCGGCTGGACCACCGTGAACGGCCAGCGCGTCAAGGATGACGGCCTGTTGGAAAAGTTCGAAGTGGACCTCGAAGAGGCGCAGACCCTGGTGATGACCGCGCGCGTCCTGCTGGGCTGGGTCGATCCGACCGAGCTGGAAGAAGCCGACGAGGCCGAGGAACTGGACGGCGATGCCGCCGGCGACGAGGACAAGGCGTAAACAGAGGATGAGTCGCGGCGGAAAGGACACCGAACAGCCGGATGGACCGGAGCGGAAGTGCATCGCCACGGGCGACGTGCAGCCCAAAGACGGGTTGATCCGATTTGTCCTTGGCCCGGATCAACGGATTGTGCCCGATCTGGCTGGTAAATTGCCCGGGCGAGGCTTATATGTGTCCGCCAACCGGGCAGCCATCGACAAGGCGGCCGACAAGGGACTGTTCTCGCGGGCTTCTAAACAACCGGTGAAAGTACCGGACGGGCTGGCCGATCTGATCGAGCAGATGCTGGTGAAGCGGGTGGTTGATCTGATCTCACTGGCCCGCAAGTCGGGTCGGGCCATTTGTGGTTATGAAAAGGTGAAGTCCTGGCTGCAGATGGAAGAGGCCACCGTGCTGATCCAGGCCGAGGACGGTTCGGGCCGGGGCAAGTCGAAACTCTCGACGCCATATGGCGGACGGTACATCGGCTGGTTGACGGCGGATGAACTTGGCGCGGCTTTTGGCCGACAAACTGTGATACACGCGGCGCTAGGCTCTGGCGGACTCGTTCCGCGTATTGTAGAGGAAGCCCAACGCTTGAAGGGTGTACGCATCGCGGATACCGATGCGGATCGCGGTGGCAGGGGCCACCGGAAAGGATGAAGAAGCTTGATGAGCGATAACGACGGTAAAAAGACCTTGGGTGTACGTGGTGGCGGTTCCCGTTCGGGGAGCGTGAAGCAGAGCTTCAGCCATGGGCGGACCAAGAACGTCGTGGTGGAGACCAAACGCAAGCGCGTCGTGGTGCCCAAGCCGGGTGCGACGGGTGCTGCGGGTGGCGGCAAAAGTGGTCAGGTCGGAGGCTCTGGCGGCAAACGTCCGGCAGGCATCTCTGACGCCGAAATGGACCGCCGCCTGAAGGCGCTGCAGGCCGCCAAGGCCCGCGAGTCCGAGGAAACCGCCAAGCGCGCGGCAGAGGAAAAGGCCCGCACCGAAGAGCGCGAGCGTCTGCGCGCCGAAAAGGAACAGAAAGAGCGCGAGCAGCGTGAGGCCGAAGAAGCCCTGCGCCGCAAGGCCGAGGATGAAGAGCGCAAGAAGCGCGAGGCAGAGGACGCCGCCAAGGCGGCCGCCGTCGCCGCCGCGCAGCCCGCGCCCAAGGCAGAGGACGCGACCCGCGCCAAGCCCAAGAGCAACGACGCGCCGCGCCGTGCTCCGGAACGCGAAAAGGAAGATCAGCGTGGACGTGGCCGTGGCCGCGACGACGGCGGCAACCGCCGTTCGGGCAAGCTGACGCTGAATCAGGCGCTTGGTGGCGAAGGTGGCCGTCAGAAATCTATGGCTGCCATGAAGCGCAAGCAGGAACGCGCCCGCCAGAAGGCGATGGGCGGTCCGCAGCAGCGCGAAAAGGTGGTGCGCGAGGTCAAGCTGCCCGAGGCGATCACCGTGGCCGAACTGGCCAACCGGATGGCCGAGCGGGTTGGGGACGTGGTCAAGTCGCTGATGAACAGCGGCATCATGGCCACGCAGAACCAGTCCATCGACGCCGATACCGCCGAACTCATCATCGAGGAATTCGGCCACAAGGTGACGCGTGTTTCCGACGCCGACGTCGAAGACGTCATCAAGGAAGTCGAAGACAAGGCAGAGGACCTGCAGACGCGCCCGCCCGTGATCACCATCATGGGCCACGTCGACCACGGCAAGACCTCGCTTCTGGATGCGATCCGCGATGCCAAGGTGACCGCCGGTGAGGCCGGTGGCATCACCCAGCACATCGGCGCCTATCAGGTCGTGACCGCAAGCGGCACCACGCTCAGCTTCCTCGACACACCGGGCCACGCGGCCTTTACGTCGATGCGGTCGCGCGGGGCACAGGTGACGGATATCGTCGTGCTGGTGGTTGCTGCGGATGACGCGGTGATGCCGCAGACGATCGAGGCGATCAACCACGCCAAGGCGGCCAATGTGCCGATGATCGTGGCGATCAACAAGATCGACAAACCTTCTGCGAACCCGACCAAGGTGCGCACTGACCTGCTGCAGCACGAGGTGATCGTCGAAGAGATGTCCGGCGAAGTGCAGGATGTCGAGGTCTCGGCCATCACCGGTCAGGGTCTGGACGAACTGCTGGAAGCCATCGCGCTTCAGGCAGAGATCCTGGAGCTCAAGGCCAACCCGAACCGCAATGCCGAAGGCGCAGTGATCGAGGCGCAGCTTGACGTGGGCCGCGGCCCCGTTGCCACGGTCCTGGTGCAGAACGGCACGCTCAGGCAGGGTGATATCTTTGTCGTGGGTGAGCAGTTCGGCAAGGTCCGCGCGCTGATCAACGACAAGGGCGACCGCGTGAAAGAGGCCGGTCCTTCGGTTCCGGTCGAGGTTCTTGGCCTCAACGGCACACCCGAGGCGGGCGACGTTCTGAACGTCGTCTCGACCGAGGCGCAGGCCCGCGAAATCGCCGAGTACCGCGCCAACCTTGCCAAGGAAAAGCGCGCCGCCGCCGGTGCCGCGACCACGCTGGATCAGCTGCTGCAAAAGGCCAAGGACGACGAGAACGTCTCTGAACTGCCGATTGTGGTCAAGGCTGACGTGCAGGGTTCTGCCGAGGCCATCGTTCAGGCGATGGACAAGATCGGCAACGACGAGGTGCGCGTGCGCGTCATCCACTACGGTGTGGGCGCGATCACGGAAACCGATGTGGGCCTTGCCGAAGCGTCTGGCTGCCCGGTCATCGGCTTCAACGTGCGGGCCAATGCCTCGGCCCGTCAGGGCGCCAACCAGAAGGGTGTCGAGATTCGCTACTACTCGGTGATCTATGACCTTGTGGACGACGTGAAGGCAGCGGCCTCGGGCCTCCTGTCGAACGAAATCCGCGAGAACTTCATCGGTTATGCCGAGGTCAAGGAAGTCTTCAAGGTGTCCAACGTCGGCAAGGTTGCAGGCTGTCTGGTCACCGAAGGGGTGGCGCGCCGCTCTGCCGGTGTGCGCCTGCTGCGTGACAACGTGGTGGTCCACGAGGGCACGCTGAAGACGCTGAAGCGCTTCAAGGACGAGGTTGCCGAGGTCCTGTCAGGTCAGGAATGCGGCATGGCGTTCGAAAACTATGACGATGTCCGCCCTTCCGATGTCATCGAAATCTTCGAACGTGAGGAAATCGTGCGCAAGCTCGACTGATCCTTCGGTCCAATGAATAGAAAAGGCCGGCGCGATGCGTCGGCCTTTTTTCTCTGTTTTACAGGTGTTTGTCTTATAGTCCGATCATGCCGCCTTGGCAGTTCTGGTCCATTCGAATTTTTCGAACACCTTGTCCACCGGTGTCTGGGCCAGGTGGTTGGTGTAATTCGACATGATCTTTTGGCTGTATCCAAGGATCACTTCGAGGATGTTCTGGCGCGTGTAGCCAGCATCCAGGAACGCCTGCACATCCTCGTCCGGGACAAATCCGTTGTGACGCACAAGCTTCAGCGTGAAGCTGCGCAGTGCTTCCAGCTTGGCCGTCGGCAGCGCTGTCTCGTCGCGCAGCGCGTTGGTGATGGCATCATCGACACCCATCTGCTTGGCAATACCTGTGTGGGCGGGGACGCAGTAGTGGCATTCGTTTTCGACGTTGATCGTCTGCCAGACGACGGTCAGTTCATCCTTGTCGAAGCTGCTGTTCTGAAACAGCGCGTGCAGCGTCTGATAGCCCTCAAGCAGCGCCGGCGCCTCTGCCATCACCCGGTGCAACCCCGGAAGGCGCCCAAAGGCGGCCTTGGACTTGTCCAGCAGGGGCTTGGAGGCCTCTGGGGCGGTGGTTTCGTCGTGCAGGGTGAAGTCGGTCATCTGTATCTCCTTTTGTCGAGGCAGCTTTGCCTCGGATGCTGCACAGATAGTCTATGTGAGTGGTCGCTCAATAACGGAATTGAGCAATCACTCAAAGGTGAAGTGGCGCAACCGAAGACGACAAACGGCGCAGGACAGCCTATATGACGCATATGACCCGCGCACGCCCCTATGACCGTGATGCCGCGCTTGATGCGGCGCTGACCCTGTTCTGGCAGAAGGGCTATCACGCGACTTCGCTCAAGGATCTCGAAGCTGCTCTGCGGATGAAGCCCGGCAGCATCTACGCGGCGTTCCAGAGCAAGGAAGCGCTTTTTCTGCTGGCATTGGAGAGGTACTACCAGAAAAACCTGCAGACCATCCGGGCGCTGCTGGCGCGGGAGGCCTCCCCTTTGGCGGCGCTGGCCCAATTCCTGCGGTCCTTTGCCATGACAGAGGCCGACGATCCGCGGCGGCAAGCCTGCATGGTTGTGCGCACGATGCTGGACGCGACAGAGGCCGATGCCGCTCTTGGGGCGCAGGCACGGGTGTACCTCGACCAAATGACCGGCGAATTCAGGGCGATTTTCGAGGCGGCCAAACAAGCCGGGGAACTACCGGATCAGGCCGACACCGGGCGACTGGCGCGCCGCTATCAGGCCAACATGACCGCGTTGCGAATCGAAGCGCAAAGAGGCATTGCGCGCGCGGCGCTGATGGAGTTGGCCACGGACATGGCTGATGAAGTCAGCGCAATGCGCAAGAAAAAAGGGGCCGAGCCAGGCTCTGCCCCCGTAAACTGATACCAAGCCGGTAAGCCCGGCGAACCCTCGTCAGGCTGGCTTGCCGACGTAGACGCGTTGTCCGACGCGGACCGACATCCGCCCGTCGGGGAATGTCTTTTCAACGAGGCCCTGAACGGACACACAGCTGCCGATGATGATCGTGCGAAGCATTCCGTAATCTCCCAATCTCGGTCTCCGGGCAAGACTAGTTAAGATTGGTAAACAGTTCCATAATGATCCGCCGCATTTTCACATTTGTTCCGCCACATTTTCACCCAGACCTCCGCATGTGCGCTCAAATCTTTGGCATTATGGTGCGAGGCTTCCAAATTCGGGGGCGGCGGGCTTGCCTAGAGCCAATCCCTGAGAATCGGGATCAGGGGGATGTCGGCGGGCGGCATCGGGTAGTCGCGCAGCTCCTGTTTGCGCGCCCATTTCAGCGCCTGCCCCTCTCTGGACTGTGGAATACCGCCCCATTTCCGGCAGGCGAACAGCGGCATCAGCAGGTGAAAATCAGCGTAGGCATGTGAGGCAAAGGTCAGCGGCGCGAGACAACTGGACCATGTCTCGATCCCCAGTTCCTCGTGCAACTCGCGAATCAACGCCGCCTCCGGGGTTTCCCCCGGTTCGACCTTGCCGCCGGGAAATTCCCAGAGCCCGGCCATGCTCTTGCCCTCGGGACGCTGGGCCAGAAGGACGCGGCCATCGGCGTCGATCAGGGCGACGGCGGAAACGAGGATGATCTTCATGCTGCGGTGCGCTCTTGTTGAAGAGAGGGAAGCGAGGGGCCAGCCCCTCGCGCTCCCCGCGGTATTTGTCAAACCAAAGAAACAGGGGCAGACGAAAGGTCAGGACCGGTAGTCGGCGTTGATCTGGATGTAGCCGTGGGTCAGGTCACAGGTCCAGACGGTGGCTTGTCCGGTCCCTATCCCCAGATCGACATTGATGTCGATTTCCGGGCTTTTGAAATAGCTGGCGCCGTCCTCTTCGCGGTAGGATTCGGCGACCCAGCCGTTTTCCGCGACGAGGATGTCGCCGAAACGGATCGAGATCAGGTCCCGGTCTGCCGCCGCGCCGGATTTGCCGATCGCCATGACGATCCGGCCCCAGTTGGGATCTTCTCCGGCAACGGCGGTCTTGACCAGCGGCGAGTTGGCGATGGACAGCGCATGGGTGCGCGCATCCGCGTCGCTGGCCGCGCCGGTGACGTGCACGGTGACGAATTTCGTCGCGCCCTCACCATCGCGGACAACCTGATGCGCGAGGTCCAGCATGACGCCGTAGAGCGCCTGAGTGAACTCGGCGTTCCAGGCCACGTCCACGCCAGAGGCCCCCGTGGCCGCCATCAAGAGCGTGTCAGAGGTCGAGGTATCGCTGTCGACGGTGATGTTGTTGAAGGTCTTGTCGGTCAGCTCTGACAGCATGTTCTGCAGGTCGGCGCGGCCGATTTTGGCATCGGTGAAGATGTAGACCAGCATCGTCGCCATGTCGGGCGCGATCATGCCGGAGCCCTTGGCGATGCCCGCGATTTTCACAGGCGTGCCGTCCACGTCGATCTGCGCCGAAGCGCCCTTGGGAAAGGTGTCGGTGGTCATGATGGCGCGGGCGGCATCCGCCAGCGCCGCGTTGCTGAGATTTTCGTTCAGTTCCGACAGTTTGGCGGTGATGCGGTCATGCGGCAGGCGTTCCCCGATCACGCCGGTCGAACTGGTAAAGACGCGCTCCTCTGGCACGCCTGTCCCCCGGGCGACCGCTTCGCAGATTGCCTTGACAGACCCGTCACCGGCGCGCCCGGTGAAGGCGTTGGAATTGCCGGAATTGATGATGAAAGCGGCTCCCTCGCCGCTTTCACCGGTGATTTTTCGCTGGCAGTCCAGCACATTGGCCGAGCGCGTCGCCGAGCGCGTGAAGACGCCTGCCACAGTGCTGCCCGGATCGAGCAGTGCCAGCATCACGTCGGGGCGGTTCTTGTACCTGACCCCGGCCTCGGCGATGGCGAAACGCGCGCCCCCGATGGTCGGGAGCGCAGGAAACTCGTCGGGGGCAAGCGGCGAACGCGGCGGCATCGGATCAGTCCGCCAGGAGGTTGAGGTTGTTGACCACCGAGGTGTCGATCTCGGTGCGGTCGATGCGGGTTACCTCGCCGCCATCGACAAGACCTTCGATAAAGGCTTGAACCGCATCACGCTGAACTTCCTGTTCCAGCGCGGCCTTTACCTGTTCCAGCTCGGGCGCTTCGATGGGGCGGGTCTCATTCAGCTTGATGACATGCCAGCCGAACTGGGTCTCTACCGGCACAGAGACCGCACCCGGTTCCATTTCGACAACCGCGGCCTCGAAGGCTGGCACCATGCGGCCCTTGCCGAACCAGCCGAGAACGCCACCACCGGGACCGGAGGGGCCGGTGGATTTTGCCTTGGCGGTTTCCGCAAAGTCAGCGCCACCTTCGATTTCTTCGATGATCGCCTTGGCCTCTTCCTCGGTCTCGACAAGGATATGCGAGGCGTTGAACTCGACACCCAGGTCGGCGTCCTCGTACTTGGCCTTGTAGGCGGCGGCGATGGCCTCATCGGTCACAGCGGACCCGGCAACGGCATTGATCGCCTCGGCGGCCAGCAGCGAGCGTTTTTCATTGTCCAAGGCAACGGTGACGCGCTTGGTCTCTTCTGCCTTTTCGGACTGCGACAGCGCCTCTTGCTGGATCAGCTGCTCCAGCAACCCGTCCCAGAGTTGATCTGTCGGGGCCTGCTGAAAGCGTTCCGGCAGCGAAGCGCGTGCCATCAGCATGTGGCCAAAGGTGATATCCGTGCCGTTCACCGTCGCCACGACGGTATCGGCGGTGACCTCTTCTTGCGCGGATGCGGGCAGGGCCAGGCAGAGCGCAAGCGCCGCTGCGGAGAGTTTCATGAGCGTTTTCGACATCTGGTCTTCCTCTTGATTCGGCGCCGCGTCCCTGGGCGGCGTTGACACTGTTGTGCCGTCCCCTTACATGCCCGAAAGGCTCTGCGAGGCCGGTCTTTTCGTTCCGTCATATGGCTCATGTGCGAGGCGGGCAAGCAGATGCCGCACTTGACGCAGGAAACGGGTAGATCAGACGATGCTGGGAAAAATCGCGCGCAAGGTATTTGGCTCGCCGAACGACCGTAAGATCAAGGCCACACGTCCGCTGGTGGAAAAGATCAACGCGCTGGAACCGGAGTTCGAGAAACTCGACGATGCCGGTCTGATCGCCAAGACGCAGGAATTCAAGGAGCGCGTCGCCAGGGGCGAGAGTCTTGAAGACCTCTTGCCCGAGGCCTTTGCCAACTGTCGTGAGGGCGCCAGACGGGCGCTGGGCCTGCGCGCCTTCGATGTGCAGTTGATGGGCGGCATCTTCCTGCATCAGGGCAACATCGCCGAGATGAAGACCGGTGAGGGCAAGACGCTTGTCGCCACATTCCCGGCCTATCTGAACGCGTTGACCGGGCGCGGCGTGCATATCGTCACCGTGAACGACTACCTCGCCAAACGTGACGCCGAATGGATGAGCAATGTCTACGGCGCGCTGGGTCTGACCACCGGCGTCGTCTACCCGCGCCAGCCGGACGAGGAAAAGCAGCAGGCCTACAGCTGCGACATCACATACGCCACCAACAACGAACTCGGCTTTGACTATCTGCGCGACAACATGAAGTCCGAGCTGAACCAGATGTATCAGCGCGACCACTATTTCGCGATTGTCGACGAGGTCGATTCGATCCTTATCGACGAGGCGCGGACACCTCTGATCATCTCCGGCCCCTCGCAGGACCGCTCTGAACTGTATGTCGCGATCGACCGGCTGATTCCCGAACTGGATGACAGCCACTACACGGTCGACGAAAAGACCCGGAACGTAACCTTCACCGACGAGGGCAACGAGTTCCTGGAGCAGATGCTGCAACAGCGCGGACAGCTGGAAGAGGGCCAGAGCCTCTACGATCCCGAAAGCACCACCGTCGTGCACCACGTCAACCAGGCGATCCGGGCGCACAAGCTGTTCACCAAGGACAAGGATTACATCGTCCGTGACGGCGAGGTTGTGCTGATCGACGAATTCACCGGCCGGATGATGGCCGGCCGCCGTCTGTCGGACGGGTTGCATCAGGCCATCGAGGCCAAGGAAGGCGCGGACATCCAGCCCGAGAACGTGACGCTGGCCAGCGTGACCTTCCAGAACTACTTCCGCCTCTATGACAAGCTGGCCGGGATGACCGGCACCGCCGTCACCGAGGCCGAGGAATTCGGCCAGATCTACGGTCTGGGCGTGGTCGAGGTGCCGACGAACAAGCCCATCGCCCGGATCGACGACGACGACGCGGTGTACCGCACCGGCGCCGAGAAATACTCTGCCATCGTCGACGAAATCCGCAAGGCGCACGACAAGGGCCAGCCGGTTCTGGTGGGCACCACCTCGATCGAGAAGTCCGAGATGCTGAGCCAGTTGCTGAAGCAAGCGGAGCTCAAGCACAACGTCCTGAACGCGCGCCAGCATGAGCAGGAGGCGCAGATCGTCGCCGATGCGGGCAAGCTGGCCGCAATCACCATCGCCACCAACATGGCGGGCCGCGGGACCGACATCAAACTGGGTGGCAACGTCGAATTCAAGATCATGGAGGCCATCGCCGCCAATCCCGACGGGCATCCGGACGAGATCCGCTCCCAGATCGAATCGCAGCACGAATCCGACGAAAAGGCGGTGATCGACGCTGGCGGGCTGTATGTGCTGGCCACCGAACGCCACGAATCGCGCCGCATTGACAACCAGCTGCGCGGCCGTTCGGGCCGTCAGGGGGATCCGGGCCGGTCGTCGTTCTACCTCTCGCTCGAAGATGACCTGATGCGCATCTTCGGGTCCGAGCGTCTGGAAAAGGTGCTGTCGGGGCTGGGGATGAAAGAAGGCGAGGCCATCGTCCACCCCTGGGTCAACAAATCGCTGGAGCGCGCGCAGGCCAAGGTCGAGGGCCGCAACTTTGATATCCGCAAGCAGCTGCTGAAGTTCGACGACGTGATGAACGACCAGCGGAAAGTTGTCTTCAGCCAGCGGCGCGAGATCATGGAGGCGGAGGACGTCTCTGAAATCACGACGGACATGCGCCATGAGGTGATCGACGATCTGGTCGACATATATGCCCCGCCCAAGGCCTATGCCGATCAGTGGGACATGCAGGGCCTTTACGCCGCCGCGCTGGAAAAGCTGGGCGTTGATCTGCCGATCATCGGCTGGGCGGATGAGGACGGCGTCGATCAGGACGTGATCCGCGAGCGTCTGGTCGAGGCCAGCGACAAGATGATGGACGAAAAGACCGAGGCCTTCGGTCCCGACACCATGCGCCAGATCGAAAAGCAGGTTCTGTTGCAGACCATCGACGGCAAGTGGCGCGAACACCTGCTGACGCTTGAGCATTTGCGCTCTGTCGTGGGTTTCCGCGGCTATGCGCAGCGTGACCCGCTGAACGAATACAAGAACGAATCCTTCCAGCTGTTCGAAAGCATGCTGGACAGCCTGCGTGAAACCGTCAGCGAACAGCTGAGCCGCGTGCGCCCGATGTCCGAGGGCGAACAGAAGGCGATGATCGAGGAGATGCGGCGCCAGCAGGAAGAAATGCAGCGCCAGATGGACACCGCCGCGGCCCAGGCCGGGGGCGCAGGAGCTGCCCCGACAGCCGCGGGCGGCGCTGCCGCCGGGGCGGCCGCTGCGGGGGCCGGCGCTGCGGGGGCCGGCGCAAACGAGGCTGTCGCTGCCGAAGGATTTGACGAAAACGATCCCGCGACCTGGGGCACTCCGGGCCGGAATGACAGCTGCCCCTGCGGTTCCGGCAAGAAGTTCAAGCACTGCCACGGGCGTCTTGGCTGATCATGAAACATGCGGCGGGCGGCCAAAAGTTCCCCGCCGCTTTTGCGAAATGTCAAAATGACTCCGCTCGCGCGCCCCAAGCGCGCCATGATTCGCACCGATGTTAGGCCTCGACGGATCAGGACAGGAGTCCCAAGATGGCTAGGCTCACCAGTTACATTCTAGGCGGCGCAACATTGGTTTGCGCCTTGGGCACGGGCTACATGATGCAATACGGGCTGGCTTTGCCCGGCGCACAGGATAAGGGCGCCGACCTGACGCTCGAGATTTCCTCGATCACGCCAACCTCTTCGGCGGTGGCTCTGCCGCTGATGCCCATGGACATCCAGGTGGAACCGACGCTGCCGGACGCACCCCTCCTTCTCAAGGCGGCGGCCGAAACCCAGCTTCCCCAACCAGAATTTCCCGAAAGCCCGGCAGCCACCGGTTTTGCCTGTGACATCACGATGAAGGCGGACCCGGGGGCCGGTGCCTTGGTCGATCTGGTGCTGACCGCCCCCTGCCGCGCCAGCGAACGGGTGACGATCCACCATCAGGGCCTGATGTTCACCGAGGTGATGCAGCCCGACGGCACTTTGTCGGTCACGATCCCTGCCCTGGCCGGGCAGGCGAGTTTCATCGCCTCCTTTGCCGGTGGTGCCGGGGCCATGGCCACGGCCGAGGTGACTTCCCTGCCCTTCTACGACCGCGTTGCGGTACAGTGGAAAGGCGAGGCCGGTCTGCAGTTGCACGCCCGCGAATATGCCGCCGAGTATTTCACTGAAGGTCATGTCTGGGCCGCCTCCGCTGGCAACCTGACGGCGGCGGCGATCGGAGAAGGTGGTTTCCTGACCCGGCTTGGCCAGATGGACACGCCAGAGGCGCTGGTGGCGGAGATCTATTCCTTTCCCTCCGGCACCGCCAAGCGCAGCGGCGAGGTGCTGCTGACGGTCGAGGCAGAAGTGACCGAAATGAACTGCAACACCCATGTCGAGGCGCAGACACTGGAAATCCGCAACGGCACAGCCCTGCGCGTCCAGGACGTGTCGCTTGAAATACCGCTATGCGACAGTGTGGGCGACTTTCTGGTGTTGAAAAACCTCTTCGAAGACCTGACTATCGCCGAAAGATAATACTCGGCTGATGGGGACTTCATGGCGATTGTACGTGCGGCGATCTTCGCCGCACTTTTCTTTGTGGCGCAGACAGGCGCCCTGCTGGCGCAGGACGTCACGCTGAAATCGCGGGACGGCTCGATTTCCATCAACGGCACGCTCCTGGGATTTGACGGCGAGCTTTACCGGCTGCAAACCCGGTTTGGCGAAATGACCGTGGACGGGACCGGCGTGACCTGCCGCGGCATCGGCTGTCCCTCTCTGACTGACTACGTGGCCAAAGTGACCTTCTCCGGCTCTGCAGCGGTCGGCGGCCTGATGCCGGCGCTGGTCGAAGGATTCGCACGGCGCAGCGGCTATGCCGTGGAACGGGTCGACGGCGAGGCCGACGCCTTTGTCTACCTGCTGCGCGATGGCGGATCCGACAAGCTGTTGGGGCGGTTTGATTTTGACGTTACCAACACCGACCGGGGATTTGCCGCGCTGCTGCAGGGCGAGGCCGATGTTGTCATGGCCCTGCGCGAAATCCGCGGCGTCGAGGCAGAGGCCGCCCGCGCCGCCGGTCTGGGGGACCTGACCCGCGCCAACCGCTCTCGCGTGCTGGCGCTGGACGCGCTGGTGCCCATCGTCGCCCCTGACAATCCCGTGGACCGGCTGTCGATCGCCCAACTGGTGGACGTGCTGTCCGGGCGGACCACCAACTGGCAGACCCTTGGCGGGCCGGACGCGCCGATCACCGTGCATCTGCGCGGGGCCGGGTCGGGTCTGATCCAGGGGTTGGAAGACCGGCTGCTGCGTCCCGCGCGTCTCAAACTGACCGATGCGGCCCGACGCCATGAAGGCAACAGCCACCTGATCGCGGCTGTGGCCGAGGATCCCTTTGGCCTTGGCCTTGCTAGCTATGGCGAAACCGGCGGGACCAGACCGCTGATCCTAACAGGCACCTGCGGGTTTCAACTGCGGGCGGCGCGGCGCAGCATCAA
This sequence comes from Paracoccaceae bacterium, assembly GCA_034670345.1. GTDB lineage: Bacteria > Pseudomonadota > Alphaproteobacteria > Rhodobacterales > Rhodobacteraceae > Antarctobacter. Next base: position 113,817 of record JAXMNQ010000007.1, on the reverse strand, counting down.
GACGGAGGACTATCCGCTGACCGCCCCGATGTTCCTGTATACACCCGCGCGTCGCCTGCCCAAACTGGCGCGCGACTTCGTGGGATATGCGCTGAGTCCTCCGGCGCAGGACGTCATTCGACGGGCCGGATTTGTCGATCAGACCGCAGAAGAAGTCGCGCGCGACCTGCAGGGCGACCGGCTGGCCAATGCCATCCTCGTCGCCGAGGAGAGCGGGCTGGAGGCACTGAAAGACATGGTGCGAGTGCTGTCGCCGCTGCGCCGTCTGACGGTTACCTTTCGTTTTGAAACCGGCTCCAGCAAGCTCGACGCGCAGTCCCGGTCCAATGTGCTGCAACTGGCCCTTGCCCTGGAAACCGGCGAATATCATGGCCGCGAAGTGGTGTTTGTCGGCTTCTCGGACGGGGTTGGCCCGGCCCCCGCCAACCTGGACATCGCGCGCCGCCGGGCCGAGGCGGTTCGGACCGCCGTTATGGATGCAGCAGAGACGCTGGAGGTGTCACAGGTCACGGTGCGGGTCGAAGCCTTTGGCGAGGCGATGCCGATGGCCTGCGATGACAGCGCCTGGGGCCGACAGGTGAATCGGCGGGTCGAAGTCTGGGTGCGGTGAGTCTCCTTAGATCCAGCGGAGCGCGCTGACGCGCGCACAGGTTGTCTCGCCCTTCGGGCTCGGGCAGGAGCGCTGCCCCGCTCCTCCGGAGCTCCCCGAGGTATTTTTCAAACCAAAGAAGCGCAGGTCAGAGCAGGCCTTCACTGCGAAAACTGAGCGCGCGCGATTTTCCGATCACGAGGTGATCGTGCAACGTGATGCCCAGCGTGTCTGCGGCGATCTGGATCTGGGCTGTCATCTCTATATCCGCCTGACTGGGCGTGGGATCGCCTGACGGGTGGTTGTGGACGAGGATGATGGCGGAGGCGTTCAGTTCCAGCGCCCGTTTGACAACCTCGCGCGGGTAGACCGGCACATGGTCCACGGTGCCGCGCGCCTGGGGCTCATCCCCGATCAGCACGTTCTTTCGGTCGAGAAACAGGACGCGAAACTGTTCCGTATCACGGTGGGCCATGGCGGTCTGGCAATAGTCCATGAGGGCGTCCCAACTGCTGACCACGTGTTTTTGGAGGACCCGCGAGCGGGCAAGTCGATGCGCCGCAGCCTCGACGATCTTGAGTTCGGTGACCACGGCATCGCCGACCCCCTTGACCTCTTGCAAGCGCGGCAAGGGGGCGGACAGGACACCATTGAAATCGCCGAATGTGTCCAGCAACAACCGCGCCAGCGGCTTTACATCCCGGCGAGGAATGGCCCGGAACAGGACCAGTTCCAGAAGTTCGTAATCCGGCAGGGCATCCGCACCGCCAACAAGAAAGCGTTCGCGCAGGCGGGCGCGGTGGTCCCGGATGTAGGACGGCAGGTTATCCGCGCCGGGACCGGGACGCGGCGGCGCCTCGTCCGGTTCGAAAAGGGCTGCCTGGGAATCAGAGAAATGCGGGCCACGTGTCATGGCTGACATCGTGGCCCCTATTGGTGAATCAGGCGTTAACACTCGTGTGTTCCGTGTGGGTCGCCGGTACGTCAAAGGCCCGGGGCTCCGCCCGTGATTTGATCGAAGACTCCACTGGAGGAGGCTTCGCCTGCGCGTTGCGCAGGTTCGTCAATTCACCCCTTCATCGAGTCCCAGAAGTTTTTCACCGATGTAAAGAAACTGTGGGATTCCGGGTTGTTGTCCTCGGCCAGCGATTCAAACTCGCGCAGAAGTTCCTTTTGCCGCGAGGTCAGGTTGACCGGGGTTTCCACCGCCAGTTCGATGAACATATCGCCGGTGGCGCCGCCGCGCAGGGCGCGCATGCCCTTGCCGCGCAGGCGCATCTGGCGGCCCGACTGGCTGCCCGACGGGATCTTGACCCGGCTGCGGCCGCCGTCGATTGTCGGCACCTCGATGTCGCCGCCCAGCGCCGCTGCTGTCATCGACACCGGCACGCGGCAATGCAATTCGGCCCCGTCACGTTCAAAGATCGGATGCGGTTCGACCTCGATGAAGATATACAGGTCGCCCGGCGGTCCGCCGCGCATCCCCGCCTCACCTTCGCCGGCCAGACGAATGCGCGTCCCCGTCTCGACCCCGGCCGGGATATTGACCGAGAGCGCGCGCTCCTTTTGCTTGCGGCCAGCGCCGCCGCAGGAATTGCAGGGGTTCTTGATGATCTGGCCAAGACCCGAACAGGTCGGACAGGTCCGTTCCACCGTGAAGAAGCCCTGCGTCGCGCGCACCTTACCCATGCCGGAGCACGTCGGGCAGGTGGTCGGTTCCGATCCGCCTTCGGCACCGGAGCCGTTGCATTCGTCACATTGGATCGAGGTCGGCACCTTGATCGTCTTGTGCAGACCGTTATAGGCTTCTTCCAGCGTCACACGCAGGTTGTAGCGCAGGTCAGCCCCGCGCGCGGCGCGCTGACGACCGCCCTGACGGCCACCCATGAAATCGCCGAAGAGATCGTCAAAGACATCCGAGAAGGCCGAGGCGAAATCGGCATTGCCGCCCATTCCACCGGCACCACCGGGACGCGGGCCGCCGCCCAAGCCGCCCTCGAAGGCTGAATGACCAAAGCGGTCATAGGCCGCCTTCTTGTCGGCGTCCTTCAGGACGTCATAGGCCTCGTTCGCTTCCTTGAACTGGGATTCGGCGTCGGGTTTGTCGGCATTGCGGTCGGGGTGAAGTTCCTTGGCCTTCTTGCGGTAGGCTTTCTTGATTTCCTCCGGAGAGGCGCCGCGCGCGAGGCCGAGCACATCGTAATAGTCACGTTTGGACATGAGTGTCCTCCTCTGTGCGGAACGTCAAGGGCCGGCCCGGTTTCCGGACCGGCCCCAGATTGGTTCCGAGGGCGATGGCCTCAGGCCCGCTTGTTGTCGTCCAGGTCCTCAAAATCGGCGTCGACGATATCGTCATCCGCCCCGGCCCCTGCGTCCGCTTCGGGGATGTCGTCGCTGCCTTCTTCGGACTGCGCCTTGTAGATCGCCTCGCCCAGCTTCATCGCCACTTCGGTGACGTTCTGGATGCCCGCCTTCAGCTTTTCAGCCGAGACGTCGTCTTTTTCCAGATCGTCCTTCAGCGAGGCAACGGCCAGTTCGATCACCTCGACAGTCGACGGATCGACCTTGTCGCCATGCTCTTCGACCGATTTCTCGGTCGAATGGATGAGGCTTTCGGCCTGGTTGCGGGCCTCGACCAGTTCCTTGCGGGCCTTGTCAGCGTCGGCGTTTTCCTCCGCCTCCTTGACCATGCGCTCGATGTCGTCGTCGGAGAGACCACCGGACGCCTGAATCGTGATCTGCTGTTCCTTACCAGTCGCCTTGTCCTTGGCGCCGACCGACACGATGCCGTTGGCGTCGATGTCAAAGGTCACTTCGATCTGCGGCATACCACGCGGCGAGGGCGGGATGTCCTCGAGGTTGAACTGACCCAGCATCTTGTTGTCGGCGGCCATCTCACGTTCGCCCTGGAAGACGCGGATCGTCACGGCCGACTGGTTGTCTTCGGCGGTAGAGAATATCTGCGACTTCTTGGTCGGGATCGTGGTGTTGCGGTCGATCAGGCGGGTGAACACGCCACCCAGCGTCTCGATCCCCAACGACAGCGGGGTCACGTCCAGCAGAACCACGTCCTTGACGTCACCCTGCAGAACACCGGCCTGGATGGCGGCGCCCATGGCAACCACTTCGTCCGGGTTCACACCCTTGTGCGGCTCCTTGCCGAAGAACTTGGTCACTTCTTCCATGACCTTCGGCATCCGCGTCTGACCGCCGACCAGAACAACCTCGTCGATGTCCGAGGTGGTCAGCCCGGCATCCTTCAGCGCGGCCTGGCACGGCTTGATCGAGTTCTTGATCAGGTCACCGACAAGGCTTTCCAGCTTGGCGCGGGTCAGCTTCATCACCATGTGCAGCGGCTGGCCGTTGGCGCCCATCGAGATGAACGGCTGGTTGATCTCGGTCTGGGTGGCCGAGGACAGCTCGATCTTGGCCTTTTCCGCCGCTTCTTTCAGACGCTGCAGGGCCATCTTGTCCTTGGTCAGGTCGACCTGGTGCTCTTTCTTGAACTGGTCGGCAAGATAATTGACGATCCGCATGTCAAAGTCTTCGCCACCCAGGAAGGTGTCGCCGTTGGTCGATTTCACCTCGAACAGGCCATCGTCGATTTCGAGGATCGTCACGTCGAATGTACCGCCACCAAGGTCATAGACCGCGATGGTGCGGGTTTCTTTCTTGTCGAGACCATAGGCCAGCGCGGCGGCTGTCGGCTCGTTGATGATGCGCAGCACTTCGAGGCCGGCGATCTTGCCGGCGTCCTTGGTTGCCTGACGCTGGGCGTCGTTGAAGTAAGCCGGAACGGTGATGACCGCCTGGGTCACTTCTTCGCCGAGGTAGCTCTCGGCGGTTTCCTTCATCTTCTGCAGCGTGAAGGCGGAGATTTGAGAGGGCGAGAATTTCTCGCCACGGATTTCCACCCAGGCGTCGCCGTTGCCGCCGTCCACGATCTTGTAGGGGACAATGTCCTTGTCCTTGGTGACCTCGGGGTCACCGACGCGGCGGCCGATCAGACGCTTGACAGCGAAGACGGTGTTTTCGGGGTTGGTCACGGCCTGACGTTTGGCCGGCTGGCCAACGAGGCGTTCATCGTCGGTAAAGGCGACGATGGAGGGGGTGGTGCGGGCACCTTCGGCGTTTTCAATCACGCGCGCCTGAGAGCCATCCATGATGGCAACGCAGGAGTTGGTGGTCCCAAGGTCGATACCGATCACTTTACCCATGATTCGATCCCTTTCATTATTCAAGGCGATGTCACGAGGCGTCGGACCCGTTACGGCATCCTGCCCCGTATGATTTTAGCCCGGCACCGAGAGGCAGTGCCCGACGTTCGGAGGGTATATAAGGAGGGGTGTGGAGGCCTGCAAGCACCGTGATCGCGGCATTTCGAGGGTTTCGTGGTGTCATGGCTTGGCATCTACAATGCAATCCCTGACAACTCCCTTATGAACGACATGATCGAGCGCAAGGGCTTTGTCATCCACCGCGGCTTTCTGGACCGTGCGGCGCAGGAGGCGCTGGTTGCGCGTCTGCGCGAGGTGCTGGCCGTGGCGCCCTTGTTCACGCCCATGACGCGGCGCGGCCCCATGTCCGTCCGGATGAGCGCGGCGGGGCGGTTCGGCTGGATCAGTGACCGGCGCGGCTATCGCTACGACGCGCACCATCCCGACGGCATGCCATGGCCGCCGATCCCGGAGGACGTGCTGGCCATCTGGTCCGCGGTGTCGGGCTGCGCGCGTCCGCCGGAGTGCTGCCTGATCAACTGGTATGGAGAGGGTGCCCGCATGGGGCTGCACAGGGATGAGGATGAGGCGGACTTCACCTGCCCCGTGGTTTCGGTGTCGCTGGGGGACGAGGGCCTTTTCCGCATGGGCAACCCCGAGCGGGGCGGCAAGACAGAGTCGATCTGGCTGCAATCCGGCGATGTGGTGATGATGGGCGGCGCGGCGCGGCTGGCGCATCACGGGGTCGACCGAATCCGGTTCGGATCATCAAGCCTGTTGCCAAAGGGCGGGCGGATCAACCTGACACTGAGGGTCGTGACGTGACCGAAAGCCAGGCGCGGTTCGGCCCGCAAGACCTGGTCGCGCCAAAGCCGGACTTAAGCGCTGTCCGAAAGGACTGACTCACAGAACGCTGCCTGAAATCCTGGATTTCAACAGGTTATGTGAACCTCGACGTCTCAGGTATTCCGCGAATCCCTCTGGAACGCGCAGGCTTAATTTCTTGCACCGAAAACCTCTTGTGACAAGGTTGTCCGCCCTGTCTCGGCGATCGACCTGCGCTCTTCCTGGCTGCCTGGCATCGCCAGCAGGACCACGGTCATACTGACCAGAACGGAAAAGCCATAAAGCTCATACTTGATTGTGTTCATTTGCTCTGCCTCGGGGTTTTTTTTGCCAAGCTGCCATCTCTTGCCTCCCCACATCAAGAAAAATTCCCGAAAATGGGCAGAGTGCCGCTCAATGCGTCAATCGGGTGACATAGATGGCATTTGGCCGAAGTTGGAACCGGCTCTCTCCCCAGAGGTCCGGCGTGGTCGCTCAGTCCGCCAGTTCGCAACATCCGGAGAGGACGTAGCCCTCTTGCCCGGTGACGATCAGCGTGGCGTCGAACCCGAATTCATTGTCCGACATGCCGTTGTCGCAATACGCCTTTGCCACGACCATGGAAAGGCTCCGCGTGCCGTCAGAGCCCTGCAGCACCCATTTCTCCATCGGGTTGTAGGCGCGCTGGAACAGGCCCACGTCAAAGGTCTCTCCGGTTTCATAGGTCATCGGCGTCTTGACCTGTGCCACCTGACCCTGCTGCACATCAATATCCCAGAACGGCTCTGTCCCGCCGCAGACCAGCCGGGGATTGTTGGACAGGTCGCCATCCGGACGCGGCGCAAGGAATCGCAGCGACGTCCATCCGGTGCCCTCGGCCACGTTCACGAATCCCCAGCCGTCTTCGGCGCGGATCACTTCGATCCCGCGCGCGTCAAAGGCCAGTTCCCCGACAATCGGGTGGTCGCCCCCCGGCCCCGCGCGCACGTTCAGCACATCGTCCGATGCCACGCCCACAACATCGTGCAGGCGTGGGAAATCAGATTGGGCGAAGGCGCTGCTGCCGATCAACAGAAGCGCACAGATCAGTCGCAGCATCATCGCCCCGGCCCTCAATTCATGTCCAGCGAGCAGCAGCCGCTATAGACTTGGGTGTCATAACCGCCGATCACCACCGCCCCAGAAAAGCCGAACCGATAATCCGACATGCCGTCGCTGCAGATTTCATGCGTCATGACCAGCGTGACGTTCTCGCCCAGTTTGGACCCAAGCAGCGCATGCGGGCTGTCGCGGCTGACCGAGGTGGCCATCTCACTGACCTTAAAGGCCTTGTCGTCGTCATCGGGCCGCGTGAAGGTCAGCGTATCTCCCTGAATCACCGTGGCGCTCCAGAACGGCTCGGTCCCGAAGCACTTGAACTGATAGCCATCGGGCATCTGGGTGCCGTCCTGCCGTTCCATCGACTCCAGCGAAACCCAGCCTGACAGGCCTTCGTGGTTGACCCGGCCCCAGCCATCGTCTTCCTCGATCACCTCGACATGTTTGGCGTCAAAGCCCAGCGCGCCGATCACGGTGCCGTTTTCGGTCGGGCGAGTGCGCATGTTCAGCACATCGCCATCCTCGACGCCGGTGACGTTGTAGAGCGCCGGGTAGTCCTGAGCGGAAACCGCCCCGGCGAGGCACATCAGAATAACTGTGGCAAATGTCTTCATTTTTTCGTCCTTCCTGTCCGCACTTGACCTGCCCGGACGTCGCGGAAATTTCAGCGGCGCGCGCTCCAGGAAGCCGAGGCGTGTTTGCGGGTATAAAACTCACCCATGAGGCCAATCATCACCAGCACGATACTCAGATACAAGGCATATTCCCAGTCAGAATTCCGGGGGTTGTAATCCACGAAAGCGTACCCACGAGACTGGTCGATGGTGTGGAACAGCGGGTTCCAGTCGAACATGACCAGCATGTAGCTGGGCAGCGTATTGGCCACGAACATCTTGCCCGAGGCGATCATGTTGGCGCGCTGATAGATCGTCGACAGGATGCTGACCGGAGTCGGAAACCACGGTTTGACCGCCAGGAACACCAACCCGATCGCCGCACCCGAAAACCACGACAGGATGACCATGCCCAGGCATCCGATGGGATCGTGGATGTCCTCCAGCACAAAAGGGTTGAAGGCCACGTCGTAGACAAACAGGATCGCTATCAACGACAGGATCTGGATGTAAAGGGTCGACACCATGGCCGAGATGATGGCGATGGCGGTATTCATCGGCGCATGCTGCATCATCGGGCTGGCCGGCCCCTCGGACCCGGCGACGGCGCCCAGCGTCTTGGTATGCGTCATGTAGAGAAACACGCCGGTCATGATGTAGATCATGAAATCCCCGCGCAGCGCGGTGCTGCGCATCCCGAGGATCTGAAACATGAAGTAGAAGGCAAGGACGAAGATGATCGTCTGCAGCATGTTCATGAAGATCGCCATGAAGGCGTTGCCATGCGCCTTGCGCACAGAGCGAACCGAGTTGTGATAGATCAGTTCAAGGATATAAACCACGGACTCCAGCCGTGACCGGGGTCTTGTTACCTGAAACATTCTGCCTGCTCTCCGTGCCCGTACCCCATCGGCCGCACACTTGCCGTTTTTGATTAACGGCAGCATAAGGCGAACCACGTTTCAAATCAATGAATCCGCGCATGTCCCGCGGACAGGAGCCAGACCATGAACTATTCCGAGCTGACGCCGGTTCTGCGCCGCCTTGCCCTGCAGGCTGGAGAGAAGATCATGGAGATTTACAACTCCGATCAGTTCGAGGTCATGACCAAATCGGACGACAGCCCGGTGACCGCCGCCGATCAGGCCGCCGATGCGCTGATTTCCGAAGGCCTGCGCGAGGCTTTTCCCGATATGGCGCTGGTGACAGAGGAACAGGCCGACAGCCACGATGTCACTGCCATGACCTTTCTGATCGTCGATCCGCTGGACGGCACCAAGGAGTTCATCAAGCGGCGCGGCGATTTCACCGTCAACATCGCTCTGGTCGAGGACGGCGTGCCGACCCGTGGCGTGGTCTATGCCCCGGCGCGCGGGCGCATGTTCTACACCAATTCGGTCGGCCACTCGGTCGAGGAGGAAGGCCCCTTTGACCTGGACAAACCCGGGGAGACCAAGCCGATCAAGGCGTCCAAGCCGGACAATGACGCGCTGATGGTGGTGGCGTCGAAATCCCACCGGGATGAGGCCACCGACGCCTATATCGGCAAGTACAGCGTCAAGGACATGACTTCGGCCGGATCCTCGCTGAAATTCTGCCTCGTGGCGACGGGAGAGGCCGATCTTTACCCCCGCCTTGGCCGCACCATGGAATGGGACACTGCGGCCGGACATGCGGTGCTGAACGGCGCGGGCGGGCGGGTGGTGCGTTTCGACGATCACTCTGCGCTGGCCTATGGCAAGGAAGGTTTCGCCAACCCGTTCTTCATCGCCTATGCGCCGGGCGTCGATCTGAAAGAGGGCTGACCCCGCGTGACCCTGCCGGTCAGCATCGTCATCACCAGCCGGGGCCGCCCGGATGCACTGATGCGAAGCCTGACCGGCGTGGCTCAACTCGACTACGCACCATTCGAGGTCGTCGTGGTCGCCTGCCCCGCCGGATGCGCCGCCGTGATGGCCCGTCCGGATGCCGGGCAGATCAAGCTGGTGCCGTTTGACGAGGCCAACATCTCAGCCGCGCGCAATCTGGGGATCGCCAGCGCCGCCGGAGAGGTCGTCGCCTTCATCGACGATGACGCGGTGCCAGAGCCGCTCTGGCTGCAACACCTGACCGGCCCTTTCGCCGACCCGGAGACCGCCTGCGTGGGCGGGTTCGTGATCGGTCGCAACGGCATCAGTTTCCAGTGGCAGGCACGCAGCGTTGACGCAACCGGAACGGCACAAGACCTGCCGCTGACGGATTTGTCCCCCACCGTTCCGCACCCCCCCGAAGGCCATGTGACCAAGACCGAGGGCACCAACATGGCGGTGCGGCGTTCGGTTCTGGCGGATCTCGGCGGCTTTGACCCGGCCTTTCGGTTCTACCTTGATGAAACCGATCTGAACCTGCGCCTTGCCGCCGTCGGACACCGGACCGCCATCGCGCCCCTTGCGCAGGTCCATCACGGCTTTGCCGAAAGCCCGCGCCGCGCCCGTGACCGCAGTCCGCGCGACCTGACCCAGATCGGGGCGTCGCAAATGGTCTTTTTGCGCAAACACTGCCCAAAAAACATGCAAACCGTCGCATGGGACAATTTTTCCTCTGCCCAGCGCAAACGGCTTCTCCGCTTCATGCAGCGCGGCCCGCTGGATGCCATGGACGTCCACCGTCTCTTGCGCGGGTTGAAGCGGGGCGGCGCAGAAGGCCGCGACCGTACGTTTGGGCAGACACCGCCAATCCGCCCCTCCCCACAGCCATTTTGTCCCTATGCCGGGCGTCCCGGCGCGCCGAGGGCGCATCTTGCGGGGCGTCCATGGCAATCGGAACGCCTGCGCAGGCAGGCCGCGCAACAGGTCAAGGATGGCAAGATCGTCAGCCTTTTCCTGTTTTCACCGACCGCCCGTTTCCACCGGGTGGAATTCACATCCGAAGGGATATGGCAACAGACCGGGGGGCTGTTCGGCCGCAGCCTTCGGCATGGCCCGCTGATCCGGCTGCGACGCTTTTCAAATGGCCTCCAATCGGAAATTATGCGAGTGCAGAAAGTGCGCGGATAGCGCGCTATTCGGGGGCAGGAATGCCCGTCAGACACATTGGGAACACAACTTTACCAAGGTTTTAGCCCGGCGCTGAGTTAGGGATACTGCGCAACCGCAGCCCGCGTTAGCATGAGGCAAAGACAGATGGAGACTGATATGACGAAAAAGGTCACCAAGGCGATCTTTCCGGTTGCGGGTCTGGGCACCCGCTTTCTTCCGGCGACGAAATCCGTACCCAAGGAAATCATGACTTTGGTGGACCGCCCTCTGGTTCAGTATGCCATCGACGAGGCGCGGGCCGCTGGCATCCAGGAGTTCATCTTTGTCACCTCGCGCGGCAAAGGTGCGCTTGAGGATTACTTTGATCATGCGCCACAGCTCGAGGCCGAACTGCGCGCCAAGGGCAAGGACAAGCTGCTCGACATCCTGTTGTCGACCAACATGGACAGCGGCGAAATCGCCTATATCCGCCAGCACAAGGCGCTGGGCCTTGGTCATGCCATCTGGTGCGCGCGCCGGTTGGTGGGAGATGAACCCTTTGCCGTCATGCTGCCGGACGACGTGATCGCCGCCGAAAAGCCCTGCCTGCAACAGATGGTCGAGGCCTATGAACAGACCGGCGGCTGCATGGTCGCCGCGATGGAAGTGCCGCGCGAAAAGGTCAGCGCCTACGGTGTTCTGGACGTGGCCGAGGACATGGGCCGGCTGGTCAAGGTCAAGGGCATGGTGGAAAAGCCGCCCGCAGATGAGGCCCCGTCGAACCTTGCCGTGATCGGCCGCTACATCCTGACGCCCGAAGTGTTCAAACACCTTGAAAACCCGGCAACCGGCGCTGGCGGAGAGATCCAGCTCACCGACGCCATCGACCGTGAGATCAACGCCAGCGGCGTTTACGGCTACCGTTTCAACGGAGAGCGTTTCGATTGCGGTTCCAAGGCGGGCTTCCTGCAGGCGACCGTGGCCTTTGGCCTTGCCCGGGAAGAGCTCAAGGACGACCTCGGCGCCTATCTGGATGAGCTGCACCTGTCGCGCAAGGCGGCGGAGTAACCCTTGTCCAACGTTTTGGTCACAGGCGGTGCGGGCTACATCGGCAGCCACGCCTGCAAGGCGCTCAGGGCGGCGGGCTACACGCCGGTCACCTATGACAACCTGTCCACCGGCTGGCAGGATGCCGTGAAATTCGGCCCTTTCGAACAGGGCGCCCTGTCCGACCGCGCCCGGCTGGACGAGGTCTTTGCCCGCTGGCAGCCTTTGGCGGTGATGCATTTCGCCGCCCTCAGCCAGGTCGGCGAGGCGATGGCCAAACCCGGCCTCTACTGGCGCAACAATGTCGAAGGCTCGCTGACACTGATCGAGGCGGCGGTGGCCGCCGGTGTCATGGATTTCGTCTTTTCATCGACCTGCGCCACCTACGGCGACCACGACAACGTGGTTCTGGACGAAACCACACCGCAGGATCCGCTGAATGCCTATGGCGCGTCAAAACTGGCGGTCGAGGGCATCCTTCGTGATTTCGAGGCAGCTTACGGCCTGAAATCGGTGATCTTCCGCTATTTCAACGTGGCCGGCGCGGACCCCGAAGGCGAGGTCGGCGAACACCATCGGCCCGAAACGCACCTGATCCCGGTGATGCTGGAGGCTGTCGATGGTCAACGCCCGGGCCTGACCATCCACGGCACCGACTACAACACGCCCGACGGCACCTGCATCCGCGATTACGTACATGTCTGCGATCTGGTCGATGCGCATGTTCTTGGCTTGAAATGGCTGCGGGACGACCGGGGCAGCCGGGCCTTCAACCTTGGCACGGGCCACGGATTTTCAGTGCGCGAAGTGATCGACTCCGCAGGCCATGTAACCAACAAACCCGTCCCCTGCACCGAAGGGCCACGCCGGGGCGGCGACGCGACCAAGCTGGTGTCCGGGTCGACCCGCGCGGGCGAAGAGCTTGGCTGGACCCCGCATCGCTCGACCATGCTGCAGATGATCGCGGACACGTGGCGTTGGCACAAGAACGGACACTATGACAAGTGACCGCCGCGCCGACGCCTGACCGCCTGCTTGACCTGACCCGGCTTGTCAGCCGGGCGGGGCGACCGATGACCGGTGTCGACCGTGTCGAATTTGCCTATCTGACGCACCTGCTGCGGAACGGCCCGCTCTGGGGGCTGGTCCGCACATCGTTGGGCTATGTGCTGCTGGACCCGGACGGCACGACCGCCTTGCACAGCCGGATCACCTCGCAGGACTGGGGTGCGCCGGATCGCCTGTCACGCATCAAGCGCAGGCTGGACCCGATGCGCGCCCGGGCCGAGTCCGATCTGCGCCGCATCTGCCGCGCCCGCTGTCTGCCGCTGCGGCTGTCGGCCATGCTGCGCCGTCACCTGCCGCGCGGGCTGACCTATATCAACACAGGCCACACGAACCTGATCAACCGCGTCTTGTCCGCACTGACTGGGATCGAGGCGCGGGTGACGGTCTTTGTCCATGACACCATCCCGCTGGACGAACCGCAGTTTCAGCGCCCCGGCACCCTGCAGGTGTTTCGCCACTTCCTGGACCGGGCAGGCGACCGGGCCGATCTGATCATCTGCAACTCGGCCCAGACAGCGCGGGACATCGCCCGCCACCGCACCGGCCAGCGCATTCCGCGCACCGTGGTTGCGCCCCTGGGGCTGGACCTGAGCACACCCACCAAGGCCCCCGAAGGCCCGTGGCGAGCCCCCTATTTCGTCACTCTCGGCACCATAGAGCCGCGCAAGAACCACGCCCTGCTTCTGGACATCTGGCCCGAGATCCCCGACGCGCACCTGCTGATCTGTGGCAGCCGGGGCTGGGAGAACCATCAGGTCTTTGCCACGCTGGACACGCATCCTGCGCGGGTTCACGAATTGCCCGGTCTCGACGATGGCCAGATCGCCGCATTGCTCAGGGACTCCGCCGGTCTGCTGTTTCCCTCGCTCGCCGAAGGCTATGGCCTGCCCCCGGTCGAGGCCGCGGCGCTGGGGGTTCCGATGCTTCTGAACAACTTGCCGATCTACAACGAAGTGCTTGGCGACATTCCCGTTTACGCTGATGCCGGTGATCGCTATCTTTGGCGCAACGAAATAATCCGGATGGCAGAGCATCACCGGGCAGGACAGGACCGCGGCGCGGCCCAGGCACCCCGCTTTGACCCTCCCACTTGGGAGGCGCATTTCAAGGTTGTGTTAACCCTGACCTGATAGCTGCAATTCTCAAGCGGCGCCGGTCTGCGGCGTCGAAGACGGGGCGAGTGTTGTGGGCGTGTGGCAGGCATACAGGCTAAGGGTACAGCGGAAACGCTGGCGCATCCGTGCCTTTCGCAAACGCCGTGACCTGCGCGCCGTTTCGATCCGCACCGACCAGATAACACCCTCGGACATCCTGTTGTTCTCGACCCAGCGGAACGAGGCCATCCGCTTGCCCTATTTCCTGCGTTACTACCGCGAAATGGGGGTGAACCACTTCTTCTTTGTCGACAACGACAGCACCGATGGCTCGCGCGATTACCTTGCGCAGCAACCGGACGTGTCGGTCTGGACCACCCGGGCCAGCTATAAACGCGCCCGCTTTGGCATGGACTGGATGAACTGGTTGCTGCTGAAACACGCGCACGGCCATTGGGCGTTGACCGTCGATCCCGATGAGCTGTTTCTCTATCCGTTCTGTGACACGCGCCCGCTGCGGGCGCTGACCGACTGGCTGGATGCCTCCTCGATCAAGTCATTCTCGGCCATGCTGCTGGACATGTACCCCAAGGGACGGATCGACCGGCACAGCTATCAGCCCGGTCAGGACCCTCTGGATATCGTAAACTGGTTCGATGCCGGGAATTACACGATCCGCAAGAACCCGCACTTCGGCAACCTCTGGATTCAGGGCGGCCCCCGCGCCCGGATGTTCTTTGCCGACAAGCCGGAACTTGCGCCTGCGCTGAACAAGGTCCCGCTGGTGAAATGGGACCGCAAATACGCCTACGTGTCCTCTACCCACAACCTGCTGCCGCGCGGGTTGAACCAGGTCTACGACGAATGGGGCGGGGAGAAGGCCAGCGGCATCCTGATGCACACGAAATTCCTCTCCACCTTCAATCACAAGGCCGCAGAGGAACTGGAGCGCGGAGAGCACTACGGCGCCAGCCGCGAATACATCGCCTATGCCGAAGGCGTGAAGCAGAATCAGGATCTCTGGTGCAAGTGGTCCGAGAAATACATCAACTGGCGCCAGCTTGAGATCCTCGGTCTCATGTCCAAGGGCAACTGGGCATGAGCGTTGGGGTCATCATGCTGGTCCACACCGCCTTTCAACGCGCGGAACTGGTGGCCCGGCATTGGGCGCAAGGCGGATGCCCGGTGGTGATCCATGTCGACGCCAAGGTCTCGAAAGACAGCTTTCGGCGCTTTCGGGATGCCCTGTCGGACGTGCCCGACATCCGGTTTTCCAAACGCCATCGCTGTGAGTGGGGCACCTGGGGTCTGGTCGCGGCCAGTCAGGACGCCGCCGAACTGATGCTGGACAGCTTTGCCGATGTCCGGCACGTCTACCTTTCTTCCGGGTCGTGCCTGCCGCTGCGCCCGGTTACGGACTTGCAAAGCTATCTTGCCGACCACCCCCGCACCGATTTCATCGAAAGCGCGACCACCGCGGATGTCCCCTGGACCGTCGGCGGGCTGGACGATGAACGCTTTACCCTGCAGTTCCCCTTTTCCTGGCGCAACCGGCGCTACCTGTTCGACAAATTCGTCGACCTGCAACGTGCCGTCGGCTATGCCCGCCGAATCCCAGAGGCGCTGACCCCCCACATGGGCAGCCAGTGGTGGTGCCTGACCCGGCAGACCCTGTCGGCGATTTTGCAGGACTCGGACCGCGCCCGCCATGACCGCTATTTCCGGCGCGTCTGGATACCGGACGAAAGCTATTTCCAGACCCTCGCCCGGCTCTATTCCACCCGGATCGAAAGCCGGTCCCTCACGCTGTCGAAGTTCGACTTTCAGGGCAAGCCGCACATCTTCTACGACGATCACCTGCAGCTTTTGCGCCGGTCGGACTGCTTTGTCGCGCGCAAGATCTGGCCACATGCCGACCGCCTGTATGAGGTCTTTCTTGGCGACCCCAACAACGCCCATCAGCGGCAGGAACCCAATCCGGGCAAGATCGACCGCATCTTTGCCAAGGCGGTGGACCGCCGGACCCGTGGCCGCGCGGGCCTCTATATGCAAAGCCGTTTCCCGAACGCCGGTCGTGAAAACGGGGTCACAGCGGGCAAATACTCTGTCTTTCAGGGCTTTTCCGACCTGTTTGTCGGGTTCGAGAAATGGCTGGCACGCACCACCGGGACACAGGTGCACGGTCACCTTTTTGCGCCGGAACGCGCGGAATTTGCCGGTGGTCAGCACATCGTCGCAGGCGCGCTGTCGGACAATGCCGGGCTGCGGGATGCCAACCCCAAGTCCTTTCTGACCAACCTGCTGTGGAACACGCGCGGCGAACGGCAGTGTTTTCAGTTCGGCCCGCGTGACAACGCCAAGGCGCTGCTGCCGATGTCGCGCGACCCCAACGCCCAGATCAGCGTGATTTCGGGGGCATGGGCCGTGCCGCTCTTTCAGTCAGACGCCAATTTCGCCGGTGTGCGGGCAGAGGCGGCCCTGCTGCAAAAGGCCGAGTCCAAAATGCTGGACATCCTGCGCCACCCAGAATGCAAGGCCCGCATCCGCATCTGGACCATGGCCGATTTCATCGAGGCGCCGATGGAGCCCTTGCAGACCCTGATCGACGAGATCGGCCAGAAAGGCGCCCGCCGCCTGGCCGAAGCGCCGCGCCTTGTCGACCTCGAGGGTTTTGGTCAATTTCTGCAGAACCTCAAGAACCAGGGGATGCACCCCTACCTGATGGGCGATTTCCCGGTCGAGCCTGCACCGCGCAGCCACCCCGGCAAAACGCGCAAACCCTACCTTGTCAGAAAATAGGCCCAGCCGATGTCGCAGACTTTCGACTGTTTCGTGATCTTCGCCGAGATGCGGACCGGATCGAATTTCCTCGAGGCGAACCTGAACGCCTTCGACGGGCTGTCCTGCCACGGTGAGGCGTTCAATCCGCATTTCATCGGCTATCCCAATGCCGAGCCGATCCTAGATGTCACCCAAGGAGAGCGGGACCGCGATCCGCTGATTTTGTTGGACCGGATCCGCACGGCCTCTGACGGGATTGGCGGGTTCCGCTATTTTCACGATCACGATCCGCGCGTGCTGGACCCGCTGCTAAGCGATCCCAGGGTTGCCAAGATCGTGCTCACCCGGAACCCGGTGGACAGCTATATCAGCTGGAAAATCGCGCAGGCCACCGGCCAGTGGAAGCTGACCAACGTCAAGAAACGCAAGGACGGCGCCGCCCGCTTTGACGCGGAGGAGTTCGAGACGCACCTGGCCGAATTGCAGGATTTCCAGATCAAGCTGCAGAATGCGCTGCAGACCTCGGGGCAGACCGCCTTCCATGTCGCCTATGAGGACCTGCAGGACGTGGCGGTGATGAACGGGCTGGCCGCCTGGCTGGGGGTAGAGGCGCGGCTCGACAGTCTCAACACCGCGCTGAAACGGCAGAACCCGCAACCGCCCGCCGAAAAGGTCGAGAATTTCGAGGAAATGCAGCAGGCCCTGGCGGGGCTTGACCGGTTCAACCTTGCCCGCACGCCGAACTTTGAACCGCGCCGGGGCCCTTTGGTGCCGACCTATATCGGCGCGCACAAGACGCCCCTGCTCTACATGCCGATCCGCTCCGGTCCGGAACGCGCGGTCAAGGACTGGCTGGCGGCGCTGGACGGTGTCGGGCTGGGCAAGCTGGAAGACAGGTTCAATCAGGGGACGCTCAGGGCATGGAAGCGGGACCGCCCCGGCCACCGCAGTTTCACCGTGATCCGCCATCCGCTGGCCCGCGCGCATGATGCCTTTTGCACCAAGATCCTGACCACCGGCAAAGGCAGCTATCAGGGCATTCGCAAGGTGCTGCGCCGCGCCCACAACATGCCGATCCCCGAGGGCGAACCGGGGCCGGAATATGACGTCACCGCCCATCGCGCCGCCTTTACCGCATGGCTTGACTGGTTGCGTGCCAACCTCTCCGGCCAGACCGCCCTGCGTGTCGATGGCCATTGGGCGACGCAGGCGCAATGTCTGCAGGGCATGGCCGAGTTCACCCTTCCGGACATGATCGTGCGCGAGGATGAGATGGTCGCCTACCTGCCTGCACTTGCCCTGCAGGTCGGGCATGCCAACCCGCCCGACCCGGTGCCGGTCCCCAACTCTGCTCCGTTTTCACTGGCCGAAATCTATGACGACCAGATCGAGCGCCTGGCGCGCGAGGCCTATCAGCGCGACTACGTGATGTTCGGCTTCGCGGATTGGGTGTAGAGGGGGCTCTGCCCCCTCTTGACCTGACGGCCAATTCACCCCCGAGGATATTTGGAAAACCAAAGAAACAGGGGACTGTCCGTCTGTTCCGATGTCTCATCTTTGCTCGAACTGCGGCCCTTCGAAAACCCGCGCCGGATCGCCGCGCTGCAATTGATGGTGCAGCCAATGCGCCTTCCCCTGCCGCGCGGCCAGCGCCTCCATGGCATCGGCATCAGCCAGTGCCTGCAGGCGCTGTAGCGCCAAACGCCGGTTCTGATGCTGTGAGCGTTGGTCGCGCACCACCACCGCATAGCCGCGCCAGGTGGCCCGGATCGCGCTTGAGGTCTTGTTCTGATGCTGGCCGCCGGGGCCGCCCGCGCGGATGGCCGTCATGTCCACCTCTTTCGGGTCGATCTCTTCGGCCCGCACCGGGGCGGGCAGGCGGAATATCTGCACGAACCAATTCTTGCGTTTGTGGCGTGGGCGCAGGTGGCTGGGACAGCGCCACAGCACTACCCCTTGCCAGCGTGTCGCCAGACTTTCGGCGCCGGTCCCGGACAGGACCGCCACAGCCGAGGCCGGTCCGTGTTTGCCTGCGCGTTCGGCAATGTCCAGCATGACACCGGCCTCTGCCGCCTCCGCCTGCATGCGCCTCAGCACATGCGCCACCGCCTGACGGCATTCGCCCGGCCCGTTGCCGCTTGAAATCAGCAGGGTCATCATCTGCGCTGCTCCTTTCCGGATGTCTTGCCCGACATTTTGCCCGAGGTCTTGAAAGTGATCAGCGGCGCAAGAGCGGCCCCCTCACGGGCCAACCCGAAACGTTCGAGATCCGCCAGTACCGCACCCGCATCCTTGTAGGCGCTGCCCGACTCCTCGATCAGCAGATCACGGTCGGCGCAGATCACGCGGCCGCCGAACCGGGTCTGGCGCATCGCTTCCAGTTCCGATTTCACGCGGCGAATCCGCCCGTGCATCGCCGCCCGGTCATAGCGCCGCCCGGCCCCGTGAGAGACCGAGCCCAACGCCTCGGGCGGACCATCCGGCACCGTCATCAGGTAGCTGAGGCTTTCGCGCGACCCCGCCAAAGGCGCCAGCCCCCGATCCGGCGCGGCGGCCCCCTTGCGGTGCAGCCAGCCATCGGCGCGGGCCTCAAGGTGATTGTGCGGCGCATCACAGATCTGGGTCAGACCGCTGCGCAGCGCCTCGGCGGCACGTTCGGCCAGCACCCGCCGGTTCACCCGCGCCCAGACCTGCGCCGCGTCATGCAGCGTGATGTAGTCGCGCGCGGCCTGGCTGTCAGGGGCAAACCCGGTCTTCCAGGTGTCCTCGATGCCGGTGAACACCGAGGCGCCATGCCCGCGAGAGCCGGTATGCACCAGCAGGCACAGATCGCCCGGGGCCAGCCCAAGCGCCGCATCCGTGACGCGATCCACCAGCTGCACCTCGCAGAAGTGATTGCCGCCGCCCAGCGTGCCAAGACCGTATCCGCCCAGCACCTCGCCAGCGCTGCCGCTCAGGGCCAACGCGGCCTCATCGGGTGTGACACCGTCCTCCAGCGCCTCCAGCCGGCGCGCGGCCTTGTCCAGCTTCAGCTTGCGGCGCGGCAGGTCCAGACGGAACAGCGCCATGCCGCAGCCGATATCCGGCCCGATCAGTTGCGGATAGATGCGGTCCGCCAGAAAGGCCCCGCCAATCGGACCATAGCGGCCCGGATGCAGGTCGGGGAAACCGGCCACGGCGGTCATGCCGGGCCAGCCGGCGACCTCGGTCAGTTGATCGACAGCGCGGCCTTCGATCCAAGCGCCGTCGGAATAGAACTGAGACACGCGCCCGCGCGTCTCGATGGGGGAATTGCCCATGGTGTCGTCTTTCTCAAGATGAGAGGCGGCCTGTCAGACAGGCCGGAAGACCGGATCACTCATGTTGGCGAAAGCGCCAGCGGCGCGCAGCAGTCAGCGGCCCGAATGATCCGAAGGGGAAGCGGTATGTGCAAATGTCATCATGTCTTGCCCTCCTCTGGGTTCGGGGTTGCGATCTGGCTGTTGTCTACCCCGCAGGCGCCTTGACGCCAACGGGGGTTTTCCTGACCTGTTCCGCACCGTGGCGCAGAAACCTCAGGCGGCCTTTTCGGCCTCGGTCGCGGTCAGGATGGTATAGAGCGTCGACGGCTCCGGGTTGGCCCGGAGCTTGGCGCAAAGGCTGGGGATGCGCAGACTTCGCGATACCAGCGCAAGGGCCTTGAGGTGTTCGACCCCGGCCTCTTCGGGTGCGAAGAGGCCGAAGACGATATCCACCGGCTGGCGGTCCACCGCATCGAAATCGATGGGTTTCTCCAGCAGGATGAAACATCCTGCCACCCGGTCCAGACCCGTGACCCGCGCATGTGGCAGCGCCACGCCGTGGCCGACACCCGTCGGCCCCAGCGTTTCACGCTCCATCAGCGCCTCAAGGGTATTCGGAGCAATGAGGCCATAGGCGCTTTCAGCCAGGTCGGAAATGTCGTGCATCAGTCGCTTCTTGCTTGAGGTTGAGGAAACAACTTTCACAGCATCGGGCGTGATGAGATCGACAAATTTCATGCGTATTGCCTGTTTTTTGGCGCGCAGTTCTGGCGCAGATCACGTTCAGGACGACCGCGGCGTCCGGTTAATCACGGATCGATCCAGCCGATGTTGCCGTCTTCGCGACGATACACGACATTCACGCCATCCTTCTTTTCGTTGCGAAACACCAGAACCGGCGCACCGGCCAGTTCCATCTGCATCACAGCTTCCCCGACCGACAGAGATGGAATGCGGGCTTCCATTTCCGCCACAATGATCGGCTGCAGCGTCTCGGGCTCGTCCTCTCCCGAATCCGCGTCATTTGCGAGGATATACGAGGCTCCCCCGAAATGTTCAACCGGATCGGGCCGGTCCTTGTGGTGATCCTTCAGTCTGCGCTTGTAGCGGCGCAGTTGTTTGTCCATCTTTTCAACGCATTCCTCGAAAGATGCGTAGATTTCGGTCGCGCTGCCCTTGGCGGCCGCGTTCAGCCCGCTGGACAGGTGAACGATGGTTTCGCAGAAATATTCATGGGCCGCTTTCGAGAAAATCACCGTCGCGTCGGTGGGGCGCTGTCCGTACTTTTCCAGCACGTTGCCCAGCTCGGACTTGACGTGCACCTGCAGCGCATCGCCGATGTCGATGTGTTTCCCCGTGATCTGATAGCGCATGATATGTCCTTTTCTTATGCACCCGAACGCCGAGACACGGGGGGAAGGCCCCCACGCAAGAGCGTCACAGGTTCAGGAGAGGTACCCGTTCGTTGCAAGCGTGCATCCTGCCTCTGAACCGAGGAAGCAGAAAGACCGCCATGCTGCGAAGTAAAGCACCATATATATATTTGACGTTCAAAGCCGGTACTCTGTCAATCGAAACCGACGGGCTTTGCAGCGATATATGGCGACAAACTGTTCCACCGCAGAGATAGTCAGCCTGTCCGGCCCGATCAACCAAAGCGGAAATTGTCGCCGAGGTACACGCGCCGCACGTTTTCGTTCTGCACCACCTCTTCGGGTGTGCCGGACATCAGCACCTTGCCGTCATGCAGAATATAGCAGCGGTCCACGATCTCCAGCGTCTCGCGCACGTTGTGATCGGTGATCAGAACGCCGATGCCCCGATTCTTCAGATCCGCGACAAGGTGGCGGATATCCCCCACGCTGATCGGATCGACCCCGGCAAAGGGTTCGTCCAGCAGCAGGTACTTGGGATCGGCGGCAAGGCAGCGGGCAATTTCCACCCGGCGGCGTTCCCCGCCCGACAGGGCCAGCGCGGGCGCGCGGCGCAGGTGTTCGATGCTGAACTCGCCCAGCAGCTCTTCGAGGCGTTCGCGCCGGTGATGGGCGTTGCGTACGGAAATATCCAGCACCGCGCCGATATTGTCCTCGACGCTCATGCCGCGAAAGATCGACATCTCCTGCGGCAGATAGCCGATGCCAAGACGGGCGCGCCGGTACATCGGCAGATAGGTGGCGTCCCGCCCGTCGATCAGCACCTGACCGCCTTCGGGATTGACCAGCCCGGCGATGGCATAAAACGAGGTGGTCTTGCCAGAGCCGTTCGGTCCCAGCAGGCCGACAACCTCGCCCCGGTCCAGCCGCATGGTCACGTCCCGGATCACCACCCGCTTGCGATAGCTCTTGCGCAGGTGGTTGACCTGAAGGCCGCTGTCGCCCTCGGTCACGGTCAGTTGCGGACCGTCGTTCACTGGTCTTCCTCGGCCGGTTGCAGCACCGTACGCACGCGGCCCGACATCTGCGCCGTGCCGTCGCGCAGGTTGACCGTCATCTGCTCCGAGGTCAGCGCACTGGGCCCCTGTGTCAGCAGCACGTTGCCGGACATGACCACCTGACCGGCCTCGATATCGTAATCCGCGCTGGAGGCCTCGGCCGCCTCGGTTCCGCTGACCAGCGTGACACCGCCGCGTGCCTCCAGCCGTTTGATGCGGCGCGACGTATCCGAGTAGACGACCAGAACACGCGGCGCGGCCAGCCGCATCTCGCCCTGCGCAATGATCACATTGCCGGTATAAAGCGCGGTGCCGTCGGACTGGTTCACCTGCAGCGCATCCGCCGTCACCTCGACCGGCGCGCGCGTATCCTGCTGCATGCCGCCAAAGGCGACCTGCGCCCCCTGTTGCGCGAGGGCGGCCATGGGCAGCAGCAACAGCATCGCGGCAGCAATCAGGAAACGGATCATTCAGCAACACTTTCGTCTTTTGGCGGTTGATATACCAACTTCACGCCGCCGGAAAACACCATTTGCACCTCTTCACCTTCCTCGGTCGATGTGATGCGCATCCGACCCGCCTCGAAGGTGCCCAGCGGCCCCTCCCCCTGCACCGGGCCAAGGCTCTCGGCAGAGACCGCGTTGAAATGCGAAACCATCGCCTCTGTGGTCATGACATAGCCCTGAGAGCTTTCAATGCGAACGCCACCGGACAGATGTGCGGTCTGTTGGCCGTCCTGCAGCCTTGCCGCGGGGGCGTCCAGCTTGATCTCGCTGCCGTCGTTCAATCGCATCCGCGCCTCCAGTTCATCGGCGCTGATGCCGCCGTCCAGATCGGGGCGCGCCGCGCGGGCGGTCATGGTCAGCACGTCGCCGCTGTTGGTGGTGCCGGCGAAATAGGGGGCAGAGACCTGCTGACCGGTGGCCCCCTTCTGCAGCGCCTCGACAAAGGGCATGCTTTGCAACGGCTCTTTCGGGCGCGACAGCAGGAAGATGGTCGACAGCATCGTCAGCGCCGCCAGCGGCAGAAGGATCTTCAGCCAGGCAATCACCCGAGAATAAAGCCCGTCGCTGCGCCGCATGGCCGCCCCCGACCTAGCTGTGCGCAAAGATGTCCGTCTCCGGCCACCCCTGCAGATCCAGCACCGCGCGCGTCGGCAGGAAATCGAAACAGCTTTGCGCAAGCTCCAGACGCCCTTCGCGCTCCAGCATCCCGTTCAACGTCTCGCGCAGCCTGTGCAGATACAAGACGTCAGAGGCGGCGTAATCCAACTGCGCATCGCTCAGGGTTTCGGCCCCCCAGTCGCTGGATTGCTGCTGTTTCGAGATATCGACCCCCAGCAGCTCCTGCGTCAGCGCCTTCAGCCCGTGGCGGTCGGTATAGGTCCGGACGAGGCGGCTGGCGATCTTGGTGCAATAGACCGGTGCGGTCAGCGCGCCAAAGGCATTGTACATTGCGGCGATGTCGAAGCGGCCAAAGTGGAACAGCTTCAGCACCTGCGGGTCGGTCAGCAGCCGCGCAAGGTTTGGCGCCTCGGTCTGACCCTTGGCCACCTGCACCAGATGCGCATTGCCGTCGCCTCCGGACAGTTGCACCACGCACAGCCGGTCACGGTGCGGGTTCAGGCCCATTGTCTCACAGTCGATGGCCACGACCGGCCCCAGATCCAGATCGTCGGGCAGGTCGCCCTTGTAAAGATGGTTGGTCACGGAGATGTCCTGTTGCTGGCAGCGTCCGGCAGCACATATCCGCGCGGCGGCGCGCTTTCAACTCTGTGGTCTGTGGACGGGCTGCCACATTTGGCCGATGGCGGCCCCATTTTGGGCGAAATCATGGCGGCGACCCGGCAGAAATGAGCGAATCATTGCCGCAATTCCGCCCCGATTCGGGCAGAACAATGGCAATCACCTCGCGTTTTCCTAAAGATTGAAACATTTCGTGAGCAACGCCGCTCTTCCTAAAATTGTCCCCTGAACCTCGATTGAATGCGACAGGCAAGCCATTTTCGCTCCGCCGCTCCAGGTTGCATTACCCTACGGCAATGGCGAGGGGTTTCGCGTTTTTGGGAGCCGGGACTGTTTCGGCAATTCCCCGATTTCCATTCGCGCGAACACGCGTCTTTCCCGGGATAACCTGCGGCGGCGATTGCCCTCCCTGCGAAATTCGCCAATTTGTCGCCCAATTGGAAACATTTTTTGCGGTTTTTTGACTTCAACTGTTTCCCGCCCTTTCCTGCACCCGCTCCTGGCACGGGCGGGACGATCCAAGCGATACCGCCCTATCAAAGGCAGGTTGTTAACCGTGGATCGACAAACCGGCACTGCCCGGAACGCCCCGGAAACCCACGACTTCAGACTGCTAGGCCGATGAGGTCCTCTACCAAAGATTGTGTCCGGAACGTGTCGTTGACGGCCTGCAACGGCAAAGTCATAACAAACAGGTCGGTGAATTTTGACGTGTTGCTGCCTTAATTCATCCGACACAGCAACTGGGGGCTGGTGCTGTAAAGGAGAGTATTCGGGACGTCTGCTGGAAGCTGCACGTAACGGACTTCGGAAACAGACTTCGGACCTGAAAGGGTCTTTTGTCGGAAAACACGCACTTGCGTGACCGGCAGAACTGTGTCCGGTTCGTGGTGCGGATGACATCCCAAGGCTGCTCTCGTCCAATTTTGGACATTAGTTTGGATTTGTAGGAGGTCGTTGTGACCGTTCATCTGCGCCAGCCGCTGCCGTCGGCTCGAATTGAAACCCTGGTCGACGAAGCAGTCTTCGCCGGTGGCGGGATTACTCTTTACCGGGACGTGTTCAAACGCGGTCTCGACGTTCTCTTGGTCCTTTTGGCCGCTCTGCCTGTGCTGCTGATTGTCGGCATCTTTGGCGCGTTGATTTCCCGCGATGGACATTCCCCGTTCTATTTTCAGAAGCGGCTTGGCCGGAATGGCCGCGCCTTCCGCATCTGGAAGCTGCGCAGCATGGTCCCGGATGCCGACACCAAACTTCAGACCTACCTGGATGAAAACCCGGCGGCCCGCGCTGAATGGGACCTGACTCAGAAACTGCGCCACGATCCGCGCATCACCGCAGTCGGCAAGCTGATCCGCAAGACTTCGATCGATGAACTGCCGCAATTGTGGAACGTACTGGTGGGCGACATGTCTCTGGTGGGGCCGCGCCCGATGATGCCCTGTCAGAAAGAGCTGTATCCCGGCACCGCCTATTACGCGATGCGGCCCGGCATCACCGGTTACTGGCAGGTGTCCATCCGCAACGAGAGCAGCTTTGCCCAGCGCTCCGGATTTGACACCGCCTACCTGCAGCAACTTTCGTTTCTCAACGACCTGCGTGTTTTGTTCAAGACCGTGCGCGTGGTTCTTCGCGGTACAGGCTGCTGACGCACCAATTGCACGTATTTCAACCACCTTTTGTGATCATGGCCCCGGTTCATTGCCGGGGCCTTTTTTTCAGAAGTCCACGGTCGCGCTCATGCATTGCCGACCATCCGGCCCGCGCACCCACATATCGGCTCCGTTGCGGCACAGCTCTGCCGTTTCATCATGCATCAGGGGCGCCGTCGCGCGAAACCGAAAGCCCTTGAGGGGCGCGTCTTCGGCGGCCAGCAGCATCAGACCCTGCGCCAGCAGCGGCCCATGGACCACGAGACCGGAATAGCCCTCGACCGATGTCGCATAGTCCAGGTCGTAATGGATGCGGTGCCCGTTGAAGGTCAGCGCCGAGTAGCGAAACAGCAGCGTCGAGTCGAAGGTCCAAGGACGGCGGATGGCCTCATCCCCGCGGGCTTTTGGCGGCGTCTGGCGCGGCGCGTCCGGGTCGGGGTCCTGACGATAGACCAGATCCTGCCGCTCGGTCACGCAAAGCTGGCCGTCCTGCCAGACCTCATGCGCCAGCGTGACAAAGCCCAGCGACCCGCTGCGTCCGGATTTTTGCGTGACATCGGCAACCCGCGACACCTTTTCGGCCAAATGGCCGGCGCGCAGCGGCGCATGGAACTGCAGCGCCCCGCCCGCCCACATGCGGCGGGGCAGGCCAAGGTCGGGTATCAGCCCCGTGCCGACACGCGGATGACCGTCCCGCCCCAGCACATGCGGCGGCTGCGCCTGCCAGAAATAGATCTGGTGAAAGAAGGGCGGCAGCGCATCCCCCCGCTCAAATCCGCCGGACCGGCCCAGCGCGACGCCCAGCGCGCTGGCGCGGTCAGGGTCCAGCACATCGGTTTGACGGCGCACCGCGCGACCCGCATCCTGCATGAAACCCTCCTTGGCGTTTCGCGGAGTTATTCCAGCCATGCCCCCTGCCGTCCAGTCGCTTGACCATCTTGTTCTGACGGTTGCGGATATCGCCCGCAGCTGTGCCTTTTATCAATCCGTGCTGGGCATGACGGCAGTGCAATTTACGCCGGTCGATGGCCCGGCCCGCTGGGCGCTGAAATTCGGCGCACAGAAGATCAACCTGCATCAGGCGGGACAGGAGTTTGAACCCAAGGCGCGGCACCTCGCCCCCGGCTCTGCCGATCTGTGCTTTCTCAGCGAAACGCCCCTGTCGGACTGGCAGGCGCATCTGGACAGCAGGGTGTCGGGATCGAGGAAGGCCCGGTGGCCCGCACCGGGGCCACGGGACCGATCCTGTCGCTGTATCTGCGCGACCCCGATGGCAACCTGATCGAGATTTCCAACCGGGCCCAGGGGGCGCTGCCCCCGCCGCGCGTGCCGCGCGACTCCCCCGGAGATATTTGAAGAGAGAAGAAGCCGAAGTGTCGGGTTAGCGCGCCCGCTGCGCCTCTGTGCGCAGGTCGTCCATCAGTTCCTGAAGGAACCCCATGCCGCGTTCGTCCTTCAGGCGGCCATCCTCATCAAAGGCATTGCGGCTTTGGGCCAGCATGACCTCCGGTCCCGGCAGGACACGCGCGCGGAACGGGTTCATGCACAGACGCAGCATGTTCTGCGCCCGTTCTCCGCCGGCACGGCCCGAAGAGGCGGACATGATGGCCACCGGCTTGTCCCGCCACGGCTTGCCTTCGGTCTGGCTGATCCAGTCCAGCGCGTTTTTCAGCACGCCGGAGATCCCCTTGTTGTATTCCGGTGTGGTCACGATCACCGCATCCGCCGCGTCGATCCGGTCGGCGGCCTGCTGGACCACCGCGGGGATTCCCCCGGCTTGTTTCAGGTCGGCGTCGAACAGCGGAAAACGCAGGTCGAGTTCGGTGTAATTCACGGGGGCAAACAGGCGGGCGGCCTCGTTCAGCAGCAATCGGTTGCTTGCTTCGGCCCGCAGCGATCCGCAGAGGCCCACGAGGGTCAGATCAGTCATTATTGCTCTCCTGTCACACTGTCGGTGACCTACAACGCAAAAGCGCCGCGACAAGGCGCGGCGCCTGAAGTTTTGCAAATGTCGGGCCGCACAGGGGCTGTGCGCGCCGCGCCGTCAGGTGTTGGGCAGGATCACGATTTCGACCCGGCGGTTCTGGGCCTTGCCCTCGGACGTCAGGTTGGAGGCGATGGGCTGATCCTCGCCGCGGCCGATCACGGCGATGCGGCTGCGGGTCACGCCCTCGGAGTAAAGGACGTTGGCCACGGCCTGCGCCCGGCGCTGCGACAGGTTCAGGTTATAGGCGGCGTCGCCGTCGCTGTCGGTGTGGCCGATCACCTGCACGGTGGTGTTCGGGTAGGTCAGCAGCGATTGGCCCACGTCGCGCAGGTCAGAGACCAGCGTCGAGCGCAGGTTGGCGCTGTCGGTGGCAAAGAGGATGTCATGCGGCATGGTGACGATCAGGCGGTCACCGGTGTTGCGGATGGTGGTCTCATCGCCCAGTTGCTGGCGCAGTTCCGCTTCCTGCTTGTCCAGCTGGTTGCCGATCGCCGCCCCGGCGGCCGCGCCCAGCAGGGCCCCGGCGGCGGTGGCGCGGTTGCGTTCACCCCTGTCATTGCCGCCCAGCAGGCGGCCGGTGATCGCACCGAGGCCCGCGCCGACGGCGGCGCCGGTCTTGGCCTGACGGTTGGTATCGTTGGGTCCGGTGGTGCAGCCTGCCAGAGCGACGGACAGGGCTGCGACGAGAAGAATCGGGGGGTTCGCCCGGATCATGATGAGCCTCATTATTAAGATTTGCCCGGCTGTCTTGCGGGCGTTCACTGCCGATATGCAATAACATGCCGCCAAGTCCCAGCGCTGTCATTGGGAAAATCGGCAAGGCTCCGCTGATCGATTAATCCAGGCCGCGTTTCGCGCGCGAAACACTCTTCATTAACAAAGCATTAGCTTATCAAGCCACAGACCGGGCGTTCACGCCTCCAACCGCGCCGCTTCCCATGCGAGGATCGCCCGTTTGACCGGCAGGCCCCAGTGATAGCCGCCAAGCCCGCCGGATTTGCGCAGGGCGCGGTGGCAGGGGATCAGGTAGCTGACCGGATTGCGGCCCACGGCCGTGCCGACGGCGCGCACCGCCTTGGGGTGGTCGATGGCCTCGGCGATCTCGGAATAGGTGGTGACATGGCCGGTGGGGATCTGCATCAGTGCCTCCCAGACCTTGATCTGAAACGGGGCGCCGATCAGGAACAGCGGCACCGGGCCTTCGGCCTTGACCCCGAAGGCGGTCAGCACCCAGGGGCGCAGGCGCATCGGATCCTCGACGAAACTTGCCTTGGGCCAGCGGGCCACCATGTCCTCCATGGTGTGCGCCTCGGTGGTTTCGGCGGAAAAGGCGATGCCGCAGATGCCCTTGTCGGTGCCCATGACCAACGCCGGGCCAAAGGGGCTTTCGAACCAGCCCCAATAGATCGTCAGATCGGCACCCGCGCGGGCATAATCACCCGGGCTCATCGCCTCCCACCGCACAAAGAGATCGTGCAGCCGCCCGCCGCCTGAGAGACCGGTGGCATGGGCGGTTTCCAGCGTGGTGAAGCGGTTGGCCAGCAGCGCCTTGGCGTGGCCCAGCGTCAGGTATTGCTGATAGCGCTTGGGCGAGACTCCGGCCCATTGGCTGAACAGGCGCTGGAAATGCGCCGGGCTCATGCCCACGGCGCTTGCGATCTGGTCCAGCGTGGCCTGCGGGCCCAGCTGATCGACCGCCTCGATGGCGCGGCGCATGACGTTGAAGTGATAGCTCTGGTCGTCGTCCTTGGGCATCAGCGTGGTCTCCTTGACTCCGTTTTACAGCCCGCGCGCGCGCCGCACGATCCGAATATTGCGCAAATGCAATACGGCAACACCTTTGCCCATTACGCAGGCGAATGGCCTGAAAAAATTGACTGGTACGAGGGATTCCTTACTTCCACCCGGGATTGACAAAACTTTGACAGGGGACGGCGCATATGCCTTTCAGCATCACAAAAGGGATCGAGTACGACGTTTTTGATGGAGGCCCGGGCAACTTCAACTTCGCGCCCAGCCCCGGAACCGCGGCGGACCTCGGGCCGCTGGGGCCTTTCGGCGGCGAAGGTGTCGACGACAACCAGTTTACGGTTGGCGAGGACATTTCCGGCAGCAACACGGTCTACATTGGCGACATCCTGATCGAGGGCAACCTGTACCCCGTGATGACGGCCGGTGGGGACTACCCGCTTGCCCCCGGTGGCAACGTCTTCATCCTGGTGCCGGACTTCCTGCCGGAACCCTCGTCCTTTCCGGCCTCTTTCGATTTCACCCCGGACGTGATCGAGGAAACCTATTCCTACTGCTTCGCGGCAGGCACGCGCATCGCCACCGAGGCGGGCGAGGCCGAGGTGCAGAAGCTGGCCCCCGGCGACCTGGTGCGCACCGCCGATGGCCGACTGGAGCCGGTGCGTTGGGTCGGTCGCCAGACCATCAACCACCAGTTCAACGCCGGTTTCGCGCTGGTGCGGATCGCCGCGGGCGCGCTGGGCGACAGCCTGCCGAAGCGCGACCTGGTGCTGACGGGTGATCACGCCATGGTGCTGGACGGCTGCCTGGTGAACGCCAGCGCGCTGGTCAACGTTGACACGATCAGTTTTGTCCCGCGGGCCGGGATGGACGACCTCGTCACCGTCTACCACGTCGAGACCGAGCGGCACGAGGCGCTGCTGGCCGAGGGCGCGGCCTCGGAGAGCTTTTGTGACGTGGCCGGCCGGTCGACCTATGACAACCACGCCGAATACCTGGAAACCTACGGAGCAGAACGGATCATCCCCGAGATGGATCTGCCGCGCGTGTCGTCGCGCCGCCAGCTGGGCGCGGCGCTGCGCGCCCGTCTGGGGATCACCGAAGAGACGCTCGACATGGCGGTCTGAGCCCGTCGTTTTCGACAGATCTAACCCCCGGCGTATCCTGCGTCGGGGGTTTTCATGTCAGAGATCGCCAAGAAAGCGGCTGACGACCATGTCCTGCTGTTTCAGCCCGTCCGGATCGGCAGAGGTCTTGAATCGGGTCAGATCCTCGGCCCAGTCCGAGGTGCGGACACGGATCGGCGGGGTCTCTGCGCCAATCACGCCCATCACCACCTTTGCCACCTGATCCGGGGTCTGGTAGGCGCCGTCGCCCATGCGGCTCTGTGCGCCAGAGATATAGGTTTGCAGGATCGGCAGGTATTCGTCCTCCAGCATCCCGCCGGTCTCCTCGACCTGTTTCAGCACGGTTGCGGCAAATTCCGACTGGATGCCGCCCGGCTCGACCGCGCTGAACCGGATGCCAAAGGCCGGGGTCAGGTAAGACGCCATGGCTTCTGTCAGGCCTTCGACCGCGAATTTTGCGGCACAATAGATCTCGTTGAACGGCTGGCCGACCAATCCACCGACAGAGGTGACGTTGACGATATGCCCGGCACGCGCCTGTCGCAAGTGGGGGATCACCGCCTTGGTGGTGCGCACGACGCCCATGTAGTTGATGTCCATCACGCGGTTGATTTCATCTTCGGAGGCCTGTTCGACCGTGCGGACAAACCCCTGACCGGCGTTGTTGACCATGATATGTCCTTTGAGGTGTCAGGCCGCGATCGCCAGCCAGACCCGGTCAAAGGTCTGCTCGACGCTGTCGCGCGGAATCGGTTGCCCCCGCATCACCGCCCCGCGGGCCATCTGCATGGCGGGCGCGGTCAGCAGCAGGGAAAGAAGTTTCGTGTCCAGCGGCGCAAGCGTGCCGTCCTGCACGCCCCTGCGCAAAAGCCCGGCAATATCCTCGGCACAGGTGTCGGCCTTTGCCTGCTGTTCATCGGTCAGCAGATGCGCCGCGGCGCCAAGGTCGAGAAACAGGAACTGGCGCGGGTGCTCGGCGATCCAGTCGAACATGTCGAACCACATCGCGCGGATCATCGCGGCGGTCGGCGAGGTGTCCCGGTGCTGTGTGACCGCCTCGTGGAATTCTTCCTTCAGCTCCATGTAGACCTGTTGCAGCATGTCGGTCTTGTTCTCGAAGTGGACATAGACAGTCCCGGCAGAAACCTGTGCGCGTTTCACGACATCGGCCACCGAAAGGGTTGCGAACCCTTTGCCGACCGCTTCGAACACGACGGCATCCCGCAGCTTGCGGCGGGTCTGGTCCTTGGTCAGGCGGGGCATGGGGCGTGCTTTCTTGATGCGACAGCGTTAAAATATGATAATGAATGTTCATTATCAATATCAGGAAGCGAAAAAAATGCCTCACGCTTTCGCGAGGTGCGTGACTTGCAGCAATGCTGCGTTGCAGGCATAGGGGGGCGCATGGCCAAGCAGCTTGACTATCATACGATCCGGCAGATCTTTACCCGCTTTCAGGAGTCCGAGCCGGAACCCAGGGGCGAGTTGAATCACGTCAACGCCTATACGCTGGTGGTGGCGGTGGCGCTGTCAGCGCAGGCGACCGATGCGGGCGTCAACAAGGCCACCGAAAAGCTGTTCCGGATCGCCGATACGCCGGAAAAGATGCTCGCCCTCGGAGAGGAGGGTGTGACCCAGCACATCAAGACAATCGGCCTGTTCCGCAACAAGGCCAAGAACGTCATCAAGATGGCGAAGATCCTTGTCGAGGACTATGGCGGCGAGGTGCCCAACAGCCGCGCGGCGCTGGAAAGCCTGCCGGGTGTCGGCCGCAAGACCGCCAATGTGGTGCTGAACATGTGGTGGCGCTATCCGGCGCAGGCGGTGGACACGCATATCTTCCGCGTCGGCAACCGCACCGGAATTTGCCCCGGCAAGGACGTGGTCGCCGTGGAACGCGCGATCGAGGACAACATCCCTGTCGATTTTCAGCAACACGCCCATCACTGGCTGATCCTGCACGGCCGCTATATCTGCGTGGCGCGCAAGCCCAAGTGCAAGGCCTGCATCATCAACGATCTCTGCCCATTCGAGGAAAAGACGACATGAAGAAATACCAGGTCGTCGGCATCGGCAACGCCGTCGTCGACGTGATCACCCGCTCTGACGATGCCTTTCTGGCCGATATGGGGATCGAGAAAGGCATCATGCAACTGATCGAGCGCGCGCGCGCCGAACAGCTGTATGGCGCGATGGGAAACCGTGTGCAGACGCCCGGCGGATCGGTCGCCAACACCATCGCCGGACTGGGCAACCTCGAGGCGCGCACCGCCTTTATCGGGCGCGTGGCGGACGATGACCTGGGCATCTTCTATGCCTCGGCGATGAGCAACGAGGGCATCGCCTTTGTCAACGCACCGGTGGCGGGAGGCGAGCTGCCCAGCTCGCGCTCGATGATCTTTGTCTCGCCCGATGGCGAACGCTCGATGAATACCTACCTCGGCATTTCCGCCGAACTCGGCCCCGACGACGTGTCCGAGGATGTGGCGGGCCAGGCGGAATACCTCTTTCTCGAAGGCTACCTGTTCGACAAGGACAAGGGCAAAGACGCCTTCCTCAAGGCCGCGCGCGCCTGCAAGGCCGCCGGTGGCAAGCCCGGCATCGCGATCTCCGATCCGTTCTGCGTGGAACGGCACCGCA
The DNA here is from genome assembly GCA_034670345.1 of Paracoccaceae bacterium. Classification (GTDB taxonomy): domain Bacteria; phylum Pseudomonadota; class Alphaproteobacteria; order Rhodobacterales; family Rhodobacteraceae; genus Antarctobacter. The sequence continues at coordinate 80,876 of JAXMNQ010000007.1, read as the reverse complement.
AGGATTTCCTGAAGCTGATCGAGCACGACATGGATTTCGTGATCGGCAACGAGGCCGAGATCCGCTCGCTGTACCAGAACGACGATCTGGAGGCCGATCTGCGTGCCGTTGGGGCGATCTGCCCGCTGGTGGTCTGCACCCGGTCCGGCGATGGCGTCTCGGTCCTGCATGAGGGCACCCGCATCGACGTCTCCGTCGAAAAGATCGTGCCCGTGGATGCCACCGGCGCGGGCGACCAGTTCGCCGCCGGGTTCCTTTACGGTCTGGCCACCGGTGCGGACATGGAAACCGCCGCCCGCATGGGCGGTTGCGCGGCGCGGGAAGTCATCAGCCACCTGGGCCCCCGCCCCGAGGCCAGCCTGCAGGACCTGTTCCGCGAACATGGCCTGATCTGATCGGCGCGCCGGCCCCTCGGGGCCGGTCCCTGCCGGTTTCATGATTATTTCACGCGCTTTTCACGCAGGCGCGCTTTCCGCTGCACCCCCTGCCCCGCTAGCCTTGGCCGCAGGGGCAGGGTGTCCCGGAGCGCGACATGACCCGATATATCCTCTTGCGTGACAAGGCGGAGAACTGGCGTCGCCCCCATGTGCCGCTGACCACCCGGATCGCGCCGGAAGATCCCGATGGCGATGCCCGTCCGCAGATCGAGGTGGCAGAGCTGTCGCCCGCCGACCTGCGCGAGGCCACCGGCGACCGCAGTCTCCTGACCATCCAGCCCGCCATGCCGACCCGGTTGCTGACGCCGCAGCCGATGGACGACCTGCGCGCCTCCGAGGCGGTGCCGGGCTGGGGCCTGCGTGCCACCGGGGCGGACTGGACCCCGTTTTCAGGGGCCGAGGTGCGGGTCGCGCTGCTGGATACCGGGATCGACGCCGCGCATCCGGCCTTTGCCGGCGTCAGGGTGACGGCCAGGGACTTTGTCGGAACCGGGGTGGGGGACGCCAATGGCCATGGCACTCATGTGGCGGGTACTCTGCTGGGCCGCGATCTTGGTGGCACCCGGATCGGCGTGGCGCGCGGCGTGACCGACCTCTTGATCGGCAAGGCGCTGAGCGATGAGGGCACCGGCCGGTCCGAGGATTTCCTGCGCGCGGTGCTGTGGGCCTTGCAGAACAAGACCGACATCCTTGGCTTTGCACTGTGTTTCGACACCCTCGCACAGGTCGAAGCGCTGACCGCAGAGGGATACACGATGGCCCTGGCCACCTCGGCGGCGGTGCACGCCTGTCGCGGCAATCTGCGCATCTTCGAATTGCTGCTGCAGATGAACGGCGCAGACCGCTCCCCCCTGATGCTGGGCGCGGTGGGCAACGACTCCCTGCGCACCATCGCGCCCGAGTTCGAAACCGGCCCGGTGGCCCCGGCCTGCGCCGAAGGCGTGATGGCCGTGGGGGCCTGCGTGCCGGGGGACGAGGGGCTGCGCGCCGCGCCGTTTTCCAACGCCGGTCCGGCACTGGTGGCCCCCGGGGCAGGGATCATTTCCGCCGGTCTGGGGGGCGGCTTGCGCACATTGAACGGCTCTTCCATGGCGCTGGCGCATGTGGCCGGGATCGCCGCGCTCTGGCTGGAGAAGATGCGCCGGGACGGCCAACCGGTCAGCGCAGAGGCACTGGCGGCGCGGCTGATCATTACAGCGACCCGCGAGCCGCTGTCGCCGGAGGCCTCTTATATCGACTGCGGGCGCGGGGTGGTACAGGCACCAAGAGGCCGGCTGGACTGAGGCGACCCGCCGAATCCCGGCGAACCAAGGCGTTGATCCCCCGACATATGTCGCTACTCGGGAAGGCTCTCGCCGCTGCCGCCCATTTCAGAGGGGAAGTCCTTCATCTTGGGCAGGCCATCTTTCATCGGCAGGACCGTCTCGGCATAGTTGACGTGCACACCGGGTGTAAAAACCTGGCCGGGAATCGTCGCCGCGTAGACGTCCATCAGCCCCCAATGAGGATGCAACGTCATCAGATGGCCGCCGCAGGTGGTGCAGAACTGGCGATCACTTTGCTCTGTCTTCTTGTAATGTCCGATGGACTCCTGCCCGTCCGTCACCCGCACGTTGCCTTCCTTGAACAGCGTGAAGGCGTTCACTGGTCCGGCGGACCAGGACCGGCAGGACTCGCAATGGCAGTATCCCATTGCTTCGGGCGAGCCGGTCACCTCGATCTTGACGGTGCCGCAAAAGCACGTCCCGGTTTGCGTGTTGGACATTTCTGGATCTTTCAGTCGTACGCGTAACCGGCCGGTCGCCAGTTCTCGCGACGATGGGCCAAGCTATCACCGAACCTCGAATATAGCACCGAGTCTTTTTCGGCCACCCGAACGGCGGGGTCCGCAGGGGCACAGAGAGGCCGCGCATGCAGCGCATCGTATTTTGCCGCCCACTGATCGGTAACATGATAGGATGCTGCGAAATGGGGAGGGTCAGCCATGATCGCAGGTGCATATGCCGTGTTGTGGGTGCGTCAGGACGGGCCGGGAAACGATGCCTGCCGCTTTGCCGAGGCCGAGGGCGGCTATCTCATTGACGGCTCCTCCACCGACGCGGAGTGGAACGTCCTGCGATACCGCGTCCGCGCCCATAGCGACGGGACGACTCGCCGTGTCCGTATCGGCGCCAGGTCCCGCATCTTCATCCAGCGCAGACAGGACGACAACTGGCTGCTGAACGGGGCACCGGTTCCGGAGGTTGCAGGCGCAAGGGACATTCATCTTGGCTTTACCCCCGCGACATTGAGCCTGCCGATCCGCCGTTTCAAGCTGGACGTCGGGGGCGAAGCAGAAGTGCATGTCGCCAGTCTGGAGCTGGAACAGGAACGGCTGACGCCGCGCCACCTTGTCTTTCGGCGGACCGCCACGGACACCTATGAATGCCGCCAGACCGAGACAGGCACCACATCCCACCTGACGGTGGATGCACAGGGGATTGTTCGTGCGGTGACCGGTCAGTGGCGGGCGCAGAAATGATGCCCCCGGCCTGAGGGGCACCTTCTACGTGACCCGATGACCGGTCGATGGCGGCCGGGGCCTCAATGCGCCTCGGCCCAGTTCGCTCCCTGACCCGCGTCCACCACCAGCGGCACGTCCAGCTTCACCACCGGGTCGCAAGCGCCCTCCATGACCTCTTTCGCGGCGCCAATCAGGTCATCGACAGCGCCCTCCTCCACCTCGAAGAGCAGTTCGTCGTGCACCTGCAACAGCATTCGCGCGGGCAGCCCGGCGATGGCCTCCGGCATCCGCACCATGGCGCGGCGGATGATGTCGGCGGCGGTGCCCTGTATCGGCGCGTTGATCGCGGCGCGTTTGGCAAAACCGGCGCGCGGCCCCTTGGCGCCGATCTCGGGTGTGTGGATCTGCCGCCCGAACAGCGTCTCTACCCGCTTGTGTTCCTTGGCAAACTCCACCGTGGCATCCATGTATGTCCGGATGCCGGGGAAGCGTTCAAAGTAGCGGTCGATGAACCCCTGCGCCTCGGACCTCGGGATGCGCAGGTTTCGCGCGAGGCCAAAGCCCGAGATGCCGTAGATCACGCCAAAGTTGATCGCCTTGGCCTGTCGCCGGATGTCCGGAGTCATTTCGTCGAGCGGCACGTTGAACATCTCGGAGGCGGTCATCGCGTGGATGTCCTGGCCGTCGCGAAACGCCTCTTTCAGCGCGTCAATCTCGGCCATCTGCGCAAGGATGCGCAATTCGATCTGGCTGTAGTCCAGTGAGACCAGCACATGCCCCTCGGGGGCGATAAAGGCGGTGCGGATGCGCCGCCCCTCCTCTGACCGGACCGGGATGTTCTGCAGGTTCGGATCGTTCGACGCCAACCGCCCGGTGTTCGCCCCGGCAATGGAATATGACGTATGCACCCGCCCGGTGTCCTTGTTGATATGTTCCTGCAAGGCGTCGGTGTAGGTCGATTTCAGCTTGGACAATTGCCGCCAGTCCAGCACCCGCCCCGGCAGGTCATGCTCTGTCGCAAGGTCTTCGAGGATATCGGCCCCGGTGGAATACTTGCCCGCCTTGCCGCGCTTGCCGCCTTCCAGCCCCATCTTGTCGAACAGGATCTCACCCAGTTGCGCGGGGGAACCGACGTTGAATTTCTCCCCGGCGAGTTCGTGAATCTCTTCCTCCAGCTGCACCATCTTCTGCGCAAAGGCGTTGGACATCCGGGACAGCACATCGCGATCCACCTTGATGCCCGTCATCTCCATCTGCGCCAGCACCGGCACAAGCGGGCGTTCAAGTCCCTCGTAGACCCGTGTCACCCGCGCCCGGTGCAGTTCTGGCTTGAACACCCGGGCGAGGCGCAGGGTGATATCCGCATCCTCGGCGGCGTAGCGTGTCGCCTTGTCGATGGGCACGCGGTCAAAGGTGATCTGGCTCTTGCCGCTGCCGATGATCTCCTTGATCGGGATCGGGTTGTGGCCCAGATAGCGTTCGGACAGCGCGTCCATGCCGTGATTGTGCAGGCCCGCGTGCATCGCGTAGGACATCAGCATGGTGTCGTCGATCGGCGCCACGTCGATGCCATAACGTTTCATCACCTTGGCGTCGTATTTCATGTTCTGGCCGATCTTCATCACCGCCGGGTCCTCCAGCAGAGGCTTCAGCGCGGCCAGCGCCTGATCCAGCGGGATCTGCCCCTCGGCCAGGTCGTCAGAGCCGAACAGCCCCTCGCCGCCTTCGGCCCGATGGATCAGCGGAATGTAACAGGCCTTGCCCGGGTCAATGCACAACGAGATGCCGACAAGGTCACAGGTCATTTCGTTCAGCCCGGTGGTCTCGGTGTCAAAGGCCAGTGTCCCGCGTTCATTGGCCCGCGCGATCCAGCGGTCCAGCGCGTCCAGATCCCCCACCGTCTCATAACGGTCCGGGTCGATGGCGGGCCAGTCCGGGTCCTCATCCTTGGGTGCGCTGCCGTCCACGGGGATCTCGGGGATCACCGGCGGCTCGACCCCGAAGCCATCGGCGATGCGCTTGGTCAGGGTGCGGAATTCCATTTCGGTCAGAAAGCCCAGCAGCACCTCTGACTCCGGTTCCTTCACTTCCAGATCGTCCAGCGTAAACGGCAGGTCCATGCCGCAATCCAGTTGCACCAGTTGCTTGGACAGCTCGATCTGCGCGCGCTTGTCGATCAGGGTCTGGCGGCGCTTGGGCTGCTTGATCTCTTCGGCGCGGTCCAGCAAATCTTCAAGAGAGCCGAATTCGTTGATCAGCAGCGCCGCCGTCTTGATCCCGATGCCCGGCGCGCCCGGTACGTTGTCGACGCTGTCGCCCGCAAGCGCCTGTACATCCACCACCCGCTCGGGCCAGACGCCGAATTTCTCCAGCACACCCTCGCGGTCGATGCGGCGGTTCTTCATCGGGTCCAGCATTTCCACGCCGTCGCCCACCAGTTGCATCAGGTCCTTGTCCGAAGACAGGATCGTCACCCGCCCGCCGGCCTCGCGCGCCTGGCAGGCCAGCGTTGCCATGATGTCATCCGCCTCGAAGCCTTCGATCTCCTTGCAGGCGATGTTGAAGGCCTCTGTCGCGCGCCGCGTCAGCGGGATCTGCGGGCGCAGGTCCTCTGGCATGGCCTCGCGGTTGGCCTTGTACAGGTCATAGAGGTCATTGCGGAAGGTATGGCTGCCCTTGTCGAAAATCACCGCCACATGGGTCGGCGCATCCGGGCCGGTGTTGCCCTCGACATAGCGGTGCAGCATGTTGCAGAAGCCGCTGACCGCCCCTATGGGCAGCCCGTCGGATTTGCGGGTCAGCGGCGGCAGCGCGTGGAAGGCGCGAAAGATATAGGCGGATCCGTCGATCAGGTGCAGATGGCACCCCTTGCCAAAACCGTCAGCCATGTCGCGTCTCCCGTACTGATCCTGCGCCGGGCAAGATGTGGCACGATCCGACGCCGCGTTCCAGTCGCGGTTTTGCCTTGCGCCCGCCCCGCGCCGTTCAATCGCCCGTGATCCGCGCGATCCAGCAGTTGTTTCGGGACGAGCGCACATCGACAAAGGCAACCTCATCTTGCGCAAGAAGAGCTTCGGCATAAGCAGGCAACTCGGCCCTGGGCACCACCTTGCCGGTGCCGTAGACAATGCGCTGATCGGGTCCGTATCCTTTCAGCAGGTAGTCTTGGGATTCGCACAGCACGGCGGGCAGGCCGTACGCCCCGGGCTGGCAGGCTTCGGCACATAGAAAGATCGGCCCGGTTTCGGCATAGGGCTGCACCGTGTCGAAAGGTCGATGCGCCACCAGCAGCATGTGCCGCCCTTCAGGAACGTAGCGCAGGCAACGGCGGCAGGGGAAACCCGTCCCCGTTGACACCAGCTGTTCGGGCGCATTGCCATAGGCGTCCGGCGCGCCCGCGCGATAGGCCTGCGCCTCTGTTTCGGTCAATCCTCTGGAAAACATTTCGGTCTGGGTCCTTGTCTGGGTTGAACCCTGACCCTGCCGCAGGCCCAGCCCCGAAACGACCCGGAACCTGCGCAAACCGGTGTTCAGCCGCCCAGACCGCCCACCGGCACAACCGCAGCGCAGATGAAGACAGCCACGAAGAACACGATCGAGGCAATGACCACAAGCGTGTGCCAGATCGTATTGTGGAACCGCAGCCCCGAGGCCATCAGGAAAGGCGTTCCCACGGAATAGAGCACGCCGCCCACGATCATCAGCACCGTGACCGACAGCGGCAGCGCCGCCATCAGGTCGCGTCCGCCGACCACCACGGCCCAGCCGGTGCACAGGCACATCGCCACCGCCAGTCCGACAGGCAGGCGCCGTTTCAGCAGCGTGATCGCCGCCGCCCCCGCCGCCGCGCCCCAGACCGCCGTCAACAGACCCCATCCGGTGCCGGACAGCATGGCAAAGGGCGTGTAGGTCCCCGCGATCTTGAGATGAATGGCCGACATGTCGATCCGGCGCAGGATATCCGTCAGGTGCGGGCGGCCAACGTGGTTATACAGAAACGAGGCGGTCAGCATCAGGATCAGCGACCCGCCATAGATCGAAACGGCGGCGATCTCTGCCGCCGTGCCGCGCCAGACCGCCGTCAGGGTGATCAGGACCGGCACCGCCGCCAGCGCCATCACCAGCGCGGCCAGATGCACGATCATATCGCTGGCCAGTTCCGCGCGGCTGTATTCACGCGGGGCCGCGACAATCGGTACGGGCGGTGTCGGATCTCTGTCGATCATGGTTTCAGGGTAGAGGTGCCGGCTGTCATTGCAACAGCCTGACACCAAAGAGTAAGCAAGTTGTGACCACCCGGCAATAATCGTCGGGGACAGCCGCCCGGACCATCGCGCAGCAAAGTCAGAGATCAACCAGCCCTGAAAGCGCCACTGCCCCCTCGATCCTGCTGTGCGCCGACCCTGTCCGCGCCTGGACAGCCCTAGTGCGCGGGCTTGATGAAGGTACCGTTGCGGAGGTCTTTCATGGCCTGCATAAGTTCCGCCTGCGTGTTCATCACGATCGGCCCGTGCCAGGCGACAGGCTCCTGAATCGGCCTGCCCGCCACCAGCAGGAACCGCACGCCTTCCGGCCCGGCGGTCACCTTGACCTCATCGCCGTTGCCGAATTTCACCAGCGTCCGGTTGCCCGACATATCGCGGATATTCACTTCCTGCCCGGCAAACTCCTTCTCGACGCGCACGCCCATCGGATCCGACGCCTCGGCAAACTGCCCGGCCCCGGCAAAGACATAGGCAAAGGCATTGGACCGCGTATCCACCGGCAGCACCTTGGTCACCCCCGGCGGCACCGAAACGTCCAGATACAGCGGATCGGCGGCGATGCCGTCCACCGGCCCGCTCTTGCCCCAGAATTTGCCGGTGATGATCTTCACCCGCGTGCCGTCGTCATCCACGATCGCCGGAATATCGGTCCCCTGGATGTCCTGGTATCGCGGTCCGGTCATCTTCAGCGAGGACGGCAGATTGGCCCAGAGCTGAAAGCCATGCATCTGGCCCCGCGCGTTGCCGCGCGGCATCTCCTGGTGCAGGATGCCCGATCCGGCGGTCATCCACTGCACCGCCCCGGCGCCCAGCACACCCTCGTTGCCAAGGCTGTCGCCGTGGGTCACCTCGCCTTCGAGCACATAGGTGATCGTCTCGATCCCCCGGTGCGGGTGCCAGGGAAAGCCCTGCGCGTATTTCGCCGGATCATCGTTGCGGAAATCATCCATCATCAGGAACGGATCGGTTTCCCCCGGATCGCCGAATCCAAAGACACGGTGCAGGTGAACCCCGGCCCCTTCCATCGTGGGCTGCGCATGGGACTGCGCGCGGACAGGTCGAAACGTCATTGCAAACTCCTGTTCTGGTTTGCCCGAAGATAGGGCCGCCCACGGCACAGCCCAAGACCCACCCCCCGCACAGGAATGGTGCGGGCGGTCACACTCGCGTCAGGGCAGGCCGGTTCAGGCCGTGCCTTCGAAATCCTCGTGGATGTATTTCGCGTCGCAATAGGGGCATTCGACAAAGCCCGTGTCCGCCGGGATCTGCAGCCAGACGCGCGGATGGCCGAGGGCTCCGTCGCCGCCATCACAGGAGATGCGGTAGCTGTCGACAATCTTGGTCTCGGGCGCCTGGGTCGTCATCTGGTTCCCTTTCGCGATGTACTGGCCTATCTGCCTTATGACCAAAGCCGCGCAGGGGAGCAAGACATTGGACAGGGGCGCAACATCGCAGGCGGTTCGCATCAAGGGCCTGACCAAGACTTACGCAGGCGGTAAGGAGGCACTGAAGGGCATTGACCTAAATGTGCCCGCCGGATCCGTCTTTGGCCTGCTCGGGCCGAACGGCGCGGGCAAGTCGACGCTGATCAACATTCTCGCCGGTCTGGTCATCAAATCCGCGGGCTCGGTCGAGATCTGGGGCTGGGATCAGGATCGCAACCCGAGGCAAAGCCGCGCCGCGATCGGGGTGATGCCGCAGGAATTGAACCTTGACCCCTTCTTTACCCCGCGCGCCGCGCTGAACGTGCAGGCAGGTCTTTACGGGGTGCCCAAATCACAGCGCCGCACCGATGAGATCCTCGAGATGGTCGGCCTGACGGACAAGGCAGAGGCCTATGCCCGCACGCTCTCGGGCGGAATGCGGAGGCGCCTGCTGCTGGCCAAGGCATTGGTGCACGGCCCGCAGGTTCTGGTGCTGGACGAACCCACCGCAGGGGTCGATATCGAGTTGCGGCAGATGCTGTGGCAGAACGTGCGGCGGCTGAACCGCGAAAGCGGCATGACCATCATCCTCACCACCCACTACCTCGAAGAAGCGGAAGAGATGTGCGACGAGATTGCCATCATCAACCACGGCGCACTGGTGACTCAGGACAGCACCGCCAACCTGCTGGGCCGTCTGGATGCGCGCACCATGGTGATTGTTCCGGAATCGCCGGTCACCGCCCCGCCCCGGGCCAAGGGCATCGAGACAGAGACACGGGCCGACGGCAGTCTTGCCCTCACCTACCGCGCCAACGAGACCCGCGCCGAAGAGGTTCTGGCCGCCGTCCAATCGGCGGGCATCCGCATCCGCGAGTTGCGCACCGAACAGCCCGACCTCGAAGACGTTTTCCTTGCCCTGACCAGCAGCAGCGCGGCCTGATCCAAACGCGGCACCCGCCAACAGGACCGTCACGCCGCCACAAACGCGAACCCCGCAGCCAAAGGCCGCGGGGTTAGACAACCTGTGTGCCGCAGGCGCGCATCCGGATCACGCCTTGGCCAGCATCCGGCCCAGAACCTGTCCGGCAAGGATATGCACATGCATGTGCGGCACTTCCTGAACGCCATGGACCCCGGCGTTCGCGATCATGCGAAACCCGTCCGCCTCCAGCCCCTCCAGCTTGCAGACCTCACCCACGACGCGCGTGAAATCGAGGATTTCTGCGTCCGACGCCGCCTGCGCAAAGTGATCGTAGTTCACGTAAGACCCCTTGGGGATCACCAGGATATGCAGCGGGGCCTGCGGATAGATATCGCGAAAGGCCAGCGTGTGCTCGGTTTCCAGCACCGTCTTGTTCGGAATATCGCCTTTCAGGATCTTCGCAAAGATGTTCTCGGGATTGTAGGTATAGGCCATGCCGCCCCTCTTGATTGCGCTGTTCGCTCCGGCGATGCGCCCGCCGGTCCTGCCCTGCCATACCCGCTCTTGGCGCAAAAGACACTGTTTGAAAAAGGTAGCGAGCCGCAGCAATCAATCCGCAAACAGGTGGTCCAGCGCCACAATCTCGCGCGCCTGCGCCTCGGGAACAGAAAGGAATTCCGCCACCGCATGGACATGCGCCTCGCGCGGATCGGTCTCGCGCAAGCTGCCGAGATTCTCGAACTTCGCGTCGCGAATGCGGTCGCTTTCATGTAGCAGGTCGTTCCGCACTGTCGGCAGCAGCCGGTAGAGGGTATCGCGCGGGGTGCTCTCCCCGGCCAGCCCGGATCGCGTGGCGTGGCCCACCAGATACTCGTCCGAAAAATGACACTCCAGTTCCAGCATCCGGGTCATCGCCCGGTCGCGCGCAAAATCCTCCAGCAGGTCAAGGCTGCCCGGGTCCATGCAGATCACCAGCCGGTCGCTGCCATAGTAGTCATACAGCATCCGCATCAAGGCCCGCCGGTGGCGGTGGCGCTTGCCCATCGTGGACTGGATGCCGCCAAGGTCGGGCAGGGGGCAGCTTTCCTCGTTGAACAGGTATTCGATCACCGGGATATTGGTCATCTGGCCGATCCGTTCGACCAGCCGCTTGGCCACGTGCCATTTCTTGCACACCACGATCAGCAATTCGCGTTCGCGGCCCAGAGAGCTTTCGGTTTCCCAGAATCGTGGCGAAAAGCGGCGCCCGCTCCGCCCGCGCTCGGTCAGGAAGTGAAACAGCGAGCGCCCCTCGTTCGAAATCCGGAATTTCGCCCCCTCGGCGGCGTAGAGCACGCCCAGTCTGCGGCGCAGTTCGTCGGCCCCGGGGCTGATCTTGCGGGCAAAGAGATAGTCCTGGCTCAGCAGCATTTCATAGTGATCGTTGTAGAAATTCACCGGCATCCCGTAGTCGGTGAACAGCAGGAAGGTCAGGGTGCGGCTTTCGATCTCATGCCCCGGCACCATGTGCCGCACCAGCGTCTGGAAATAGGTCTCATCCGGAATCCAGGTGGTGGAAAAGAACCGCACCACATCGCGCCGCTTGCGGGTGAAATCGAGGATCCATTCGATGGTGCGCCGCCGCAGGCACCACCACTGACTGCCGATCATCACCTCGATGTCCTCGGGGATCTTCCGTGTCAGGCCCAGCCGCTTTTGCGCCTCGAACATCCAGTAGAACAGGCGTTTGCGGGTGCGTTCATTGAACCAGTGGCGATAGATCAGCCGCTCGCCCTTCCACCCGGTCTTGATCCAGTCGGACTGAAAGTAGTCAAAGCTTTCGACATAATCACAGTCGCGCTGGTCGAGAAAGGCATGGGTGAACTGCGCCGATTTGATCGCCATGCAGTCGCCTGACACCATGTAGAAATGCGTGGCGCGCGGAAAGGCGTCCACCGCCGCCTCGACCGCGTTCAGCGTGGCGCGCACAAGGCTCCACTCGCCCCAACCGCATTTGATCCGGCGGGCAAAGACGACGTTGGGATTGTCCTTCAGCGCGGTGCGGATCCTTTCAAACGCCTTCGTCCCGGAGCGTTTGTCGAAATGGATCGAGATGTAGTCACCCACGGCGGTCAGGCTCTGCGCCTGTTTGACAATGGCGTCAGGATCCTTGTGACACAGCAGGATGAAGGCAATTTTCGCCATTCAGGTAACCAATCGCCCCATTATCGCCCGATTGTTTATGTTGATAGTCATGAAATTCGGTTGAATAAACCTGCATCGGTGGGAAATTTTTACCCTGCACGGTCAGAATGCCGGGCGGACGGCGAAGAGGCATAGAAAATGGGATTTCCGGGAACCTGGATGACCGAGAGCGAAAGCGTGGTCTATCGCGTGGTGCCAAAATGCGCCTGCTCGACCATCGGGCAGATTCTCTACTACTCGGATCATGGACAGTTCTTTGACGGGGACATCCACGATGCCAAGCAAGGCCTGCACAAATGGTCGCAGGAAGACAGCCAACCCGCCATCCGTGCCAATGTGAAAACGCATTCGGCCTATGCCTTTACACTGGTGCGCAACCCCTATGCGCGCGTGCTCTCCAGCTTCTTTGACAAGATCTGTGGCATCCAGCGCAACGGCAAACGCTATCGCGGCAACCTCGTCCCCCTGTTGATGCAGAAATACGGGATCGAGGTGGGTGAGCCGGAAACCGGATTCGAATTCGACCAGGTCCGCAGTTTCCGCCGCTTCCTGCTGTTTGCGCGGGACACCATCCGCTGGCGGCGCCCGATGGAGCCGGACATTCACTGGTCGGCCATGTCGGGCCATGTCAGCACCTTCATCGTGAACGGCGGGCGCTATGACGGCATCTTCTGGACGGAAAAATTCAACGACGGGATGCAGCAGGTGTTGAACAGCATCAACACCCCACATTCCGTGGATCTGGCTGCGATCCCCCGCTTCAACGAATCCGAGGGCCACGGCCCGAAACGCCTGCACCCGGTCGAGGATTACTTCGACGATCTGTCGATGCATCTGGTCAAGGAAATCTACGGGCGCGATTTCGACCTGTTCAAATACGACTTCGACAATCCCGGCAACAAGATGCCCATCGGCGAGATCGACCTGGACGAGGTGCACGCCAAGCTGGGCGACTGACGCCTCAGCGTTCGGGTCGCTCGGCCACCGGCCCGCCGGCGGCCTTCCAGCCCGAGAACCCGTCGTCGATGTGCGAGACATTCTCGAGCCCCATCTCATGCGCGACCCGCGCAGAAAGGGCAGAGCGCCAGCCGGACGCGCAATAGAAGACAAAGCGCCCGCCGGACTGGAACTGCGGCTTGGCGTAGGGGCTTTGCGGGTCGATCCAGAATTCCAGCATGCCGCGCGGACAGTGAAAGGCGCCGGGGATCATCCCGTCGCGATCCAGTTCACGCGGGTCGCGCAGATCGACAAAGGTGACGTCGTCGGCACCGTGCAGCGCGGTCATCTCGGCCGCCGGCGCATGGGCGACCTGCGTATTGGCCTCGGCCACCATATCCTTGACTCGTTTCATGTCCCTGCTCTCCGTTGTCTCTGCGTTAACTCGGCATGCCAGAAAAGGGGCCTGAACAACAGGCCCTCCGCACGACCGGCCCGTCGCCGCACAGGCCGCGTCAAGGCAGCTCTTCGGACGGGATGATCGAAAAGAACTGCCCGCCCGACCAGACCCCGAACCAGCCGTCATGATGCGCGCCGCGATCGACCAGCCGGTAAAAACTCTTGCGGTCGATCAGCGCCTCAAGGTTGGCGCGGACCAGGATATAGGGCGACGGCTCGCCCGTTTCAGGGTCCCGCACGACGCGGATCGGATGCTCTGGTCCGGCCTCCGCAAAATCGCCCACATGGGTCTCAAACCTCAGATTCTGCGACTCACCCGCGCCTTCGGCGGTGAAATCGACCGCGACAAAAGGCGCGTCATCGACGGTGATCCCCACTTTCTCGACCGGAGTGACCAGAAAATAGTCATCCCCGTCTTTCCTGATGATCGAGGAAAACAGCCGCACCATTTCAAATCGCCCAATCGGCGTGCCAAGGTAGAACCAGGTGCCGTCCCGCGCGATCCGCATGTCCAGATCACCACAAAAGGGTGGATTCCACTTGTGAACTGGCGGCAGGCCCCTGCCCTTTTTCGCCGCTTTGACCGAGGCTGCGATGCCGTCCGCCGACGGGGTCACGAGATTTTGTCCGCTCATAGTTTTTGCCATTCGCTGCGCAGTAGATACATAGTTACACAAAGACATAGCACAAAGTGGAGTCATGACATGTCCGATCAAGCGGCAGCGACCGAGGATCTGGTCGCCGAGATCGAGGCGCTGGAAGACAAGCTGGCCGAGGCCAAGCGGTCGATCACCGCCCGATTCATCGGGCAGGAACGCGTCGTCGACCTGACCCTTTCCGCCCTTCTGTGCGGCGGCCACGCGCTGCTGATCGGTCTGCCCGGCCTTGGCAAGACGCGACTGGTGGAAACGCTGTCGACGGTGATGGGTCTGAATGGCAACCGGGTCCAGTTCACGCCGGACCTGATGCCCGCCGACATCCTTGGCTCGGAGGTGCTGGAAACCGGGGCGGATGGCACCCGGACCTTCAAGTTCATCCCCGGCCCGATCTTTTGCCAGCTTCTGATGGCCGATGAGATCAACCGCGCCTCGCCCCGGACGCAGTCGGCGCTGCTGCAGGCGATGCAGGAAAAGCAGGTGACCGTGGCGGGCCAGACCCGCACGCTGGACGCGCCGTTCCACGTACTGGCCACCCAGAACCCGATCGAACAGGAAGGCACCTATCCGCTGCCCGAAGCGCAGCTTGACCGGTTCCTTGTGCAGATCGACGTCCCCTATCCCAACAGGAACACCGAAAAGGACATCCTGCTGGCCACCACCGGCACCGAGGAGGCCGAGGCGCATGGCGTGTTCACCGGGCCGGAACTGATCGCCGCGCAACACCTGCTGCGGCGGATGCCGGTGGGCGATGCGGTGGTCGAGATGATTCTCGACCTTGTGCGCGCCTTCCGTCCCTCCGATCCCTCTTCGCCCGAACGGGTGAAGGACATCGTTGCATGGGGCCCCGGCCCGCGTGCCGCACAGGCCCTGATGTTGACCGTGCGCGCCCGCGCGCTGTTGCAGGGGCGTCTTGCCCCCTCGCCCGAGGATGTGCTGGACATGGCCAAGCCGGTTCTGGTGCACCGGATGGCGCTGACCTTCTCGGCCCGCGCACGCGGTGAGGACATGGGCATGCTGATCGACGAAGTCGCCGAAGGGCTGCGCCGTACCGAGGCCGCAGCGTGACAGCCACCGTCGCCCATCTGCGCACCCGCGCTCAGGAAGAGGCCGGCCGCTTTCCCGCGCTGTTCGCCCGCGCCGAACATCTGGCAGGCACCGTCCTTCTGGGCGAACACGGGCGACGGCGGTCCGGTCTGGGCGACAACTTCTGGCAGTACCGCCCGATGCAGGCCGGGGACAGCTATCGCCAGATCGACTGGCGGCGTTCGGCCCGCGGGGACGATCAGTTCGTGCGTGAGCGCGAATGGCAGATTGCCCAAAGCGTGCAGATCTGGGTCGATCCCGGCGCTTCGATGCGGTTTTCCAGCCACAAGAACCTGCCGACCAAGGCCGACCGGGCGCGCCTTGTCGCGCTGGCCGCCTCGATCCTGCTGATCCGGGGCGGGGAACGTGTCGGCCTGACCGGCTGGCGCCTGCCGCCCCGGCGCGGCGACCTGCAGTCGCTGCGGCTGGCCGAGATGTTTGCCGAGGAGGGCGAGGACGACTACGCCGAACCCGAGGCGCGCGGCATGTTGCCCAACGCCAAGGCCCTGTTCGTGTCTGATTTCCTTGGCAATATCGGCCCGATCGAGGCCGCGCTGACCAAGGCGGCGGATCGCGGCGTGCGCGGCGTTCTTTTGCAGGTTCTGGACCCCACCGAAGAGGCCTTTCCGTTTGACGGCCGGACGATTTTCGAAAGCGTGAACAAGACAATGCGCCATGAGACGCTCAAGGCGGGCGATCTGCGCGAGACCTATTTGCAGCGATTGGCCGAGCGCAAGGCGCGGCTGGACGCGATCTGCCGCCTGACGGGCTGGCAATATTTCACACATCACACGGACCAGACCGCGCAATCGGCCCTTCTCTGGGTTTATCGCGCTCTGGACGGGAGCCACGGATGACCCTTTTCGGCCTGCTCGGTTTCACCACGCCCTGGCTTTTGCTGGGGCTGCTCGCCCTGCCGATCCTCTGGATCATATTGCGGGCGGTGCCGCCCGCGCCGATCCGACGGATGTTTCCGGGTGTGGTGCTGCTGCTGGGTCTCAAGGATGAAGAGCAGGTCACCGACCGCACGCCATGGTGGCTGTTACTGATCCGGATGCTGGCCGTGGCGGCGGTGATCATCGGGCTGGCTGGCCCCGTGCTGAACCCCGAGGATGACAATGAGGCGGCGGGCAACGGTCCGCTGCTGGTGATGATGGATGCCAGCTGGGCGTCTGCAGCGGACTGGCGCGGGCGGATGAACGCGCTGGACGGTCTGTTGTCCGAGGCCGGGCGCGATGGCCGCCCCGTGGCGATCCAGCGCCTGACCGACCCGCAAGAGGTGCAGTTCCTCAGCGCCGATGTGCTGCGTTCACGCCTGTCCGGTATCCTGCCGGAACCCTGGCAGCCGGGCGAAGAGAACATGGCCCGCGCCCTCGAATTGCTGCCCGAAGGCCGGTTCGACACCTACTGGATGTCCGACGCGCTGGCCCGCGAGAGCCGCGCCGACCTGCTGACCGCACTGGAAACGCGCGGCGAGGTCACGGTGTTCGAGGCCCCCCGCACGCTCTATGCGCTGAAACCGGCGCAGGTGTCCGAAGGCAACCTGCTGCTGACCGTACACCGCCTGCGCGAAGGCCCCGAAACCGAGGTCACGCTGGCCGGTCATGGCCGCGACCCGGCGGGCAACCCTGCGGTGCTGTTCCGCAACCCGGTCACCTTTGAGGCGGATGCCCTGGAGGCGACCGTTGAAATCGCCCTGCCCGCCGAATTGCGCGCCCGCATCGAGCGGTTCGAGATCGAAGGCACCCGCAGCGCCGGGGCCGTGACCCTGCCCGATGACAGCCTGCGCCGCCGGGAGGTCGCCCTGATCGCGGGCAGCACGGATCGTGAGGGGCTGGAGCTGCTCTCGCCGCTGCATTACCTGCAAAAGGCGCTGGTTCCGACCGCCGATCTTCTGGATGGCGCCTTGCTGGACATCATCCCCGCCAATCCGGACGTCATCATCCTTGCCGATGTGGCAACGCTGTCCCCGGCCGAGGAAGAGGCGGTGCTGGAGTGGCTGGACAAGGGCGGGATGCTGCTGCGCTTTGCCGGGCCGCGTCTGGCGGCCTCTGACATCAGCCGCGATGCCGAGGACCCCCTGATGCCGGTGCGCCTGCGCGCCGGGGGCCGCACGGTGGGCGGCGCGATGAGCTGGGGCGAGCCCAAGGCGCTGGCCCCCTTTGCCGCCGAAAGCCCGTTCTTCGGGCTGGCGGTGCCGTCGGACGTTACCGTCAACAGCCAGGTCATGGCGCAGCCCGACCCGACTCTGGCCAGCCGCGTGGTTGCGCAGCTTTCGGATGGCACGCCGCTGGTCACACGCAAAGCCGTGGGTCAGGGTCAGGTCGTGCTGTTCCACGTCACCGCCAATGCCGAATGGTCGACACTGCCGCTGTCGGGCCTCTTCGTGCAGATGCTGGAACGATTGGCCGTCTCCTCTGCCACCACCCAGCCCGAGATCGAGGACATGGAAGGCACCGTCTGGCAGCCGGTCCGCGTGCTGGACGCCTTTGGCCGTCCGCGTGAGGCGGGAACGCTGCCCGGTGTCGACGGCCCCGACCTGATCCAGGCGCCGCTCGGCACCAACCTGCGCCCCGGCCTGTATCAGGGCGAAGACCGCAGCCTTGCGCGCAACGTTGTGACCGCGGATACGGTTCTGGCCCCGATGGAATGGCCGGAGCGGATCACCGTCGAGGGCATCACCCTGCCGCAGGAAAAACCGCTGGCCGGGTGGCTGCTGGCGCTGGCCATCAGCTTGCTGCTGGCCGACGTGATCGCCTCCCTGGCCCTGTCCGGGCGCTTGCGCGGTGCGGTGTCGGCCTCTGTCGTTCTGGCCGCGCTGGTCCTGTTCCCGCAGGACGGCATGGCGCAGAACACCGGCGACAGCCCCTTTGGCGGCAGCACAAGCGCCGAAGTCCTGCCCGATACCGAAGTTGTTCTGGCGCATGTCCTGACCGGCAACCAGACCGTGGACGACCTGGCCCATGCCGGACTGCGTGGCCTGTCGGAGACGCTGTATTTCCGCACCTCGGTGGAGCCGTCGCAGCCCGTGGGCGTCGATCTGGAGGCCGATGAACTGGCCTTTTACCCGATGCTCTACTGGCCGGTCACCACCGATCAGCCGATCCCCTCGAAAGAGGCCTATGCCAAGCTGAACACCTACCTGCGCACCGGAGGCATGATCGTCTTTGACACCCGTGACGCGGATATTGCCGGGTTCGGCGCCGCCACGCCCGAGGGCCGCAAACTGCAGCAACTGGCCGCTGCCCTGGACATTCCGCCACTGGAGCCGGTTCCGAACGACCACGTCCTGACCCGCACCTTCTACCTGTTGCAGGATTTCCCCGGCCGCTTCGCCGGGCGCGAAGTCTGGGTCGAGGCCGCGCCGCCGGACGCCGAGCTGATCGAGGGGATGCCGTTCCGCGACCTCAACGACAACGTGACGCCGGTGGTGATCGGCGGCAATGACTGGGCCGCCGCCTGGGCGATGGACGATCGCGGCAATCCGATGGTGCAGATTGGCAGCGGCTTTACCGGCGAACGTCAGCGTGAGATTTCCTACCGTTTCGGGGTCAACCTCGTGATGCATGTGCTGACCGGCAACTACAAGTCCGACCAGGTCCACGTTCCGGCGCTGCTGGATCGTCTGGGCCAATGAACCGCGCAAACAAGCGAGAGCAGAAATGAACGGACAGATTGTATTCGACCCGCTGCTGCCCTGGCCCGTGATCGCGGTGCTGGCGGTGCTGGCGTTTCTCGGCACGGGCCTTGCGTTGTGGCGCGGCCTGTCGGGCTGGGCCCTTCGCTTCCTGGCCGGTGTAGTTCTGGTGGGGGCCCTTGCACAGCCGTCGTGGCAGATCGAGGACCGCGCGCCGCTGGCCGACATCGTGCTGATGCTGGTGGATGAAACCGCCTCGCAGAAGCTGGCCGACCGGGCCGAGATCACCGAAGACGCCGCCGGCACGCTGGAGGCCCGGCTTCTGGACCGTCCCAACACAGAGGTGCGGCGCGTCCCGGTGCCCGATGGCGAGGGCGATACAGGCACGCTGATGATGACCGCGCTGGCCAATGCGCTGGCCGAGGAACCGCGCGGCCGCATCGCCGGGGTGGTGCTGCTGTCGGACGGGCGTCTGCATGACCTTGAACGCCTTCCGGACCTGCCCGCCCCCATGCACCTGATGCTGACCGGCAAGGAGGCTGACTGGGACCGGCGCCTGATCGTGCGCAATGCGCCCGCCTTTGCGATCCTTGGCGAAGAGGTCGAACTGACCCTGCGCATTCAGGATGACGGGGCGGCGCCGGGCGATGCCTTTACCGATATCCTGATGTCGATCGACGGCGAAGAGCCGCAGCGCTACCAGGTGGAAATCGGCGTCGACCTGAGCCTGCCGATCACCCTGACGCACGGTGGGCTGAACGTGATCGAATTCACCGTGCCCGAGGCGGACGGCGAACTGACCGACCGCAACAACAAGGCGCTGATCCAGATCAACGGCGTGCGCGACCGGCTGCGGGTGCTGTTGGTGTCGGGTGAGCCGCACGCCGGCGGGCGGACCTGGCGCAACCTGCTGAAATCGGACTCCAGCGTCGATCTGGTGCATTTCACGATCCTGCGCCCGCCGGAAAAACAGGACGGGGTGCCGGTCAATGAACTGTCGCTGATCGCCTTTCCGACGCGAGAGCTGTTCCTCGACAAGATCAACGATTTCGACCTGATCATCTTTGATCGCTACAAGCGGCGCGGCATCCTGCCTGCGATCTACCTCGACAACGTGCGCAACTATGTCGAACAGGGCGGCGCGGTGCTGGTGGCGGCGGGACCGGATTTTGCCTCTGCGGATTCGATCTATCGTTCCCCCCTCGCGGACATCATGCCGGCAGAGCCGACCGCGCGGGTGGTGGATCGCGAGTTCCGTCCGGTCGTGACCGATCTGGGCCAGCGCCATCCGGTGACAAGTGGCCTGCAGGGCGCTGACACCTGGGGCCGCTGGCTGCGCCAGATCGAGGTCGATCCCATTCAGGGCGACGTCGTCATGTCCGGCGTGGACGAGCGCCCGCTTCTGGTGCTGGACCGGGTCGGCGAGGGGCGCGTGGCGCTACTGGCCTCGGATCACGCCTGGCTGTGGAGCCGGGGCTATGAGGGCGGCGGGCCGCAGCTGGAACTGTTGCGGCGGCTGGCGCACTGGATGATGAAGGAACCCGAGCTTGAGGAAGAGGCGCTCTGGGCCGAACCTGCGGGTCAGTCCATGCGGATCATCCGGCGGTCGCTGAACGAATTTGTGGGGTCCGTGACCGTGACCACGCCCGAGGGCGATGAAGTGGACGTGCCTTTGGAAGAGGTGAGCCCGGGACGCTATGAGGCGGTCTATGACGGTCCCCAGATCGGCCTGTACCGGCTGGAGGAAAACGCGCTGAATTCGGTGGTGGGTCTTGGCCCGTCTTCGCCGCGCGAATTCGAACAGACCATCGCCAGCGCGGCGGCCCTGACACCCGCCATCGACCAGTTGCGCGGCGGCGTGATGCGGATCGAAGAGGGTTTGCCAACCATCCGCAACGTGCGCGCCGGGCGGCCTGCGGCGGGGCGCGGCTGGATCGGGCTGACCCCGCGCGAGGCTTATGAAACGCTGGACGTGCGGCAGACTCCGCTGGCGCCGGAATGGCTGGTGCTGTTGCTGGCCTCGGGCCTGATCGTGGGGGCCTGGCTGCGTGAGGGGCGGAGCTGAGGCCATCCTTTCAACCTGCTGGCCGGCATCGGTGCGGCGGGGTGAACCCCGCTCTACGGCAGTTCGAACGTTGTGGTTTCCTCTGTCCAGCCATCCACCGAGCACTTGGCGCGGATCTTCACCTGCCCTGTTCCAGCGGGGATGGGGATACCGGATTGCGACCGGGTGAAGGGCTGTTCGGTCTCATGCGGATGCAACAGTTCCCGCGTTGCCAGCACCGTCCCGTCGGGCAGTTCCACCCGCCAGCCATCGGCGTAGTGATCCCACCCCGAGTCCGGGTGGCGGAGGGTGACGGAAAACCGCCAGCTGTCACCGGAGGCCTGTGCGGTGACGTTTTCGACAACCGGCGGTTCGGCAAAGGCGGGCGCGGCAAGAAACAGGGCGGGGACAAGGTATCGCATGCGGGAACCCTAGCACCTGTTGCGGGCAGATGGGATCACGAAGGGCGGCGCGGCAGGGGGTCCCGGGTCAGGCCCGGGACGGGGCGGCGGCACTCTCAGGACGGGCCGTCATCCGGCACCATCAGAACGGCGCGCGACTGTGAGGCGAATTCGCGCCGCAGGATCACCGCAAGTGTCACCACGGTCGCCGCCATCAGCGCGAAGGCCCCCACCAGCCATGCCGCCGCGCAGATCCCGAAATAGACCGACCGCAGACCGCGGTTGTAACTGCGCCCGCCGGTGACGTTGATCTCGCCCGCCTTGCGGGCGCGGGGCAGCGCCGCCGGATCGTTCGGGTCATTCGGCACCGCCGCCATCAACACCGAGGCATAGCCGAACAGCCGATGCGACCAGACGAATTTCAGAAAAGCGTTGGTGGCGAACAGCAGCATGAGCAGCAGCTTGACCTCGAAAACCACCACCGGATCGGCGGTGGTGACCAGATCCTGCGCCAGACCGCGCAGCCGATCGGCGTTGCCCAGCAGCGCAAAGCCGCCACCGATGGCAATCATGCTGGCCGAGGCGAAAAACGCCGTGCCCTGCCGCAGGCTGCCGACAATCTGCGAATCGAAGATGCGCGGGTTGCGGGCGACAAAGACCTTCATCCATTCGCGGCGGTAGTCGGCCATCAGGGTCGAGGTGGAAGGGCGGCCCTTGGGCGGGTTTTCGATGATCCAGGTGCAGGCCGCCCAGGACAGCACCAGAAAGCCGACGGCAAGCGCGTCCCAGAGGGCAAAGCTGGCGCGGATCGTCACCCAGTCCATCAGTTTTGGGCCATCAGTTCGGGTCCATCAGTTCGGGTCCATCAGTTCGGGTCCATCAGTTCGGGTCCATCAGTTTTGGGCCATGAGAAGGAGCCATCAGAAGGGTTTGACCACGACGACCCAGAGGATCGCAATGGCACCGATCACGCTGACCTCATTGAAGATGCGCAAGTACTTGTCGCTTTCGTCGAATTGTCCGCGCTGTGCCCGGCGCACCAACCGCCCGGTCCAGAGGTAATGCCCGGCCAGCAGCGCCACCAGCGTCAGTTTCACATGGGTCCAGATCGGAAAGCCCCAGTCCCATGCCAGCCAGAGCCCGGTCACGATGGCGATGATACCCAGACCGAAGGAGAATCGGTACAATCGAAAGGTCAGATCCCCCAGCGGGCCGTTTTCACCCAGCCGCGCGTGTTCACGCTTCCAGTAGATGATCGCGCGGGGCACCGCAAAAATCGAGGTCATCCACCCCATGACGCAAAGAATGTGTATGATCTTGACCCAGGCCATGCGCTCTCCTGCCGCGTTTCCGGGCACCTGACCCGGCAGGGCGGGAAAGTGCAAGATGCCGCACCGACGCAGCGGGATAGGGATTGGCCTCGGTGCCGTTTTTGGTTATATAACTTTACCAATTCGCC
Source organism: Paracoccaceae bacterium (assembly GCA_034670345.1). GTDB lineage: Bacteria > Pseudomonadota > Alphaproteobacteria > Rhodobacterales > Rhodobacteraceae > Antarctobacter. The sequence continues at coordinate 58,460 of JAXMNQ010000007.1, read as the reverse complement.
CCGAATGTGCGCAAGCGCGCGCTGCGAGAGGAGTTGAGACCATGCAGATGCCGGAACCGAATCCCGCCATCATCGCCCGCAAGGCCAGTATCGTGGCGCGGCTGCGCAGCGTGTTGCCCGAAGGTGCCGTGATCGACGACGAGGCCGAGACACGCGCCTATGAATGCGACGCGCTGACCGCCTATCGCTGTCCGCCATTGGCCGCGGTGCTGCCCGCCTCGACCGAGGAAGTCGCTGCCGTGCTCAAGGTCTGCTTTGAAGAGGGCGTGCCGGTGGTGCCGCGCGGGTCGGGGACATCTCTGGCCGGGGGCGCGCTGCCGACGGCGGATTCGGTGATCCTCGGTGTGGCGCGGATGAACGAGGTGCTGGAGGTCGACTACAACGACCGGTTCATCCGGGTGCAGACCGGACGCACGAACCTGAGCGTGACCGGCGCCGTGGAAGAAGACGATTTCTTTTACGCGCCCGACCCGTCCTCGCAGCTGGCCTGTGCGATCGCCGGCAATATCGCGATGAATTCGGGCGGGGCGCATTGCCTGAAATACGGCGTGACGACGAACAATCTTCTGGGTGTGACCATGGTGCAGATGGATGGCACGGTGGTCCAAATCGGCGGCGCGCATCTGGACGCGGGCGGGCTGGACCTCTTGGGGCTGATCTGCGGCTCCGAGGGGCAGTTGGGCGTGGTGACAGAGGCGACCCTGCGCATCCTGCGCAAGCCCGAGGGCGCGCGCCCCGTGCTGATGGGGTTCGATTCCAACGAGGTGGCCGGGGCCTGCGTGTCCGACATCATCAAGGCCGGCGTGCTGCCGGTGGCGATCGAGTTCATGGACCGCCCCTGCATCCGCGCGACCGAGGCATTTGCGCAGGCGGGCTATCCGGATTGCGAGGCACTGCTGATCGTCGAAGTCGAGGGCAGCCCCGCCGAGATCGACGAGCAACTGGGCCTGATCCTGCAGATCGCCCGGCGGCACAATCCGATGGAACTGCGCGAGGCGAAAGACGCCGATGAGGCCGGGCGCATCTGGCTGGGCCGCAAATCCGCCTTTGGCGCAATGGGCAACATCAACGACTACATGTGCCTCGACGGGACGATCCCGGTGAATGAACTGCCCTACGTCCTGAAGCGTATCGGCGAAATGTCGAAGGAGTACGGGCTGGACGTGGCCAATGTGTTCCACGCGGGCGATGGCAACATGCACCCGCTGATCCTGTTCGACGCCAACAAGCCCGGCGATCTGGAACTGTGTGAGCAATTCGGCGCGGAGATCCTGAAGCTCTGTGTCGAGGTGGGCGGCTGCCTGACCGGCGAACATGGCGTCGGGATCGAGAAGCGGGATCTGATGGTGGATCAGTATGATCCGGTCGACCTGGAGGCGCAGATGGCGGTCAAGGACGTTTTCGACCCGGCGTGGCTGCTGAACCCGGCAAAGGTGTTCCCGCTGGCATCCTCCGAAGGGCGCCGGGTGGTGCCGGTGGCGGCAGAGTGATGGGGGCTCTGCCCCCGTCTTCCTCCGGTCGACTCCCCCGAGGGTATTTGTAAAACCAAAGAAGACTATGGCGGTGTGATGAGACCTGAGAGCGAAGCAGAGTTGGCCGAGGCGATTTCCGGCACGAGCGATCCGTTTCATATCCGCGGCAGCGGGACGCGGGCTGTCGGAGTGACGACGGCGTCGCAGGTGCTGGAAACCGGTGGGTTGTCGGGGATTTCCCTGTACGAGCCCGGTGCTCTGACATTGGTGGCCAGGGCCGGAACGCCGTTGGCCGAGATCGAAGCGACGCTTGCGGCGGAAGGGCAACGGCTGGCGTTCGAGCCGATGGACCACCGCGGATTGCTGGGCACCAGCGGCGCGCCGACGATTGGCGGCGTGGTGGCGGGCAACGTCAGCGGGCCGCGCCGGGTGCAGGCCGGGGCGTGCCGGGATTTCATGCTGGGGGTGCGTTTTGTCGATGGCACCGGGCAGGTGGTGAAGAATGGCGGGCGGGTGATGAAGAACGTCACAGGCTATGATCTGGTCAAGCTGATGACCGGATCTTGGGGCACCCTGGGGGTGTTGACCGAGGTCAGCCTGAAAGTGCTGCCGCGCCCGGAAACGGCCGCCTGCCTGCTGGTTGACGGGCTGTCCGAGGCGGAGGCGCTGGAGGTGATGAGTGCGGCGCTGACCTCTCCTTTCGAGGTGACGGGCGCGGCGCACGCGCCGGGAACCGGCAATGAACGCCCGCTGACGCTGTTGCGGCTGGAGGGGTTTGCAGGGTCGGTCAGCTATCGCACCGGACGTCTGCAGGAGATGTTTGCCGGACGCGAATTGCGCGTGGAGACCGATGCCGAGCGGGTTGCCGCGCTGTGGCGCTGGGTCCGGGATGTGGAGATGATGCAGGGCACCGGCGGTGATGTCTGGAAATTCTCCGTCCGGCCAAGCGCCGCGCCCGCGCTGGTGGCGGGCTTGCGCAAGAGCCATCCGGTGCAGCGGGTTCTGTATGACTGGGGCGGCGGGCTGATCTGGGTCGAGACGGCGGCGGGAACCGACCTGCGCCCGAAGGGGTTGGACGGGCACGCGACGCTGGTCCGTGCCTCCGAGGAGACCCGGACAGCCTTGCCCGTGTTCCAGCCGGAACCGCCGGCCATTGCCAGCCTGACACGGGGCATCCGGGCGCGGTTCGATCCCAAGGGCCTGCTGAACCCCGGGATCATGTCCTGATGTTGCGGGCGGAACTCCTGGCATTTGGCGTCACCTTCGTGGCGGGGCCGCTGCTGGTGCTCTTGCTCCTGCGGTTGCCTGCCCGGATCGGCACGCTGATCACCCTGTCGCTGTCGGTGATCGGGGCGGCGGGCCTGGCGGTCGGGTTGCAGGAACGGGCGCCGCTGGGATCGCTGGTGTCGTTCTGGCTGGGCTGGATCCTGGCCGTTGGAATGGTCGCGCAGGCCGTGCGCCGCAGGATGCCGGGCCCGCAGGTTCGGCGCTGGACCGCGATTGTGGCGCTCTTGGCGGCGACCCTGCCGTGGTTCGGTTTTGCCACCGCGCAAATGATGGTGTGAGATGCAGACGACATTTACCGAAGACCAGTTGAAAGACCCCGGCACCGCGCGGGCGAACCAGATCCTGCGCTCCTGCGTGCATTGCGGGTTCTGCACGGCGACCTGCCCCACCTACCAGGTGCTGGGCGACGAGTTGGACAGCCCGCGCGGTCGCATCTACCTGATCAAGGACATGCTGGAAAATGAGCGTGTGCCGGATGAAAAGACGGTCAAGCATATCGACCGCTGCCTGTCCTGCCTTGCCTGCATGACCACCTGCCCGTCGGGTGTGCATTACATGCATCTGGTCGATCACGCGCGGGAGTATATCGAAAAACACTATGATCGCCCCTGGCATGACCGGGCGCTGCGCTGGATGCTGGCGCGGATCCTGCCCTATCCCACGCGGTTCCGGGTGGCGCTGCTGGGCGCGAAACTCGGCAAACCCTTTGCCAAATGGATGCCGGACCCCCGGCTGCGCGCCATGCTGGAGATGGCGCCCAAGACCATCCCGCCGGTCAGCCGCAACGACGACCCGCAGAGCTTTGCCCCCAAGACCGAGAAGAGGATGCGCGTGGCGCTGATGACCGGCTGCGCGCAGAAGGCGCTGAACACCGATATCAACGACGCCACCATCCGCCTGCTGACGCGGCTGGGCTGCGAGGTGGTGGTGGCGAAGGGCGCCGGCTGTTGCGGGGCGCTGACCCATCACATGGGCAAGACCGGTGAAAGCCACGCCACGGCGGCGAAGAACGTGCGCGCCTGGACCGCTGAGATGAATGGTGACGGGCTGGATGCGATTGTCATCAACACCAGTGGATGTGGCACCACGGTCAAGGATTACGGCCATATGTTCGCCCAGGACCCCCTGGCCGGGGATGCGGCGCGGGTGGCGGGCATCGCCATGGACATCAGCGAGTTACTGTCCAAGCTGGAGATCCCCGAAGGCGCCGCCAAGGGGTTGCGCGTGGCCTATCACGCCGCCTGTTCGCTGCAGCACGGTCAAAAGGTCAAACATGCGCCCAAGACGCTGCTGAAACGGGCCGGTTTCGAGGTGGTGGAACCCGCCGACAGTCACCTGTGCTGCGGCAGCGCGGGCACCTACAACCTGATGCAGCCCGAGATTTCCAAGCAGCTCAAGGCCCGCAAGGTACAAACGCTGGAGGCGAAGAAGCCGGATGTGATTGCCGCCGGAAACATCGGCTGCATGATGCAGATCGGCGGCGGGACGGAGGTGCCGGTGGTGCACACGGTCGAGTTGCTCGACTGGGCCACCGGCGGACCGAAACCGCGATCGTTGACCTGACCAGAACAGTCTGTCTCTGCCCACGCGCCGTATTTTTGCCCGAATTCCATGCAATTTTGTGGCAAAACTATGGGATTGTATTGTGCGTCATTACCTTGTGATCTTTTTTTGCCTGTTCAGCGCGGCGGCGAGTGCTGAGGGGCTGTTTTCACTCGATTCCTCCGAGGACGGACGCCGCTGGGAGGCGGTTGGCCGGATCGAGATCCGGGGTGAGGCCTTTTGCACCGGGGCCCTGATCGCGCCACGGATCGTCCTGACCGCCGCGCATTGCCTCTACGATCCGGCAAGCGGCGACCGTGTCGCACCCGAAGAGATGCAGTTCCTCGCCGGGTGGCGCAACGGACGCGCGGCGGCCTACCGTCTGGTGCGGCGGGCGGTTCCGCATCCGGATTTTGTCTACAGCGGTCCCGCTGATGCGCGCCGCGTGCAGAATGACCTTGCGGTGATCGAGCTGCAGCACCCGATCCGCAACACCACGATTGTCCCCTTTGCCACCCATCCGGGCCCGGCCAGCGGCGACGAGGTGGGCGTCGTGTCCTACGCGCATGACCGGTCCGAAGCGCCTGCCTTGCAGGAGTTGTGTGAGGTCATGGCCCGACAGGCCGGGATGCTGGTGCTGTCCTGCGCGGTGGATTTTGGCGCCTCCGGCTCTCCGGTGTTCAGTTTCGACGCGCAGGGATTGCCGCGCATCGTGTCCGTGGTTTCGTCCAAGGCCGAGGCAAACGGGACGCCCGTGGCGCTGGCTGCCGAACTGGACGGACCTTTGCCGCTGTTGCTGACGTTGCTGAACGCCAAGGAAAATCCCGGCGCCGGGCTGGAACGGTTGAGCGCGGGCAGCCGCCGCGACACCGGTGCAAAGTTTGTGCGGCCATGATGCGCTTGATTGCTCTTTTTCTGATGCTGGCCGGACCGGTCTGGGCGCAGGCCAATTTCGACGTGATGGACCGAAGGGGCGAATTGCTGGGCTGGTCCGCCGTGGGGCGGATCGACACCGGGACCGGGTTCTGTACCGGCACCCTGATCGCTCGGGACCTTGTGCTCACGGCAGCGCATTGCGTCTATGACGAGGACGGACGGGAGATCCCCGCCCAGCGGCTGCGGTTCCGCGCCGGCTATCACCGGGGCACAGAAATCGCGGCGCGCGGTGTGCGCCGCTGGGTGGTGTCGCCTGGCTATGTCGCCCAGGCAGGGCTGCAGTTGAACGGCCAGATGATCGCCTCGGACGTGGCACTGTTGCAGTTGGACCGCGACATTCACGGGACAGAGGCAGACCCTTTCGCCGTGCATGACGGCCCGGTCAAGGGCAGCGAGATCAGCGTCGTCTCCTATGGCGAAGGACGCTCCGAGGTGCTGTCACGAGAGCGGCGCTGTGGCGTCATGGACCGCTTTGCAAATGGCGTGCTGGCCTTTGACTGCGACGTGACCTTCGGCTCTTCTGGCTCGCCGGTCTTTGCGCGGGTCGACGGGCGTCTGCGCATCGTTTCCGTGATCTCGTCGATTGGCAAGGATGTGGCGGGCGCAGACCGCGCCTATGGCATGGTGCTGCCTGCGCAGGTCGCCGGGTTGCGCAAGGCGCTGCGGCGCGAGGGTTCGCAACCGGTGGTGACGCAGGGCGCACGGCGGGTGAAAGTGGGCGAAGGGGCCAGGCGCGTCCGCGTCGGCGAGCGCACCGGCACCGGTGCGCGGTTTGTCCGGCCCTGAGCCTGTCTCCAGGGTCTTGAAACGGCCCGAAACGCTCCCCAACTTATTGCCACCGGGACGCCTGTGACAGGGTTCCGGTACAATCAGACGCCTGTCCCGACCGGGAAGGCGCCGCAACCACAGGTATCGCTCAACGGAGGATTCCATGCGACATTTCGATTTTGCCCCGCTCTACCGTGCCACTGTCGGCTTTGACCAGATTGCCGATCTGATGGACCGTGTCATTGCCAGTGACACCGCGCAGCCGGGCTACCCCCCCTACAACATCGAGAAAACGGCAGATGATGCTTACCGCATCTCGATCGCCGTGGCCGGCTTTGCCGACGCGGATCTGTCGGTCGAGGTCAAGGAACAGGCGCTTGTCGTCTCGGCCCGCAAGGCGGACGAGACCGCGAACAAGTCCTATCTGCATCGCGGCATCGCCACCCGCGCATTCGAGCGCCGGTTCCATCTGGCCGACCATGTGCGCGTGACCGGTGCGACGCACGAAAACGGCATGCTGCACATTGACCTGCAGCGCGAGATCCCAGAGGCGCTGAAACCGCGCCGGATCGCGATTGCCAAACCCGACGCCGCCGCGATCGAAAAAGACGTCGTCGACGCCGAGACCGTCAACTAAGCACCTCGCCCGCGTTCCAGCACCGGCGACGTCCAAGGGACGGTGGGCGGGGCGATGTGGCCCGCAGGGACACCAGCGTCGTCCCATCGTCTTTTCACAAGGGCCCCTTCACCGGGGCCCTTCTTGCGTTTTACGTTGACAATTCGCCGCCATCGTCCATGCATTCCTGCATGGACTGGCGCTCTGTCACCTTTGACTGGAACCGCGCGCGGGCCTTCCTTGTCACCGCCGAGGAGGGCTCGCTGTCGGCCGCCGCGCGCGCCCTGGGGATGACCCAGCCCACCCTTGGCCGACAGGTCACCGCGCTGGAAGAGGAACTTGGCCTGGTCCTGTTCGAACGTGTCGGACGCGGGCTGATCCTGACGCAGGCCGGCACGCAACTCATGTCGCATGTCCGCGCCATGGGGGAGGCCGCGGCCGGGGTCTCTCTTGCCGCTTCCGGCCAGACGCAGGCTGCCTCTGGTCATGTCGCCGTGACCGCTTCGGAAATCTATTCAAGCTGGCTGATGCCGCGCGTCGCCTTGCGCCTGCGCGATATCGCGCCGGGGATCACACTGGAGATTGTCGCCTCGAACGAGATTCGTGACCTGCGCCGCCGCGAGGCGGATATCGCCATCCGCAACGCCCGCCCCGAAGAAAATGACCTCATCGGCAAGCTGGTTGGAGAGGATCAGGGCACCTTTTACGCCACCCCGGAGTACCTGCACCGCCTGGGGCCGGTCAGCAGCGTGGCGGAGCTCGCCCGCGCGCATTTCATCGGCTTCAAGGACAACGACGGCTTTATCGAAGCCCTGCAGAAACGCGACATCCCGATTGCTCCGTCGAATTTCCCGGTCTTTGCCTCGTCCCACCTGGTGCATTGGGAAATGGCGCGGGCGGGTGTGGGGATCGGCACCGTGCCCTGCGGGCTGGGCGATGCCGATCCGGGCGTGCGCCGGGTTCTGCCCGAGATCGGGTTCAGCTTTCCGGTCTGGCTTGTGGCGCATCGCGAATTGCGGACCAGCCCAAGGGTCAGGATCGTCTGGGACCTGCTGGCCGAGATGCTGCCGGGAATGCTTGACAGTCCTGGAAACACGACATCGGCGGCGGGGACGGCGGGGTAAACCCGCCCTACACAAGTGGCAAGCGCCCCGCAGTTTCCCGCGGGACGCTGAATCTCGGATCTGGTCGGGATCAGTCGATCTTGCCGATGGTCCAGAAGAAGGTCTCGCCCGAGCTGTCATCGACGCCGTCATTGTCGGTGGAGACCCACACAGTGCCGTCCTCGAAGATGGCCAGGCCCTCGACCTTGTCCACTACGTAACTGCCATAGGATTTCAGGTCGGGGATCAGGTCGCGCACCTCCTCCCTGGTCACGACGGGCAGGTCGGTGCCCAGCGCGGCGGGTTTCATGTCAGCCATGGGGATGCGGTAGATCTTTTTCGTCACCGCGTTGGCGCCGATCTGGTTGTCACGCTCGACCACGTAGACATAGGCGCCATGCGCCACAATCTCGGACAGGCCGACCCAGCCTTTGGCAGGCTCTGCCTTGGGGTAAAGGACCGCGCCCCATTCCTTGGTCTCGATGTTGTAAGAGACCAGTTTGACATGGTTCTCGGGGTCGTCTTTCCACTCACGCTGGACGGCCATCCAGAGGGTGTCGCCAACCTTGGTGATCCCCTCGAAACCGAACCGCTTTTCAACGGCACTCAGTTCGGCGGGGATCATGATCTCGGCCGAGTTGGTCTTGATCAGACCATCCTGGGTGACGTGGTAGATCGCGTGCGGGATGCCGCGTTCTGTCCGGCCTTCGGAGGCGACGTAAAAGCCGCCATTGCCGTCAAGGGTGATGCCTTCGAGGTCCAGCTTTTGCGCCGGGTCGCCGTTGGCGCGGTGGATCACGATGGCGTCGATGATCCGGGCCGGGGTCTGCGTCGTGTCGATCTTGAAGATCGTCGGTTGAAATCCGAAAAAGCTGTCGTTCACGGCCCAGACGATGCCGTCCTTGTCGGCAACCATGCCGGAAATCGCGCCCCAGCCGATCAGGCGGTCTGCGCCTTCAGAGGTCAGCGTCGGGTACATCGCGGCGGCCTCCTGATACTCAAACAGCATGACATGCGCGCGCGCGCCGCCGTCCTCGATCAGGTCGGTCTCATTGGCCGAGACCAGCAGGTTACGTGACGGGATGGCGACATAGCCCTCTGGCCCGATGCCGGAGGGCAGGATCTGCTTCAGCACCGGGGCGGCCGGATCAGTCACGTCATAAACGCCCACGGCAGAGCCGCGCTCTGACCCGACAAAGACCATCGGCGTGCCGTCAAAGATGGCGGTTTCGATCGACTCGGGCTCGACGCCCTTGGCGTCAGAGCGTTTGTCCGGGTAGTGGCCGATCTGGATCAGCGCATGTTCGAACGAGGCGCCGGATTCGTAAACCACTTCACCGGTCTTGGAAAAGATGGTCCAGCCGCGCGACCCGCCGTCCATGTCACCCTCATTGGCGATGGCGAAATGCGTGTCGTCGATCCATTTGACAGCATCGGGTTCGCGCTTGCGGCCCTTCTGCGATTTGTCGAAGTCGAGCGAGCCGCGTTCGTCCGTCGTGTCGATCCTGTCGAGGTCGACGGCTCCGGCGGAGAAGTGGCTGAGGATCGACCCATCCGCGCCGACAACCACGAGGTGGTTGTTTTCCTGCATCGTGACGACGGTTTCGCCCAGCGCATTGATGTCGACAAATTCCGGCTCGGGGTCCTCGGGGGCGATGTCGGCAAGGCCGGCCATCTCGACCTTGATCAGGTCGTCACAGGCCAGCGCGCCTTCCTTGATCTCGCCGATGACAAGGAACCCGGCGGGCAGTTGACCGACACGGCCATCGCCAAGGTCTTCGTCCCGCTCATTCTCGATGGCGATGGAGATGCGGGTGCCGTCCTTGGACAGGGCAACCGAATCCGGCTGGCCGCCAAGGTCACAGGTGGCGGTGATGTCGCCGGACATGACGTCGAAGATCGCCAGGTGGCCCGAGGGATCGGTGAAGCTGGCCGAGGTGTTCACGCCGACAAAGGCGGTGTCGCCCACGATGCCCACGGCAGTGGGTTCACCGTCCAGTGCGACATTGCCCAACGGCGCCGGATTGGCGGGGTCGGTGATGTCGATGCGCCCCAGAACGCCCAATGGGCTGTCGGTGTAGACCAGCGTCATGCCATCTGCTGTGGCGGCGATGATCTCGGCCGAGGTTTCGCGGGCGGTGTCTTCGCCATCGGCCATGTTCCGGTAGGTCGCGAACGCGGCGATGCGGTTGAAATTCATGTCTGCCGTGGCGGCGGAGGCGGCAAGGGCCAGCGCGCTCGTCAGGCAAAGGGTACGGATAGGCATGGGGTCCCCCTGTTGATCGGTATCGGGGGAAGTGACCGAGCGAGGTAACAGGGGCGTGACGGTTCTGTGACGGTAAGGTCAAAAGGTGATCCCCCGCATGGCCATTGCCTTGCGGCAGGCAGAGGCCCCGGGGCAAGCCCGGGGCGCCTGTCTCACTTTTGCAGGCTCTCGGTCAGCCGCATCAGGGTGATCGCCTCCTGGCGATAGCCGTAGGGATCCTCGCCCTTCGCGCTTTGTGCCAGCGCGATGGCGTCACCCATGCTCCACTCGCCGATCTGGTCGGAGCCGCGCAGGATCTGACCGAACCCTGCGATGGCCAGCGCCCAGTCGCCTTCGGCCAGAGGCGCGGCATCACCCATGATCGGGGTTTCGATCAGGCGGCTTTCGTCCTCGCCCGGCGTCTTGTAACGCAGGCGCAGGAAGCCCAGTTCGCCGGTGTCATCGGCCACCGGCTGTGCATCTCCGGCGGCATAGCGCAGCGGGTCGGTCATGCGGGCGGGAGAGCCGACGGGCGTGATCGCGTAGATCGCCGTCACCTGATGGCCCGCGCCGATCTCACCGGCATCGACCTTGTCGTTGTTGAAATCCTCACGCTTGAGCGCGCGGGTTTCATAGCCGATCAGCCGGTATTCGGCGACCAAAGCCGGGTTCCACTCGACCTGGATCTTGACGTCATTGGCGATGGGCACCAGCGCGCCGGTCAACTGGTCCACCAGCACCTTTTGCGCCTCGGCCAGCGTGTCGATGTAGCTGGCAATGCCGTTGCCGGTCTGTGCCAGCGCCTGCATCGTCGCATCGTCCAGATTGCCCCGGCCAAAGCCCAGAACCGACAGGTAGGTGCCCTCATCCCGCTTGTCGGCGATGAAGTCCTTGAGGTCGTCGGGATCGCTGATGCCGACGTTGAAATCGCCATCGGTGGCAAGGATCACCCGCGTCACCGCGTCCTCTTCGCCGTCCTTGGCCATCCTGGCCGCCGTCGCATAGGCCTGTTGCAGACCCGCCTGCCCGGCGGTCGAGCCTCCGGCGCTGAGATTGTCCAGCGCGTTCAGGATCGTGTCGCGGTCGCTGGCCTTGGTCGGCTCCAGCGCCAGACCGGCACTGCCCGCGTAGGTGACAATCGCGATGGTGTCATCGGCCCCCAGCTGGCCCAGCATCAGGCGAAAGCTCTGCTTCAGCAGCGGCAGCTTGGTTGCATAGTTCATCGACCCGGAGGTGTCGATCAGGAAGACGAGGTTCATCGGCGGACGTTCATCCGGCATCATGCCCTGCAACCCGATGTGCACGATCCGGGTGCCATCGACCCAGGGGCTGTCGCTGACGCCCACATGGGTGGCAAAGGGCGCATCATCTGTGGGCGCGGGATAGTCATAGGTGAAATAGTTCACCATCTCCTCGATCCGCACCGCGCCGTCCGGCGGCAGCATGCCCTGGCTGATCGAATTGCGGATCAGCGACCAGGACGCGGTGTCCACGTCGATCGAAAAGGTCGAGACCGGGCTTTCCGCGGTCACCTTGATCGGGTTGTCATCCGCCTCGGGAAAGGCCTCGGTATTGGGCGCGGGCGCCAGCACGATGGGGTCGGGCATGGGGCGCTGCATCTGCGGCGAGGCCGGCGCGCTGCGGGACATGTTGAAGACGCCGGTCTCAAAATCGATGCCGGAATCGCGCGCTCTTCCGCCAGCCTGCGGGATAAAGATTTCCCCGGACGGCGCCGCGGCAGCCGGCGGTTTGGCCGGGATGGCCTGAGGGGTGACAACCTTGCGGTTTGTGCCGACCACGGCATCCGCGCCCTGCACTCCCGGTGCGACCTTGGTCTCCACCTCTTCGCGGTCTGCGCTGGGCTCGGGGGAGGGGGTCGGGGAAGGTGCCGGAGCGGGATCGGCGGCAGGTGCCGGATCGGGCTGGGCCTCGGACTTGACCGGCACCTGCAAAACCTCGGGCGGCTGGCTGTTCTGCAGGACGGGGATCACGGCCACCATGGCAACGGCGGCCAGCGCGGTGGTTGCGGTCAGAATTCCACGGTTGGACAAATTGGCAAACATTATCTTGGCTCCTCTGAAAATGCCGCCCTCTCGGGTGGGCTCAGAGGTCTGACGCGCCTGCGCCGCGGATTCTTGGGTGCGGTCGAAATTTTTCATCGCCAGCGCGATGGCATCTGCACGGCGCGCCGGGTCGGATTTGGGCAGGTGCGCATCGAATGCGCGCTTCAGATCGTTTAGATCGTCGCTCATGCCTCGGCCTCCTTCATCGCCTTCAGCCTCTTCTTGGCCTCCGAGATCCGCCAACTGACGGTGCCCTCGGAGATCTCGAGGATCTGCGCCGCCTCTGCATGGGTCACCCCGTCCAGAACCAGCGCAAGTGTTTCACGCAGATCGACCGACAGATCCCGCATCGCGGTCATCAGCCAGTCGATCCGTTCCGCCGTCTCGGCCATTTCGGCCTGACGCGCCAACTCCCAGTCACCCCAGCCATCAGCGGCGCGGGCATGGGTGGCGGCGCGCCGGAACCGGTCCCGGGCGGCATTCACCGTGATGCAATAGAGCCATGTGGTCAGCTTGGCCTCGGCTCTGAAACTGCGCAGCTTGGCGGGCAGCGCGGCGCAGATGTCCTGCGCCAGATCCTCAGCCTCTGTCCGGCTGCCGGTCAGTTTCACCGCATAGCCATAGACCCGGTCGTAGACCCGTTCGACCAGCAGGGCAAAAGCCTGCCGGTCACCGTCTGCCGCCGCGCGGGCGAGGGATTCGTCACTGACATTCATGCGCATCACATGGGTGAGACGCGCCGGGGGGCGCAATCCTTGGATACCTTACCAGATTTTTTTCCCGATGCCGGGGCGCATCACATATGGCCGGTCGCGAATGGGGCGCTGCCCCCTCGGCCTGCGGCCTCACCCCCGGAGGATTTTTAGAGAGAAGAAACCGAAAAGGGGGCCTGGCTTCTTCTCTCCTGAAAATACTCATATTTGCAGCGCTGCTAAGTTACGCCGTCGATCAAACGTGCCACCATCGCGCTGTCCGGATCGCCCAGCGCATCGATCACGTCGAAGTGGTGTTTGCCGGCCTCCTCGACCAGAGCGCAGTCCCAGACGGCCCGCAGTTTGCGCGATTGGTCCACAAGGGCCGGGCGCTCATCCGCGCCGACCCAGACCGTGACAGGGCAGGCTGGCGGGGGCGAAAAGATCGGGCTTTCGGCGCGGGCTTCGCCGGCGTCAATGCGCAGGTCAGCGTTCATCGAGGTCTGCATCAGGGGGCGCAGGTCCGACAGGGGCGAAATCGGCAGGATATGTGCGACCCGTTCTGACACCCCGGCCTCCAGCACCGCCCCCATCCGCGCCACCAGATGCCCGCCCGCCGAATGCCCGGTCAGGCGGATCGGGCCCGGCACTTCGGCGGCGGCGACGCTGATGGCCTGCGTCACCTGCCGCGTGATGTCCGAAATCCGTACCCTTGGACAGAGGTCATAAGAGGGCATTGCCACCGCCCAGCCCCGCGCTCGCGCACCCTCGGCCAGATGCGACCATGAGGAGCGGTCAAAGCTTTTCCAGTATCCACCGTGCACGAAGACAACCAGCCCCTCCGGCAATTTGTCGGGCATGAACAGGTCCAGCGCCTGCCGCGAGCCGTGCCCGTACATCAGCCCCAGACGCGCCCGCCCGGCCACCGACAACCGCCTGCGATAGGCTTCGGCCTCGGCGGTCCAGCGCTTTGGAAAGGCTTCCCAGCCCGGGGTGTGGGCGGCAATGGCGTAGGCGTCGCTCAGGTCCATGCGGGTCTCCGTTTTTTTCTATACATTGCGCGCCTGTCCTGCTCTGGCTAGGGACAAATGCAACGGAAAGGCATGATGTCGGATGATCGCAAGCCAAAGAGGCAGCGCGAGGAATGAGTGATCTGCTGGCCTCTGGCCGCCCTGAACCCGCGCGGCTGGCGCAATGGCGGGCTGCGGCAAGGGGGGCGGACGGCTCTCCGTGGCTGCGCTCTGCCGAGGCCGAGGCGCTGGCCGTTTATGCGCTGGAACTGGGGGAGGGCGTCTCGACGATGGAGGCCGTGGCGACCCGGTTTCGCGAACCGGTGCGGGATATCTCGTGGGAGATCATCGGCGCGGATGCCGAGGGTGAGAACTGGGAAGAACACCGCGATCCGCAGCGCGCCTTGCGGCTGTTGCGGGACAAGCTTGCGCACGCGCGGCAGGCGGGGGCCGTTCTGGAATACAAGCTGTGGCTTGCGCCCGGGGCGACGGGTAGAGACAGCCGCCTGCCAGGGCCATAAACGGTTGGGCTAGCCCGCCGTCGCCGCGTCCAGACGGCGAAACATCACCAGCGCATCCACAAAGCCCTGCGTCGGGTGCCTGAAGGCCTCGGGCAGACGTCCGACCACCTCGAACCCGGCGCGCTGCCATGTCTCCACCGCCCGCGTGTTGGTGCTGACGACGAAGTTGTACTGCATGGCACGAAAGCCCAGCCTTGGCGCCTGTTCCAGCGAATGCGCCAGCATCGACCGTGCAATGCCCCGCCCGCGCGCCGCCGTGGCGGTCACGTATCCGCAGTTGCAGACATGGGACCCGCCGCCTTTTTGATTGCGCACGATGTAATAGGTGCCAAAGATCGCGTCGCCCTCTTCGGCCAGGTAAACCCGCCGTTCCGGGCCAAACCAGTAGTCCAGCGCTGCATCGCGCGGAATGTCGGGGTCGATGGAATAGGTGTCCCCGGCCCGGAACACCGGTTCCAGAATGGCCCAGACGGCATCCCTGTCTGCCTCGACGGCCTCTCTGACGATCATGCCTGCCCTTCCGTCTTGATATGCACGACCTCTCCGCAATGTTTGCAATGCACCGCGTCCGCATCGTGCAGCACCAGCCCGCAGGTATGGCATTCGTGCCGGACCTTGTTGGGCCGGATCAGCACCTGCACCAGCCGCAGGAACAGCGTCACGCCAAAGATCATCACCACGACAGAGATCAGCCGCCCGAAGGGACCGGTCAGGGTGATGTCGCCAAAGCCGGTCGTGGTCAGCGCCGTCACGGTGAAATAGAGCGCATCGGCATAGTTCTGGATCTGCGGATTGAAGGTGTACTGCGTCGCGTAGACCAGCCCCGTCATCACAAAGATGAAGACACCAAGGTTCAGCACCGCCAGCACCACGTCATCGTTCCGCCGGAAATAGGGAAAGTCCCGCTTCAACTGTTCGGTCAGGTGATAGGTGTGCAACAGCCGCAGCGTCCGCATGACCCGCAGAAAGCCCAGCCCCTCTCCGGCCAGTGGCGCCAGGAACGAGACGATGGCGATCAGGTCCGCAAGGGTCGTGATCCGGGTCAGCAAGCGCAGCCGGTTGGTGGCGATCCACATGCGCGCACCGAACTCTGCCAGGATGATGACGCCAAAGACCGCATCCACCGCTTCGACGAGCGCGCCGTGATGGGTAAAGGACGTGGCGATGACAAAGACGATCGTGACGATGTCAAAGGTCAGCAGGGCATAGCGAAACCGGCGCGCCCGGTCGCTTTCGCCGACATAAAGCTCGCGGATCGTGTTGCGCATGACGGGTCCTTCGCTGGCCTTGCCGAAGGGTAGGATGGTTTGCGCATAAGGGGAAGGCGTCGGACCCCCGGGGCATTCTGCCGTGCGTTCCGAATGTCAGTAGAGTGGCCAGAGCGGCAATCGGTTGCTCAGCGATTTTCGACGTTCGGCAGACGGCGCGTGTTACACTGCTTGAGCGACATGCATTGCTGAAGATCTGACACTTGGACAGAAAACTTTTCTGGGAAGGGGCCGCGCCATGCAGGATCCTGTATCTACGCACTACAGCGGGGGCGGCTGCCTTGCCGACAAAATTGCGAACGACCTTCGAAATCAAGGCATCGAGCCAACGCAGTTAAGTGCCAGGGACTTCGAATCCGTCGATGAGTTTCATTTTCGCGGCAGGGACGCAACGCTGGAGATACTGTCCGAGATGCAACTGACACGGGGCTCCCGCGTCCTTGATATCGGTAGCGGGTTGGGAGGAGTTGCCAGAACCATTGCCATAGAGACCGAAGTGCATGTGACCGGCGTGGATCTGACCCAAGAGTTCTGCGATACCGCGACGGCCATTTCGGGGTGGACCGGCTTGCTGGACAAGACAGAGTTTCGCCAAGGCGATGCGACGGCACTTCCGTTTCAGGACAACCAGTTTGACGGCGCTGTCACCGTTCACGTGGCTATGAACATCCCGAACAAGGAAGCCGTGTACACCGAAGCGCGGCGCGTCCTGAAATCCGGCGCCAGGTTTGGCATCTACGACATTTTGCAGGGCGATGGCGGCGAAGTTCTGTATCCGGCGCCCTGGGCCCAGGACCCTTCGATCAGCTACCTTGCGACGCCAGCAGCCATGTCCAAACATCTGTTGAATGCTGGCTTCAGGATCATCCGAGAAACAGATTCGACATTGGAAAGCTATCGGTGGCTCAAAGAAAGATCCACTCAGCCAGGATCCGGCAACCTTCTTCCGGTGACGACACAGCTTCTATTTGGACCAAGGTCCCGGGACATGGTGCGACATCAGCTTCAAGGGCTCAAAGAGCGTCGAATGCTCACCTATTCCTTCATATGTGAGGTCTGAAGCCAGAACTCCACGTCACTTTCATCTGCGAACCCGGCATTGAAAGCAACATCCGCGAACCTGCACATCGTTCCCGAAAAGAAACGCCGGCCCCTCGGGAACCGGCGTTGCCACGTTGCGTAGGGCGGGGTTCACCCCGCCATTCCGATCAGAAAACCACGACCGCGCGGATCGATTCACCCGCGTGCATCAGGTCGAACCCCTTGTTGATCTCGTCAAGGCTCAACGTGTGCGTGATCATCGGGTCGATCTCGATCTTGCCGTCCATGTACCAGTCGACGATCTTGGGCACATCCGTGCGACCGCTCGCGCCGCCAAAGGCGGTGCCGCGCCAGGTGCGGCCGGTGACCAGCTGGAAAGGACGTGTCGAGATCTCGGCCCCCGCCGGTGCCACGCCGATGACGATGGATTCCCCCCAGCCCTTGTGCGCCGCCTCCAGCGCGGTGCGCATGACGCCCACGTTGCCCGTCGCGTCAAAGGTGTAATCCGCGCCGCCCTTGGTCAGTTCGACCAGATGCGCCACCAGATCGCCCTCGACCTCGCTGGGGTTCACGAAATCGGTCATGCCGAAATGCTCGGCCATCGGCTTTTTGTCATTGTTCAGATCGACGCCGACGATCTGATCCGCACCGGCCAGCCGCAGGCCCTGGATCACGTTCAGACCGATCCCGCCCAGACCAAAGACAATTCCGCGACTGCCGATCTCGACCTTGGCGGTGTTGATCACCGCCCCGATGCCGGTGGTCACGCCGCAGCCGATGTAACAGACCTTGTCGAACGGCGCGTCCTTGTTGATCTTGGCCAGCGCGATTTCCGGCAGAACCGTGTGATTGGCAAAGGTCGAACAGCCCATGTAATGCAGGATCGGCGTGCCATCGAGCATCGAGAACCGCGAGGTGCCATCGGGCATCAGCCCCTGCCCCTGCGTCGAGCGGATCGCCTGACAGAGGTTGGTCTTTGGGTTGAGGCAGTATTCGCACTGACGGCATTCCGGCGTGTAGAGCGGGATCACATGATCGCCCGGTTTCAGGCTGGTGACGCCTGCGCCCACTTCCAGCACCACACCCGCGCCCTCATGCCCGAGGATCGCGGGAAACAGCCCCTCCGGGTCCGCGCCCGAGCGGGTGAATTCATCGGTGTGGCAGATCCCTGTCGCCTTGATCTCGACCAGAACCTCACCCGCCTTCGGGCCTTCCAGGTTCACTTCCATGACTTCAAGCGGCTTGCCGGCCTCAAGGGCCACCGCGGCACGCGTGCGCATCTCTTGTTCCTCCTGCGGAAAGTGTTTCGTTTACCCTGCGGTAAAGCGCCGGTCGTCGCAACCACCCGCACTCATTCGGGCGGCTGGAAAATGCGGCACCGGTGGCGGCAAGGAACCGGGCGGCACCTGCGGCCATGCGCCCGGTCATCCCGGCTTTGATCCTCCTGACAATCCTGCCCGGTCCCTCTGCAAATCTGCCCTTGGATTCAACCGCCTTCAGGTAAATTGACCTCGCGCGCCCCAATCCGCGCGCCTATCGCGACCCACCGTCGGACTCGACTCCGCGCCCCGCGCCAAATAGAACAAAATGAGAACATGCTGTCGTGATTCCCATGCCCAACCGCCGAATCCTCTCGCTCTGGTTTCCCCGCCTCGGCGCCGAAAGGCTGATCCGGGCCGAACCGCATCTGGCCGACATCCCCTTTGCCACCGTCGCGCAGGAGGGGCCTGCGCAGGTGCTCTCTGCGCTGTCGCTCCGCGCCTCGGAGGCCGGGTTGACGCGGGGCCAGCCGCTGCGCGATGCCCATGCCATGTGCGCGGGCCTGCTGACCCGCCCGGCGCAACCGCACCGTGAGGCCGCCTTTCTGGGCGCGCTGCACCGCTGGGCGGGCAAGTTCTCACCCTGGGTTTCGGCCGATGCCTCCGACGGCTTGGTGATCGACCTGACCGGCTGCGCCCATCTCTTCGGCGGAGAAGATCGGCTGGCCGAACAGGTCAGCGGCGATTGCGCCGATCTGGGCCTGTCGGTCCGCCTTGGCATTGCCGACACGCTGGGCGCGGCCTGGGCGCTGGCACGGTTCTCACGGCAGGATCCGGCCCATGCCCGATCCGGCGACGCCATCGACCAGGAAGCCCCCGCAACCCGCGCCCGCGCGGGCAAACGCCGCCACTGGGAACGCGGCGGCGCAACGCCCGCCACACCTGCCAACCCCGCCGCTCAGCCCTGCATCGCGCCGCCGGGGCAAAGCTGGACCGCACTGTCGCCCCTGCCCGTCGCCGCCCTGCGGCTGGAACCGCAGGTCACCGAACAGCTCACCCGCCTCGGATTGCGCCGCATCGGCGATCTGCTGGGGCAACCGCGCGCGCCACTGGCCCGCCGCTTTGGCCGCGCCCTGACGCTACGGCTCGATCAGGCCACCGGCGCCGCGCCAGAGCCGATCTCACCCGCCGCGCCGCCAGACCGCTTTGCCCTGCGCATGTCCTTCCCCGATCCCATCGGCCTGCAGGACGATGTCGAAGAGGCGCTGAGCCGCATGACGGACCGCCTCTGCGCGCGCCTCACGGCGCGCAATCGCGGCGTCCGCACCCTGCGAATCGAGGCGCACCGCTGCGATCACCAGATGCAATGGCAGACCGTCACCTGCGCCACCGCCACCACCCAACCGCACCGCCTGCTCCCGCTGATCCGCCTGAAACTGCCCGCGATCGACGCAGGCCCCGGCATCGACATGCTGCGGCTGGAGGCCGTGCACCATGAACCGCAACACGCCCGCACCCGCGCCGGCCACCTTGAGGCCGCGCAAAAGGGCAGCCGCCGGCTGCACGGCGGCGCCGTGCTGGAGGACCTGACCAGCCGCCTCGGCGCGCGGCTGGGGATGGAGGCAGTGACCCGCCGCGCCCCCGCCGACAGCCACCTGCCGGAGAAATCCGCCCTCACCCTCGCCGCCGCATGGTCGGACGCGGTGCGGGACTGGCCCGCACCCCCGGCACCGCGCCCGTTGACCCTCTGGCGGCCCGAACCGGTAACCGCCCCCGACAGCGCCGACCCGCCGCAGGCCTTCCGCTGGCGCGGGCGCGACTGGCAGACAACCGGCGCAACAGGACCGGAACGCATCGCCCCCGAATGGTGGCTGGACGATCCCGACTGGCGCTCCGGCCCGCGCGACTACTGGCGCGTGGACACCGACCGGGGCGAACGACTGTGGCTGTTCTATGCCCATGGCGGCGTGACCTCGCCCGGCTGGTTCTGCCACGGCGCCTTTGCCTGAAGACAGCTCCCCGCCTTTCTTCTCTCTGGAAATATCTCCGGGGGTGAGCCCCGGACCTGTTCCGGGGCGAGGGGGCAGCGCCCCCTCTGCCACTGGCCAAACGCACCCCGCCATGCCACAAGCGCGCCGCAACCACAGGGGGACACGGAATGCTCATCGCCTCGCTCATCGCCAGACCCGGCCAACTCGACCCCGCACTGGTCGACAGCCTGCGCAACGCATTGGGCGGCGGCATGGCCAGCTGGCTTTCCGCGGATGAGGCCGCCGAGTTCCCGATCCCCGAGGCCCCCGGCAACCTCGATCAGATCCGCGCCTCCATCGCCGACATGGCGGACCTCAACCTCCTGCCCGCCGAAGGGCGGCAGAAAAAGATGCTGCTGGCTGACATGGACAGCACCATGATCCAGCAGGAATGCATCGACGAACTGGCCGAGGTGGCCGGCGTCGGCGACCGCGTCAGGGACATCACCGCCCGCGCAATGAACGGCGAACTGGACTTCGAAGGCGCGCTGATTGAACGGGTCGGCCTGCTGAAGGGGCTGCCGGAAACGGTCATCGACGAGGTCATGCAAAGCCGCATCACCCTGATGCCCGGCGGCAAGGTGTTGCTCGACACCATGCACGCGGCGGGCGGGCATTGCGTCCTCGTCTCGGGCGGCTTCACCGCCTTCACCGCCCGCGTCTCGGCGCTGCTGGGCTTTGACGAGAACCGCGCCAACACGCTGCTGGCCGAGAATGGTAGGCTGACCGGCGAGGTCGGCCGCCCGATCCTGGGCCGAGAGGCCAAGGTGCAGGCGCTGGAAGAGATCACCGCAAAGCTGGGCATCACGGAACAGGAGGTGATCGCCGTCGGTGATGGCGCCAATGACCTCGGCATGCTGACCCGCGCCGGACTGGGCGTCGCGCTGCATGCCAAACCCAGCGTTCAGGCGCAATGTGACCTGCGGGTGAACCACGGCGATCTGACCGCCCTCCTCTTTCTACAGGGCTATGCCAAGGCGGAATTCGCGGCGGCCTGAGCGCGCCACTCCAGCTTCTTTGGTTTTCCAAATACCCTCGGGGGAGTCTCCCGGCATGGGAGACGGGGGCAGAGCCCCCTCTTACCCCGCCAAACCCGCCACCGGCCGGATCTCCCCGGTCACCAGACCGTCCCAGTTGCGCACCGGCGGGTTCAGGAAGCGCGCCACATCCGGGTGGCCCGCTTCCAGTACCCCCAGACGTACCAGCAGCGCCGCGATGGCGCAGTCCGAAGCGCGAGTCGCCCCATCGACAATCTTCAGCGCGATGCCCAGCCCACGATTGGGCAGGATGGCCACGAAATACCCTTCGGCCCCGGTCTTGATCGCGACGGGCTCGCGGGCGGCGCGCATCAACAGGGTGCAGGCGCGCCCCTCGCCCGCCACAAGCTCCGGATGCGCGATCATCGCGGCAACCAGATCGGCCGCCGCCTGGGACTGCGCGTCTGATCGCGTGTCGGCAGTGGCGAAAAATGCCATCGCCCGCGCCATGCCCCGCATCGTGGTGGCGAAATTGGGTGCGGAACAGCCGTCGATGCCGAACCCCGGGCTGTCCTCTGCGGTCACCTCTTCGAACGCCGCGCGGCAGGCCAACTGCACGGGGTGCACCGGCGAGACATAATCCGGCCCCGCCTTCAGGTGCCGCGCCAGCGTCAGAAAACCGGTGTGCTTGCCGGAACAGTTGTTCAGCACCCGTCCGGGCGCGCGCCCGTCTCGGATCATCTCGAATCGCAACGCCTTGTCCCGCGACGGCTGTGGCCCGCATAACAGGTCCTTTTCGGCGAATCCCGCGTCGGACAGCCATGCGCAGACCTTTTGCGCATGCAGCGGCGCGCCTTCGTGACTGGCGCAGGCCAGCGCCAGACGCTCCGGCGACAGGCCCGCCGCGCGCGCGGCCCCGGACGACAGCAGCGGCAGCGCCTGAATCATCTTGGCAGAGCTGCGTGGCAGCACCACGGCCTCCGGATCCCCCCAGGACTCAATGATCGCGCCATTGTGATCACAGATGACCGCGTGCCCGGAATGCAGGCTTTCCGCCACCGGTCCGCGAATGATTTCGACCATGGGCACTGCGGGCATCGGGCTATCTCCAAGAAGTTGAGCGATAATCTGCCACCGGGGCTTTTCCACGGTGTTTTTTTCAGGCTATTGTCCGCGCGTCGAGAGAAAAAGCCCATATGGTGCGGCAGGCGTCGGGACACGCGTCGCACAAGGGGTTGAAGGCAAATGCACTGGAGGCAGCAGGTATGATGTCACGTCTGGTTCGGGGATTGAGCGTCGCGGCGCTTGTGCTGAGCAGCGCCGCAGCGGGGGCGCAGGAAAGCAGCACCGCACGTGTGGACGCCATGACCGACTGGTCGGTCTTTGAGGAGGCGAGCCCGCGCGAATGCTGGGCTGTGACCACCTTCAAGGAAAGCGTGAACACCAAGGATGGCCGCGTGGTCGCCGTGACGCGGGGGGAAATCCTGCTCATGGTGTTTTACCGGCCGGATGCCGGGGTGAAGGGCCAGGTCGCCTTTACCGGCGGCTACCCCTTCGCCAAGGGATCGACGGTGACGGTCGCCATCGGCGAAACCGAGTTCGAGCTTTACACCGAGGGCGAATGGGCCTGGCCAGCGACGCCGCAGGACGACGTCAAGCTGATCAACGCAATGAAGCGCGGTGCGGATGCCGTTGTGTCCGCCGAGTCCAGCCGTGGTACGCAGACGAAGGACACATTCTCGCTGTTGGGCTTTACCGCCGCGATCGAGGATGCCGACAAGCGCTGTTCGTAACGGCGCGGACGGCCATGTGGCCGTCTTGGCGACTTGAAAACTGAAGAAACAGGGGCCGCGTGACGGGATGTCATTCGGCCCTTTGGCATTTGCGGCGAATCCTGTATACGGCGGGCTTCGCGCCAGACAGGAGCCTTTTCGCATGACTGCGACGACGCCCATCACCCAGGATCTACTGACCATCCCCCGCAAGCTGCCGGAGGGACCGGTCAACCTGATCGGTTTGACCCGCCCGCAGTTGCGCGAGGCGCTGCTGACGGCGGGAACCCCCGAAAAGCAGGTCAAGATGCGGGTGAACCAGCTTTGGCAGTGGCTCTATCACTGGGGTGTGCGCGATTTCGACGCCATGACCAACCTTGCGAAACCTTACCGGGCCATGCTGGCAGAGAATTTCGTGATTGCCCTGCCAGAGGTCGTGTCTAAACAGGTCTCTGCCGATGGCACACGCAAATACCTCGTCCGCATCGCGGGCGGGCATGAGGTCGAGGTGGTCTATATCCCCGAGGAAGACCGCGGCACTTTGTGTATCTCGTCTCAGGTCGGCTGCACGCTGACCTGTTCGTTCTGCCACACCGGCACCCAGAAACTGGTGCGCAACCTGACGGCGGGCGAAATTGTCGGTCAGATCATGCTGGCGCGTGACGATCTGGACGAATGGCCCGCGCCTGGCACCGGCACCGGTGTCGACGGCCCGCGCCTCTTGTCCAACATCGTGCTGATGGGCATGGGTGAGCCGCTCTACAACTTTGACAATGTCCGCGACGGGATGAAGATCGCGATGGACGGCGAGGGCATCGCCCTGTCCCGCCGCCGCATCACCCTGTCGACCTCTGGCGTGGTGCCCGAAATCGCCAAGACCGCCGAGGAAATCGGCTGTCAGCTGGCGGTCAGTTTTCACGCCACCACCGACGAGGTGCGCGACAAGCTGGTGCCGATCAACAAGCGTTGGAACATCAAGACGCTGCTGGACACGCTGCGCGACTATCCGCGACTGTCGAACTCGGAACGCATCACCTTTGAATACGTGATGCTCCGGGGCGTGAACGACACCGATGAGGACGCGCGCCGCCTTGTCAACCTGATCAAGGGCATCCCGGCCAAGATCAACCTGATCCCCTTCAACGAATGGCCCGGTTCTCCC
Organism: Paracoccaceae bacterium; assembly: GCA_034670345.1. Classification (GTDB taxonomy): domain Bacteria; phylum Pseudomonadota; class Alphaproteobacteria; order Rhodobacterales; family Rhodobacteraceae; genus Antarctobacter. The sequence goes on along the minus strand of JAXMNQ010000007.1, from coordinate 34,696 downwards.
TACCAGCGGTCCGACTGGTCGCGAATCGAGAAGTTCGCAGACATCATCTACAAGGCCGGTTATGCCTCTCCGATCCGCACGCCGCGGGGCGAGGACATCATGGCCGCCTGTGGTCAGTTGAAATCGGCCACCGAACGCGCCCGCAAATCCCGCGCCCAGATCGCGCAGGAAACCGGGCTGGCCTGAACCGCGACAATTTGATCGCGCAAGCCCCTTTACCTTCCCGTGACTGGAAGCCCTATATCCAGTCGCAGGAGGTACGGGACATGAGCACCCTGCGTTTCGAAGTGACCGGAATGACCTGCGGCGGCTGCGCCGGACGGGCCACGCGCGCCTTGCAAGGCGTCGAGGGTGTGGCCGAGGCGAATGTGAACCTCGCCAGCCGCATGGCGACGGTCGACACCGATGTATCCGCCGAAGTGCTGCAAGCGGCGCTGAAGACCGCCGGTTACCCCGCCGCCGAATCCCGGATCCGCCTGACCATCGACGGGATGAGTTGCGCCTCTTGCGTGGGCCGCGTGGAAAAGGCGCTGAACGCCTTGCCCGGCGTGATCGACGCCCGCGTGAACCTGACCGCGCAAAGCGCCGAGGTCCGCGCCCTGTCCGGCAGTGTCACCGCAGAAACGCTGGCCCGGATCGTCACGCAGGCAGGCTATCCCGCCACGCCCGTCGAGGGTGACGACGCCCCCGACACCACCGAGCGGCAGGCGCAGGAGGCCCGCGCGCTGCAACGCGACACTCTGATCGCGGGGGCGCTGACCTTGCCGGTCTTCCTTGGCGTCATGGGCGGGCATCTGATCCCCGCCATTCACCACTGGATCATGGGCACCTTCGGGCAAACCGCCTGGTGGGCCGCGCAGTTCGTGCTGACCTCTGCGGTGCTCATCGGCCCCGGCCGCCGGTTCTATCGCATTGGTTTGCCGCTGCTGGCCAAGGGCACACCGGACATGAACTCGCTGGTCGCGCTCGGCACGCTGGCGGCCTGGGGTTATTCCACCGTGGCGCTTTTTGCGCCCGCCCTGCTGCCGGAAAACGCCCGCGAGGTCTATTTCGAGGCGGCGGCCGTCATCGTCACCCTGATCCTGCTGGGCCGCTGGCTGGAAGCGCGCGCCAAGGGCCGCACCGGCGTGGCCATCCGGCACCTGCTGGACCTGCGCCCGGACTCGGCCCGCGTCGAACGCGAAGGCGTGACGCAAGAAATCGCCGCGAAGGACCTGCAAAAGGGCGATGTGCTTCAGATCCGCCCCGGCGAACGCATCCCGACGGACGGCGTCGTGCTGACCGGGCGATCGTTTGTCGAGGAAAGCATGGTGACGGGCGAACCTGCCCCGGTGGAAAAATCCGAAGGCGCACAGGTGATCGGCGGTACCGTCAACGGCGCGGGCGCGCTGCGCATCCGGGCAGAGGCCGTGGGCGCGGACACCGTCCTGTCGCGCATCGTGGCGCTGGTGGAACAGGCGCAGGGGGCCAAGCTGCCGATTCAGGCGCTGGCCGACCGGGTGGTGCTGTGGTTCGTGCCCGCGGTTCTGGTTATCGCCGTGGTGACGGTAATTGTCTGGCTGGCGCTGGGCCCAGGTGTGACCCATGCGCTGGTTGCCGGGGTGTCTGTCCTGATCATCGCCTGCCCCTGCGCGATGGGCCTTGCCACGCCGGTCTCGATCATGGTCGGCACCGGACGCGCCGCCGAACTTGGCGTGCTGTTCCGCAAGGGCGAGGCGCTGCAACGGCTCGAAGATGTCGGTGTCGTCGCCTTCGACAAGACAGGAACCCTGACCGAAGGCCGCCCCGCGCTGGTCCGGACCGAGGCGCTGCCCGGCTTTGACGCCGAAACCGTGCTGACACTGGCCGCCAGCGCCGAGCAGGGATCGGAACACCCCATTGCGCGGGCCATGTTGCAGGCGGCGGGATCGGTTGAGCCCGCCGAGGACGTGCAGGCGATTCCCGGTCACGGGTTGCGCGCGCGGGTCTCGGGGCGTGACGTGCTGGTCGGCAATGCCCGGCTCATGGCGCAAGAGGGATTGGATCTCTCGCCGCTCTTTGCCACGCTGAACGAGATGGAGCAGGCCGCGCAGACCCCGGTTCTGGTCGCCATCGACCGGCAACTCGCCGGGGCCTTTGCCGTCGCCGACCGGATCAAACCGGGTGCGCGGCAGGCCATCGCCGCGCTGCGCGAGGCCGGGGTGCAGGTCGCCATGATCTCTGGCGACGCCCGCGCCGTGGCGCAGGCCATTGCCGCCGATCTGGGCATCGAGCATGTGGAGGCCGAGGTCCTGCCCGAAGGCAAGGTCGAGGCCGTGCGCCATCTGCGCGACTGCTTCGGCGCGGTGGCCTTTGTCGGGGACGGGATCAACGACGCACCCGCGCTGGCCGAGGCCGAGGTCGGGCTGGCCATCGGCACCGGCACCGATGTCGCCATCGAAAGCGCCGATGTGGTGCTGTCCTCGGGCGCGGTGGCGGGGGCGGTCAACGCGCTGTACGTCAGCCGCCGGGTGATGCGCAACATCCGCCAGAACCTTGTCTGGGCCTTTGGCTATAACGTGGCGCTGATCCCGGTGGCCGCCGGGGTGCTCTATCCGCTGACGGGGCTATTGCTGTCACCGATGTTGGCGGCGGGGGCGATGGCCCTCTCCTCGGTCTTTGTTCTGACCAACGCGCTGCGCCTGCGCCAACTGGATCACGCATTGGCAGAGGAACACGGCCCCGTCACCCAAGCACAACAGGAGGCACCCGCATGAACATCGGACAGGTCGCCGAACGCGCCGGGCTGCCGGCCAAGACGATCCGCTATTACGAGGACATCGGCCTTGTGACGCCCCTGCGCAATGCCAACGGCTATCGCGCCTTCCGTGAGGCGGATGTGCACAAGCTCGCCTTTCTGGCGCGCGCACGGGCACTGGGATTCTCGATCGAGGATTGCCGGATGCTGCTGGCCCTGTATGAGGATGAAACCCGCGCCAGCGCCGACGTCAAACGCGTGGCAGAGGAGCACCTGACGCGGATCGACGAAAAGATCGCCCAGTTGCAGGGGATGCGAGATACCCTGTCCTCGCTGGTGCATGCCTGCCACGGCGATCAGCGCCCGGATTGCCCGATCCTCAAGGATCTGGCGGAGGGACACTACGCCCCCAAGGCATGGTGCCTGCCCCGGGCCGTGGGGGTTGTTGCCGCGTCGTGAACCTGCCCGGACTTTGTGGCGTCTATGGGCGCGGTCTCAATCGGCGGCGTCCAGACGTCGCCCGATCGCCTCCAGCGCGTTTTGCATGGCATCGCTCGCGCCACCCTCTCGCAAACCTTCGACCATCATAAGGCTGATCGTCCCCTCGTAGGCCAGGGCATCCCTTTCGCGGGCCAGATCGCCCTGCCGTGGACTTTCCATCGCCGCCAGAAAGCCACCCATCAGCCGGGTGGTGAAAAAGGCGGCGGCATCGGGATCGCCGGTCCGCTGGCCCAGCCAGCCAGCCGCGCCCTCCATCAGTTCCAGCACCCCCGGCACCATCGCACAGATCGCAAAATGCGCGTTCAGCGCCGCTTCAGACGCGACGGGCACCACGGGATTTTCCGGCTCGAACAGGCCGCGCAGCAAATCCGCGTCGCCAAAGGCCGCAAGTGGACAGCCCCCCTTTTCGAGATAACCCAGCGGGATCGTCTGGACGAAACCCGCGGCGGGCGCGCAGAGCGCCCCCAGCCGGACGCGCGAAATCCCCGCCATGACCGAGACGACCTCATGCTCCGCGCGAAAGCTCAGACCCTCGATGATCCCCTCGGCCACATGCGGACGCAGGCAGAGAAAGACCACATCCGATCCGTCCAGCACCTCTTGCGCCGTCATGACCTGCGCGCCGATTTGCGCCTGCAATTGCGCCGAGACCTTGGCATTGCGCTTTGTCACCAGGATCTGGTGCCCCTTGCCCGCCAGAAACCGCGCCATGGGCGCCGCGATATTCCCCGTCCCGATAAAGCCGATTCTGCGCATTGTCCGTCCTCCTTTGCCACGGTTCAGGCAGGTGTTTCTCCCCCGTCAACCGGTGCCGCAATCTCAACAGGCAATGGATCGGACTGCAAGGAGCGCTCGATCCGGGCGCGCGACACCTCCCAGCCCTGCAGGATCAGCGCGACCGCCTGATCGGCGTCCCCGGCCTCGATCGCGGCAATCAGTTCGCCATTCCGCTGCCCCGCCTTCTTGACCTGTTTCCTGTCCTTCTTGGTGCCTGCCCGAAAGAAGTCCGATCCAAAGCGCGTGTGATCGACCAGCAATCGCCGCAGCGCGGGCAGGAGGTAGGGATTGTCCGCCATCTTCCCGACGGTCAACAGAAAGGCGTGGTTTTCCAGCGCCGCAGCGGCGGCATCCTCGGCTTGCACTGCCGCCAGGAAACGCGCCTGACCCTCCCTCAGGGCATCGAGACCGGCGGCCCTTCGGTTCGTGGCCGCAAGCCGCGCAAGGCTGGCGTAAAGCAGCGGCGCGGTCTGAAACAGGCTGCGCAGGGTGCCCACGTCCATCGCCGCCACCCGTGCGCCCCGGTGCGTCTCCAACCGCAGGTAGCCTTCTCCGGCAAGAGCCTGAAATACCTCGCGCAGCGGCGTGCGGGACAGACCATAGTCCGCGGCGAGCTGGCTCTCCTCCAACTCGCTGCCCGGCGGCAGATCGAGCGTCAGGATGCGCCGCATCAGCGCCTGTTTGCAGGTTTCCTTGCGGTTGATCGGCATTGCATTCCCCTTGTACACTTATTGTGTACGAAGAGAATGCGGCCGCAGTCAAGAAATGGCCCCCCGGCAGGCGTCAGTGGGCGTGCCCTGCGTGGCCATGCATCCGCGCGTCTTCCGGTTCGATTGCAACCTCGACGTCCAGTTCACCGGCAGAGGTCAGCACGATCACCTCCCAATGATGCCCCTCTTTCAGCCTCTCGGACAGACCGTCGAAACGAATGGCGAGCCCGTCCGGCGACAACAGCAAGGCCTTGCCCGGCGCGACCGGCACGGGCGGCAGCGGATCAAAGATCATCTCGCCATCACGCAGGCGAAATCCGACAAGCCGGCCCTCAGGTCCGCCGTCGATCCGCGCGCCAATGATCTCGACCGGGGCATCGCCCTCGTTGTGCAACTCCATGAACAGCAAGGCGTGACCGAGATCGGTTGCGTTGGTCCATGGGTGCAGGATTTCCAACCCGCCGATTGCAAAGACATGCTCATGATCTTCTTCGGCGAAGGCGGGGGCTGCCAAAAGCAAGGCGGCGAGCAGCAGACGTTTCATTTTTGCAGGTTCTCCACGATCGGACGGGCCAACACGGCCAGCGCCGGAACAAGGGACAAAAGCGAGGTGGCGGAGAGAAACCCCAGGGCAAGGGTGACCTCTGACCATGTGATCGCTGCGGTGACGAGGATATCGGTCCGGTCGGTGACGATGCGGGACAGCACCGCAGCGGCGGCAAAACCGCAGCCAAGACCCAGCGCCGTGCCCGCCGCCAGCAGGCCGACGCCGTAGCTCCAGACCACGGCCATGACAAAGCGGCGCGGCGCACCCAGCGCGCGCAGCATGGCCAACTGGCGCTGGAACAGCCGGGTCAGAATGAACAGGCCCAGCAGCACAGAGGCCGCGACCAGCACCTGCGTGACAACGGCCATGACGGACATGGCCTGCCGGACATCCCCCATCACGCGGTAGAGATTGGCAAGCACGGTGCCGGGGAAAAAGGCCATCGTCTCGCCCGCTTCGGTGAATTCCGAGCGCAGGGCGTAGTTGGCCCACAGCTCGGTGGCACGCACGATCACGGCGGGTGTGCCGGGAAACAGTGCGGGATCAAAGGGCGGGCCGATGCGGTTTCCGTCTTCAAGGGCGTGACCATTGGCAAGGCCGTGCACCTCCCAGACGGTTTCGACCGGGATCAGGATCGCCCGGTCCCAGGGAGAGCCGGAGCGCGGAATGCGGCCCACCACCTCGATCTCGAAACCCGCGTGGGCGTCATCCTCGGCGGCATGTCCGGCGCCATGCGCGGGCGCGAACCGGTCGCCGATCTGCAGCGGAATGGCCGCGCCGATGACCGCCTCGCCCGAGCGTTCGAAAAGGCGGCCCTCGATCTGGCTATCGGACAGATGCATCACGAAATCGGCAATTGTACCGACAACCGGTGCACCCTGATAGCTGTCGCCAAAGGCGATGGGGGCGGCGATCTCCACACGGTCATGACTGGCGATCCGGTCAAAGGCGGCACCGTCCAGCAGGGGTACGGCAGTGGATTGCAGGTAGACCGCCGCCATCAGCAAGGTCAGCTCGGACCCCGGCGCGGCAACCACGAGGTCGAATTTCTCCGCAGCGCGGGCCGTGCCCACGCGCAGCCCCCGTTCCTGCGCGATCAGGCCAATGCCCATGCCCGTCGAAACAGCAATCAGCAGGACAAACATCAGGTTCGCCCAGCGGAACCGCCAGAGCAGCGCCCGCACCAGCGGCCAGGGCTGAAATCCGCGCAGCAGGAGCGCGCCGATCACCAGCAAAGGCATCAGCAGACCGACGGCGATCAGAAAGTCCTGCGAAAGGACGGGGAGACTGTGCCAGATGTCTCTCATGTTTGGGTCCATTTGCAGAAAGGGCCCTTCCCTTCTTGGTCCCGGAGCAGGTCCAGGCCCAATTCACCCCGCGGTTTTTTGCACCCAAGGAAACCAGAATCGGATTGGCAGGCGGTCATGCGGTTTCCTCGCCAGTGTGCTCTGTCACCGCGCCATCCTCGATGGTCAGCACCCGGTCCAACCGGTCGAGCAGGTGCGCATCGTGGCTGACGGCGATCAGCGTCTTGCCGCTGTCCCGCACCAGCGCCAGCAGGTCGGTGATCAGCCGGTCAGCGGCGGGACGGTCGAGGCTGGCCGTGGGTTCATCGGCCAAGAGGATCGCCGGATCGGTGGCAAGCGCGCGGGCAATGGCGACGCGCTGGCGTTCTCCGCCGGAAAAACTGGCCACGCTGCGGCTGTCCTTCGGCACGTTGAGGCGGGTCAGATGCCCGTTCGCACGCTGAGTGATCCCGGCCCGCAAAGACCGGCGCGAATACAGCGCGGGCAGGCTGGCATTGGCCTGTGGCGACAGCTCGTCAAACAACAGAAAATCCTGAAAGATCAGCCCCATGTGACGGGCGCGAAAGGCGGTCCGGCGCTCTCTGGACAGACCCGACAGCTCCGCGTCGCCCCAACGCACCGATCCTTCCGCCTCCAGCAACCCGCTGAGGGCATGCAGGAGCGTCGATTTCCCCGCCCCGGACGGGCCACGCACCCCCAGCAGCCCGCCAGCAGGCAACGTCAGTTCCAGCACGGACACCAGTTGCCGCCCCTTTCGGGTCCGGACGGACAGCCGTGATACCGACAGGGGGAGTGACATAGGGGATCAGGCCTCGGAGCAGGTTGCGTCGGTCAGGCGGACGAGGCTGAAAAACCCGATCTCTGGGTTTCTGTAACTGCCCATTTCCAACATGCCGCGCGCCTCGATCTTGATGTTATATGATAACACTTCAACCACAGGCTTGGTGTGGATTGCAAGGATGTCGTTCGGCCATTCCGTCTCTGTTTCGCAGAACGGGCAGACGGCATCGGCATCTTGGTCAGGAACATGCGACTCCGCCTGCAGTGGCGGCGCCATGAGGCCTTCGAGGGTCAGGCGGGGTCCGGCGATCTGCGTGGCGAATGTGGACATGCCGCCACCCTTGCATGGGGGTCCGGGATTTTCAGGACCGTGTGTCGGCGCGCAGGTCCCGTTCAGAGATCCTTGAACCGCGCCCTTGCGGCAGCCAGGCCTTTCAGCGTGATATCCTCTGCCGAAGCGATCCGCGCCTCTGCTCCCTGCGCGGCAAGGGCGGACTGATAGGCCCGGGCGAGGGCGTCTTCGCCAAGGATCACAACCTGCTGGCCCAGCCAGTAGGGACGCGCCGCGGCAAGTTCAGCCCCGATCAGCAATCCCGAAAGCCGCGCGCGGGCGCGCGCCGGGGGCGTGCCGTTCAGCAGGCCGTCGGCGCGCACCCCAAACAGCGCCGACGTCAGCGCCGCTGGCCGCGAAAGCGTGTCGCTGACCGCCTCGGCAAAGGCGTCTTCATCCCAGCCATCGCCGGTCACCGAATGGCGCAGCACAGACTGCGTGCCCAAAAGGTCGAACAACTCTCCGGTCATGAAGGTGCGGAACGAGACGACCTCCTGCGCGCTGATATGCGCCCATTTGTTATGGGTCCCCGGCAGGCAGAGGATGCCATCGAAGCCGGGCTCCATCGCCAGAAACCCGCCGATCTGGGTTTCTTCACCGCGCATGACGTCCGGCGGGCTCATCTGTTTGAGGCCCGGCAGGATGCGCACCTGCAGGCGCGGGTCCTGTGTCGGCACCGCGATGCCCTCGACCGGCGGTTCACAGGGGACGGCGGCGTAGGGCGCCTCGACCCAGCCCTGCTTGGCGCCCGCCATGCCGCAGACGACGACCGGCGGGGGCGCATCGGACAGGTGCCCCTCCAGCAAGGACAGCAACAGCGGCTCATAATCCTGAGGCGACAGCTTGCCCATGCCACGATCGGAATCGATGCGGCGCAGCGGCCTGTCATCCGCCCCCATCAGCCAGAGGCGCAGGTGTGACGTGCCCCAGTCGGCGGCGATCCAAGTCGGCTGTGTGGTCATTCCACGGCCCTCCTTCATGTGTTCCGGGTTGTTGTAGCCACTTCGGGAGCCAGCAAAAAGGCCACATCCTTCGGGTTGACATCCCGCGCCACAGACCCCGGTATCGGTCACAGGAACTGACCGTGGAGGGCCTCATGTCTCAACTCTTTTCGCTTGCGGGGCGCCGCGCGCTCATCACCGGATCCTCGCAGGGGATCGGACTTGCGCTGGCGCGGGGTCTGGCCGAGGCCGGGGCGGAAATCGTTCTGAACGGACGCGATGCCGGCAAACTGGCCGCCGCCGCCGATGCCCTGCGCGGCGCAGGTCATACGGTCCACGAACTGCCCTTTGACGCGACGGACCACGAGGGTGTGCGCGCCGCCGTGGGAAAGTTTGAGGAAGAAGTGGGCGCCATTGATATCCTCGTGAACAACGCCGGGATGCAGTATCGCACGCCGCTGGAGGAGTTTCCGGCCGAGATGTTCGAGAAACTCTTGCAGACCAATGTCGCCAGCGTCTTTCACGTCGGTCAGGCCTGCGCGAACCACATGATCAAGCGCGGGCGCGGCAAGATCATCAATATCGCCTCTGTCCAGACTGCCCTGGCGCGCCCCGGCATCGCCCCCTACACCACGACCAAGGGCGCGGTCGGCAACCTGACCAAGGGCATGGCAACCGACTGGGCGCGTCACGGTCTGCAGTGCAACGCCATCGCGCCGGGATACTTCGACACACCACTGAACAAGGCGCTGGTCGAAGACGCGGAATTTTCCGCATGGCTGGAAAAGCGCACACCGGCGGGGCGTTGGGGCAAGGTCGAGGAATTGGTGGGGGCCTGTGTCTTTCTGTCATCCGACGCGTCGAGTTTCGTCAACGGTCATACGTTGTACGTGGATGGGGGGATCACCGCGTCCCTGTAACAAGGCGGCGGGGAAATCCCCGCCCCACCCCACACGGCGAAGTCTAGCGATACTTGGCCGAGGTGATGAACTCTCCGAAAGCCTCACACCAGATCAGAACGGTGTCGAAGGCCGCAATGTCAACGCCCTCCGGGATCTTCACGATCACGCCGTCAAAGCTCTTGACCGCGCCCAGCTCGACAGAGGCGTCCTTGAGCGGCAGGAACTCGTCCTCATGCTCGACATATTCCGGCACGAGGTACATTCGGTAATCTGGTCCCGGCGCCAGTTTGCCTTGATGCACCACCATGGTTGGCGAGATGCTGACGTTGCCCTCTCCCCAATGCAGGAAATCGCTGCCGCGCCGGTCGCGCGTGAACTCTGCGGTATGGGTGGCATCGCGCGCCATGTCCTGCAGTTCGGCGGCGTCGGGCGAGGGCGGCGCGGTCAGGATCGGCAGCAGATAGACGCCAAGGGCAAAGCCCAGCGCCAGCATTCCCAGATGGGTGATGAGAAAGAGGATCTTGCGCATGATGGGGTCCTGTCACCTTGTGGCTGTCAGGATGCGGCACGTTTGACCCATATGGCAAGCTCAGGCAAAGCGCGCGCGTGTCCGATTGGCGAAGGCGACAAGCGAGAGCATGACCGGCACCTCGACCAGAACCCCGACAACCGTGGCCAGCGCCGCGCCGGAATTGAGACCAAAGAGGCTGATGGCGACGGCGACCGCCAGTTCAAAGAAATTCGAGGTCCCGATCATGGCACAGGGCGCGGCGATCCGGTGCGGCACCTTCAGGGCGTAGGCCGCGCCATAGGCCAGCGCAAAAATGCCATAGCTCTGGATCAGGATCGGCACGGCGATCAACACGATGATCAGCGGCCGCGACAGGATCACCTCTCCCTGCAGGCCAAAGAGGATAGCGACCGTGGCGATCAGCCCGACGATGGACCACGGCTTGACCCGGGCGGTGAAGGTCTCGATCGCCTGTTTGCTGCCCAGCGCCCGGCGCGTCAACAGCCCCGCGATCAACGGCAAAACGACGTAGAGGACGGTTGCAAGAACCAGCGTTTTCCAAGGCACCGAAATCTCTGTCACCCCCAGCAGAAAGGCGACGATGGGCGCAAAGGCAAACACCATGATGATGTCGTTGACCGAGACCTGCACCAGCGTATAGGTCGCGTCGCCTCGCGTCAGTTGCGACCAGACAAAGACCATGGCCGTACAGGGGGCGGCCCCCAGCAGGATCAAGCCGGCAATGTATTGCGCGGCATCCTCGGGTGCGATCCAGGGGGCAAAGACATAGTTGAAGAACAGAACCGCCAGCAGTGCCATGGTGAACGGCTTGATCAGCCAGTTGACCACCAAGGTGACGATCAACCCCCTGGGCTGGCGAGCCACGCCGGAGACGGCGCCGAAATCCACGCCCACCATCATCGGATAGACCATGGCCCAGATCAGGACCGCCACGACAAGGTTGATGCTGGCCACTTCTGCGTCTGCGATGGCCTGCACCAGGCCAGGGGCCAATGCTCCGATGGCAAGGCCCGCGATCATCGCCAGTGCGACCCAGAGGGTCAGGTAGCGTTCGAAGAGGCCCATGGCATTGTCGGCAGCGGCAGAGGTTTCGGTCATGTATCTGATCCCGGGGTCTGTTCGGTGAGCGGCGTGCAGGTGATCTGATCCAGTACGGGGCGGCACTGGTCCGCCTGCCCGCCACAGCAGTCTTCCATCAGGAACGACAGCAGGTCGCGCATTCCGTCCATGTTGGCGAAATAGCGGATGGACCGGCCCTCGCGCCTTGAGCGGATCAAACCGGCGGAGGACAGGATGGTGAGGTTGTTGGACAGCGTATTCGGCCGGATTTCCAGCGCCCCGGCGATCTGCCCGGCGGCGACGCCATCGGCGCCCGCACGGATGAGCAGCCGGAACACGTCTATCCGGGTATCATGCGCAAGGGCGGCAAGGGTATCAATGGCAGATGTCTTTTCCATAATTCATGTATGATGGAAATAAAGAAGATGGCAAGAGCGTCCAGACCGAACGAGGAGCGCCCCGGACATCAATCCGGGGTGTCATTTCTCTCTGCGTATCAACGACCACGTCAAGAGGGGGCTGGCCGTATCCGCTGCCGTAGTCGATGTGATCCGGAGATCAAACCTCGTTGTCCCCCGTATTGCTTCGACGTTCCGGTCAGCCTCCTGCTACAGGATGAAATCGCCGGAATTGATTTCATCCAGCTCAACGCCTGACAGGTGCAACGTGCCGCTTGCAAATACCAGGTCCAGGCCAACCGCCGTTTCGACAAAGTTGACAGCATTCATATCGGTCAGGTTCAGCGCACCAAGGTTGATCACGTCCGCAGACCCGAAGTCGGCGATCGTGTCATTGCCCTGGCCGTCAAAGATAAAGACATCCGCGCCAGAGCCACCGCGCAGCAGATCGTCGCCGGCACCGCCAGCCAGCACATCATTGCCGGAACTGCCCTCAAGCGTGTCATTCCCGGCACCGCCGGACAAGACATCATGGTAGCTGCCACCGGTAAGAAAGTCGTCACCTGCCCCGCCGAAAAGCGTGTCTTTCCCGGCGCCGCCAGCCAGGGAATCGGCACCCATGCCGCCATCCAGAAGATCGTCTCCCGATCCGCCTTCCAACGTGTCGTTGCCGGTCCCGCCACGGATCTCGTCATGCCCGGTCCCTCCGCGGAGCGAGTCGTCACCGCCGCCGCCGTTGAGAGTGTCATCGCCGGTCCCGCCCCAAAGCGTGTCGGACCCTGACCCGCCAAGCAGCGTGTCCCGGCCTGTCGCGCCGTAGATCAGGTCATCCCCCGCGCCGCCGTCGTGAAAGTCGTTGCCCGCGCCGCCGCGCAGGGTGTCGTTGCCGTTGCCGCCTGTGAGGACGTCATCGCCCTGCGCTCCGTAGATGAGGTCATGCCCATATCCGCCGCCATGGGTGTCATCGCCATCGCCACCGCGGAGCGTATCGTTGCCCGCGCCGCCAAAGAGCGCGTCATTCCCGGTGCCGCCCCAAAGACCGTCGTTGCCGTCACCACCCCAGAGTTGGTCATGTCCCTCATTGCCGCGCAGGGAGTCATGCCCATCGCCGCCGTAAAGGGAGTCGTCCCCGTCGCCGCCGTCGAGTTTGTCATTGCCCGCGCCGCCGTAGAGCAGGTCATCCCCCTCCCGGCCTTTCAATCGGTCGTCGCCATTTCCGGCAGAGATGGTGTCCTGGCCCGATCCGGCCCGGATCGTGTCGTTGCCATCGCCCCCGACCAACAGGTCGTTGCCGCCTTTGCCATAAATGCGATCAGCCCCGTCACCGCCCGAAACGGTTTCATCCAGGACCGAACCACGCAGGGTCGTCGTGGCAATTGGGCTGATCCAGACAGCCTCCAGTTCTTCGAAACAAAACCAGTTCAGGTTCGGCATCATCGTGTCTCTCACGGCTTGATGAAACAGGTGAGATCGAACCGGGTGGATCGAGCCTCGATGCGGACCCTGGCAAGGGTCTACGGCAATATTTTGGCGAAATTGGTAAATCGCGCGTTAAGGCAATGTTTTTTGGGTCTGGCCCAAACCGTCCTGTCCGGCGATGGTCGCAGGCCCGGCACCGGGACCAGTTCCCGGTGGCTGATCCCGACCGATGTGCGGTTCAGCCGTTCGTGCTCTGGCGGAAATTGGGGACAGGGCACGTCATTAGAAAATCATCGGGAGTCCACGCAGGCAGAGCCAGGTAGCAGGTCTTGCAGACGGCGTTATTCGCGGAAATCCTACGACCACGTTCCGTCAAGAACGGGAGGATTACCCCCCTGCCCAACCTCAAGCCAAGCTCCTTGGACACTGCCCGCCCAAGGCATGATCGCCTACCATTTGTGAAACAACTTCGCGCCACGTTCTCGTCCAAGGACGAGACGGCCGGCATTTGCGATAATCTCTTTGACAAGCGCATTGGCCTCAGATCGGCGGCGTGCATAGAACCAGATTGTCTCGACGCAGCAAGCCCATCTTTCGCGCCGCGTCGCCGGAAGGCGCACGCTCGACTCCAGGCGCGCGAAGAATGCTTTCCAGCGAGGCATCAGCAGACGTGTCGGCGTTCTGCCGGTGAACCACGCATCCCTCGCGTCGTAAGCCTCGCTGTCGCGCATCGACCGTTTTCGGTGATCGCGTTTGAAAAACAGGACGCTGTCAATTTCCTTGAATTCGCCAAGGATGAGCAAATCCTCGATCAGCACCGTGTCCGATGAAATGAAATTTCGAATGAGCCTGGTGCGACCGACCAGGTCTGACCGCATCAGACCGTAAACTGGAATCCAGAAGCCTTCGACGGGTTCGCTGCCCCAGCCTTTGCGCCGGTCGACGCCGATGAAGAGGTCATGGTAACGCTTCAAACGTTCGGACGCGCGTGCCGCATCAAGGTTGAGACCGCTGTTCAGCGATATGATATGGGCGCCGTCTTCGTCGATCTTTTCAGACTTGGCGTAGGCCAGCACGGCATTGGGGTTGGCCCGCAATGCGTCCAGGCAAGACTCGACGTAAGTGTTGCCCCAAAGATCGTCATGGTTGGCCCAGGCAAAAAACGGGCCGCCTGCCAAACCTGCGACCCGGTTGAAATTGCCTGCCGCCCCCAGGTTACGTTCGGTTCGGGAATAGCGGATTCGGTTGTCCTCTGCGGCGAGCCGTTCGCACAAAATTGCGGTGCCATCCGTCGAACAGTTATCGGAGATGATGATTTCTATGTTGCGATAGGTTTGTCTCTGCAGACACTTGACGGCCTGTTCCAGGTAGGCTTCGCCGTTATAGACAGGCAACCCGATAGAGACCAATGGCTCCGGCTTGCCATTGCGAGAATGGGTATCGGATGAATGGACAAAGTCGTTCACGAAAAAATCTTCCTCATCATGCTATTGAATCGCAACCGTTCGCGTGTGTCGAGGCAACCCGCAATCAGGACAAGGACATAAACACCCGCGCCGACGGCACCCTGAAGGAACACATCGTACCAGGTCTCGGTGGGCATCATGATCCGCAAGCCGCCCCAGGCAAAGGCGCCGACCAGGGCCGGGGCAAGACCGGGCAGGAGCGTCGCGGTCCAGAAGTCTCGGAAGGTGCGCCCGGCGATACGAAGGCACAGTCCCCAGAAATAGCCGAGTTGCGATGCGATGGCGACAATGGCAAGCGCAGCGGTCACGCCAGGAGCGCCCAGGTCGAACGTGTCGGCAAACACGAACATCAAAATCAGGCCAAGACACTGAAACAGAAACGCGGGCAGAAAAAACGCCCGCACCTGTTTTGTTGCCATGGCCGCACTTGCCAGCAAGACCGTGGGCTGGGTGAAGGGAAAGATTGCCATGAAAAGGATGATCACCCAGACCGCAACGTTGTAATCCGGGCCCAAGTACAGGTCCACGACGACATCGGCGTAAATGACAAGAGGCGTGGCGACAAGCATCGAGACCCAAAGCCCGTACCGCCCTCCGCGCAGGATTGTATTGCCGAGCCGGATTCGATCATTGAGCGCGTTCATCGCGGTGATGGCCGGTTGCAAGGGCAAGGCGGCAAGTTTGATCGTGCTCTCGAGTTGGCGGAACAAGGTGGCGCCGACGTGGTAGGCCGTCACTTCGACGGCGCTTCCAAAGAGATTGAGCACCATGGTGGCGGCATGCGTGTGCATCACCATGCCCAGCCGGTCAAGCGTTGTCCACAAGCCGAAGCTCGTGAGTTCCTTGGCATGAGAGGCGGAGAACAGGCGCGGCTCGAAACGCAGCTCAGGCAGTATGCGAAAGGCTCGGAATAGCATCACCGTGTTTGCCAGCGACTCTGCGATGACCGTGGCAACAACCACCCAGATGACCGCAGGCCCATACACCAGCAGCATCGCCACCATCAGACCGGCGCGCAGGAAGTCCGCCGTCACGTCCAGCATGTTCTTTTCGAAGTAGCGCTGCTTGACGGCATAGGCGGTCGTGAAAGGAACGGTGACGGTCTTGTAGGCGAAATTCGCAAGCAACAGCAAGGTCATGACTTGCAGATCACTGACCATCCGGGGAGCAACGTTGAACACGTGCTCGATTTGAAAGGTGACAAGGATGCCGAGCGGCAGGAAAACGAGTGTGGCACCGGCCAGAACAATGAAAATCGATGCGGATATGCGGCGCATTTCCTCGAAATCGCCCTTGGCGCAGGCATCGACCATGTACCGAACGATCCCGCCGATGAAGAACGAAAAGAACAGGGGCGCAAAGACCATCAGCGCAGTGACCAGCGGCAGGATAGCGAATTCCTCGGCCGGGATCCGCGTCAGAAGATACTGGTAGACCCAGATCAGGACACCGAAATTCACGACGCGTGCGACGATGCTGGAGGCCGCGTTGATTGCCACAAGCCGTTCGGACAGGATGACATGCTTGTACCGGGTCATGATATCGGTCGTGTCAACAGGCAGGCGACCCGCCCTCCGGTGTGCCAACCTGATGCTCGGCACGAAATCGCATTGCGGGCGCGGTGGATTTCGGCAGGCGCAGGGTGCTCAGGACACGCAATTTTCAATTGAGAATGTATCAACAAAGTTGGATTACCCGAATATCCCCGAACGGCTTCACGCTGTCGTTGACAACCTGCGGGCGCATGGAAAATGGATACCGCGCGCCCCGGTTCCCATGAATCAAGTCGATCGTCATCCGCGACGCAACACGATGAAATCTCCCGATCGCAGCACTTGGCGCGCCAAATCAATCAAGTTGTCCTGACGCTTGCCGCGCCCACCACAAATTCAGCCTTCTTGGTGAGAAGTGTTCCACAGGGTTGCCAATCGGATCAACTCCTAAGACACAAGCAAATCATCATAAATGAAACTGTCGCCCTCAAGATCCAAAGCGTAGACATTGTTGATCAGACCCACAAGTTCGTTCTGCGCGCCGTCTTCGCCGACGTACCAGATCGCGGTGCCTTCCGGCAGCCCGGTTTCGTCCTCTGACAGCCAATAATCCGATGCCGAACCGGCAAGCTGGATTGTGTCAGTGCCCACAACGAAATCCCAAAGAAAGGCGAAATCTTCGGTGCCGGAACTTTGCGCATCGCCATCGTCGTAAAAGACTGTGTTGCCCGTGCCCAGAACAAAAAGATCCATGCCCGCGTTGCCGACAAACACGTCGTTTTCGCCGCGTCCCGGGTTCGGGTCCGATTCATCTACCGCAATCAGGATCTCGTCGGTCTCATCCCCTTGAATGATGTCGTCACCGGTGATCTCGGTCACTGTAAGATCGCCAAATGTCACATCGTAATAATGGGCATTGAGATAGATTGAGCCGGTTGCCGGAGCCTCGTCGATGGTAAATTCCTCGTAGGTCTGCAAGGTCCACTCCACCGGCTCGACGGCGCCTTCTTCCCAAACCTTGAGCGAATAGATCCGATCATAAAGGTCACCCTGTTCGACCCTGACCGTCACGTTGTAGGTCTTGTCTTCCTCGAGCAGCATTCCGTTGACCCCGAGCACCTCGGAGAAGGTGTGATAGCTGTGGCTCTTGAGACGGGCGGTGTAGAAAAACGATGCGCCCGGTTCGTAGTTCGTCGCCGGTTGCCAGTCAGCAAAACGCCCGTCCGTATGGCCATTCCAGAGCATCCCGATGGCAAAGGCACCGCCGTCGCGCCCCAAGGGGTCGACATTCTGAAGGTCATGGGTCGTGACCTTCACATTCAATTCATAGTTGTCCCAGTCCTGGTCGCCCAGAGTGAGAAGACGGTCGTATCCAAGGTCGACCGGTCGGGCACCATTCTCATCCCATGTCCACGTGCCGTCGACCACCTGCACCGCTTCCTGGATATCGGTGACGGTGGACCAGTCGATGGCGTAATTCGGGCTCCAGCTTTGGCCGCTCTCATACTCAACTGTCACGTCACGGGTGTACTGTGCGCCGTTGTCCAGGGTCGCCGTGATGGTCACAACGTCGTCGGCGGCGCTGCCATCGAGAAGGTCGAAATCGATGTCGATGTTGAAGTCGCCGGGATTCTGGAGCCGGCGGGTGTCTGGTCCGATTGACAGTGTTTGCAGGGGGCCTCCGTTGAGACTGTATTCCAGTTCCACGACAGAGGGATCGACCTGCCCCAGAATATTGATCCAGCTCTGGCTCTCGCCAGGGCTGCCGAACTGCTGCACATCGCCGTGCCAGACGTCGATGGGGTCCCTCACGTCCAGGAAAGCCGTTCCGGTCGCCGTCAGCGTGCCGTCTGTGATCGTATAGTCGAGTTCGTCGATACCCTCGAAGCCCACATCCGGGACGTATGTATAGGTACCGTCGCCGTTGTCGGTCAGGGTTCCGGTTGCCACCTCGCCCAACGAGACGAAAGTCAGCGTGTCGCCCACATCCGGATCAAAATCGTTTTCCAGAAGTTGTGAGATGTCGAACGTGACATCGTCCGAAACCCCGAAGAAGTCATTTCTTGCCACCGGCGCGTGGTTGACAGGAACGTAGCTGCCATCCTCGTCGGCGATGGGTTCCAGCGAGTTTTGGAAGTAGTCCACAAAAGCGGTGTAGCCTGGCACTTCGCCGTCAAAGGATGTGCTGCCTGCAAAAACCCCGACTTGGGCTACAGTCATCGGCCGGTCAAGCGTATGAGCCGTCGTCCAGTCCGGACCGTCACCGCGATATTGGAAGGTGAACGTGTCGTCCGTGCGCAGGATGCGCAATTCCTCGACCACCTCCGCGCCAAGCGAGTCAAAGAGCGGGTAGGTCGTCTTGCCATCGACAATCGTGCCGACGATCAGCGTTCGAGTGCTGCCGGTAAAGGCGACATCGAAGCGCAGCCAGTTGTCGTCATCCTGGATCACCAACAATCCGTGTTCCTGGTACTTCTCTGACGGGACGGTCAGGAAGCCAGCCGAAATGTCGAAGTCGAGGTCCAGCACATCCTGAACCATGCGCGGCGTGGTCAGGTTCGGGCCCGATGCGCTCACCGGGATGCCAGTCGGCGATTCCAGCATCGCGAAGGCCTCGTCACCCTGATAACCGAGATTGACGTCCCCCGCGATGCCCTCGAACCGCCATGCCGGATCAAATGTACCGCCGGCAAAATCGTCCGAACGCGCGTCGAACAGATCGACCAGCACCGAGATGTCTCCGGTGACCGAATAGGTGCCATCGCTGACGACATACTGGAACGTTTCGGTCCCTTCGAATCCGGCATCTGGTGTGTAGACGTAGTTCCCGATGCCATCGTCGGAAATCGTGCCATTCTGCGGCGCAGTGAACGAGACCACCGAAAGCGGATCACGATTGATATCGTCGTCGTTGGCCAGAAGATCGGCCTCGGTGAAGGCGAGCGTGGTTCCCGGATCCATGGTGAAGGCATCTGCCCCCACCGTGGGCGGTGTCGGTGGCGGCTCGTAGCCATCATCTTCGGCTGAGATCGGGTCCGCGTCGGTCTCGACATAGTCCACTCGGGCCGTGAGCGCGGCATCTTCGCCGACGCTGCCCGCGAACAGTCCGAGTTGGGTTGTCACCATCGCGTTGGTCACGCTGCCGGCCTGTTCCCAGGTCTCGCCATCGGCGGAATGAAAGAAGGTATAGGTGTCGCCCACACGTTCCAGCCGGATATAGCTGTTCGAAGGGTCGATCCGTTCGCGGATGACCACGGAGGGACTGCCGTCCACCGTAGTCGCTGCAAAGGCATAGAGCGAACCGCCATCCGAATAGAGATCGAACCGCATCCAGTTGTCGTCATCGGCCTGAACCAGGAAACCCTGCATCTGGTGTTGTTCGGTGGGCACGTCAAGAAAGCGCGCCTCAATGCTGAAGTCCTGATTGCCGACAAGCTGCATCGCCGTCGCGGCGTTGATCGTCCCGCCCCAGATGTCGTAGTTCCCCGGTGCGGTGGACAGCACGAGATAGGCGTCGTCCGCGTCCCCCTCCAGAGCCGTAGAGGTGCCGTCGGGCAGCGTAACATCCCAGCGTTGCGACAGCGTGTCGGTATGGAAATCGTCCGACAGGAATTGTGGCGGCGGAGGCGTGCCCACAGTCAGCGATACAGTCGCGCTGTCGCTGTTGGTCCCGTCGGACGCGCTGTAGCCAAAACTGTCAAAACCGTTGTAACCCGGATCCGGCGTGTAGGTGAACGTCCCGTCACCGTTATCCACGATCGTGCCGTATTCAGGCGCCCCTTCAAGCGTCACGCTGATCGGGTCACCGTCGGGATCGGAGTCGTTGGCGGTCAGATCCGCGACGGTCAGGACAAGTGCCACATCGGCAGGTGTGGTGAATGCGTCGTCGGCGGCCTCCGGTGGCCCCTCGATACCGTCCTCGGTCAGGACCGGATTGACATCGCTTTGCACCCAGTCCACCACCGCCGTGAAACCGGATGGGGCATTGACGCTGCCGCCGAAAACACCGGCCAGCGATACCGCGATATCGTGGGTAACCTCCCCTGCCGGCGTCCAGATCTCACCATCCTGTGAATAGGAATAGGCAAATGTGTCGCCGCTGCGCTCCACGCGCAGATAGGGTGCCGTGCCCTCTGCAACCGCGGTGCGGAACGCCGTTGATGTCTGCCCGTTCACGGTGATCGCCGCAAAGGCGTACAGCGTCGTCCCGTCGGAATAGGTGTCGAAGCGGATCCAGTTCTGCGCGTCCTGCTCGACCACGAATCCCTGCATCTGGTAGCGCGCGGTCGGGGTCGACAGGAACCGCGCCTCCAGCGCAAAATCCTCGTCCGCGACCTCCTGCATGGCGCGCGCGGCGTTGTTGCTGCCCCAGATATCGTGGTTGCCCGGTCCGGTTGTCAGATTGAGCACCGAGTCGGAGTTCACGACCCCGAGGTCGTATTGCGTCCCCTGCGGCGTGATGACCTGCCACATCGGATCAAGCGGGCCATCATGAAAGTCGTCGGACCGGAATTCCGGCGGCGGCGGCGTGCCGACCGTCAGGGCAACGGTTCCCTCGGAACTGGTGGTTCCGTCCGACGCAATGTAGGTGAAGCTGTCGTAGCCGTTGTAGCCCGGATCCGGCGTGTAGGTATACGTGCCGGGCGCGGTCTCGATCAGGGTGCCATGGCTTGGCGCCCCTACGGACACCACCGCATTCGTCGCCGGATCGCCGCCAGCGTCGTTGAGCAGGAGATCGGCAGAGGTGATCTCGTAGGCTGCGTCGGCGGGAAGGACAAATGTATCATCCACCGCCGCCACGGGCTCGCCCTGGCCGTCTTCGAGAAACAGCCGATCCGCAGAGCTTTCGACGTAGTCGATAACGGATGTGAACCCGCCCGACGCACCGGAACTGCCGGCAAAAACGCCCGTCGAGGACACGGTCAGCGCCGATGTCAGGGTGCCCGCCTGGGTCCAGGTTTCGCCATCCTGCGAGGTGGCGAAGCTGTAGGTGTCGCCCGACCGTTCGAGCCGCAAATACGGCGCGGTCCCCTCCGCAACGGCCACTTTGAACGCGACTGTGGACGCGCCGTTCACGGTGATCGCCGCAAAGGCGTACAGCTTCGACCCGTCGGAATAGGTGTCGAAGCGGATCCAGTTCTGCGCGTCCTGCTCGACCACGAATCCCTGCATCTGGTAGCGCGCGGTCGGGGTCGACAGGAACCGCGCCTCCAGCGCAAAGTCCTCGTCCGCGACCTCCTGCATGGCGCGCGCGGCGTTGTTGCTGCCCCAGATATCGTGGTTGCCCGGTCCGGTTGTCAGATTGAGCACCGAGTCGGAGTTCACGACCCCGAGGTCGTATTGCGTCCCCTGCGGCGTGATGACCTGCCACATCGGATCAAGCGGGCCATCATGAAAATCGTCGGACCGGAATTCCGGCGGCGGCGGCGTGCCGACCGTCAGGGTGACAACGGCATCGGCCGTCTCCTGACCGTCCGAAACCGTGTAGGAGAAACTGTCAAGCCCGCGATACCCGGCGTCCGGCGAGTAGGTGAGACTGCCGTCCGGATTGGTGGCGATCGTTCCATGTTCCGGCGCGCCGACCGACACGATGTCCAGCGTATCGCCATCGGCATCGGTATCGTTGCTCAGAAGGTCGCCGGCCGTGATGACCAGATCAGTGTCTTCGGCCACGACCAAGGCGTCGTCCACCGCGTTCGGGGCCATGTTGACGCCATCTTCCGTGACGAGGGGGTCATACGAGCTTTCGAACCAGTCGACCTGCGCGACATACCCGGTAGCCGCACCGGTATTGCCAGCGAATACGCCAGCATCGCTCACGGTCATGGCGTGGGAAAAGCTGCCGGCTGTGGTCCAGATTTCACCGTCAGCCGAATACTCGGCAGTCCAGTCATCACCGCTTCGACTGATTCTGAGATGCGACGCCGCGGTCACCGCGACAGGGATGTTGAAGACTGTATTCGAAACGCCGTCGATGGTCACAGCGGCAAAAACCCAAAGGTCCCCACCCTTCGAGTATGTGTCGAAGCGGATCCAGTTCTGCGCGTCTTGCTCGATCAGCAGGCCCTGCATCTGGTATCGTTCGGTTGGGGTCGTCAGAAACCGCGCGCCGATGGTGAAGTCATCGTCCTCCATGGCCTGCGTGACCCGCGCGGCTTGGTTGGAATCCCAGATATCGAAATCGCCGTCAGAGGTTTCGAGGTTGAGCCAATAGTTCGACCCATCGCTCGCAAGTGATGTCGCGATCGGCTGGGGTCCCTCGATGCTCCAGTACTGGGAGAGACTCGATGTGGAAAAATCGTCGGAAAAGCTCATCTAAACCTCAAATCAAAAACCAATAACGCTGTTTTACAGTAAAGG
Organism: Paracoccaceae bacterium; assembly: GCA_034670345.1. Classification (GTDB taxonomy): domain Bacteria; phylum Pseudomonadota; class Alphaproteobacteria; order Rhodobacterales; family Rhodobacteraceae; genus Antarctobacter. Next base: position 12,457 of record JAXMNQ010000007.1, on the reverse strand, counting down.
TTTATTCCCGAATTCCAAAGCGGGAAGACGGCTCGATCAGTGGTTTCACGCATGGGTTGCAGGGAGCGCTCTGCCCTTCAATGAAGAACCCCGTTCGGTGGGACCCGGTCACCGGGCCACCAACAAAAATGGAAACGTACGGTGCGTTCAAGTTTCAGGATTTTCCGACCCAGAATCGGAAATGTTTGCAAACGTCAAACAGGTTGTCATCAATGCCCATCAGCAAGGCGGCACCGCCCAAACACGACCCATTGCATGTGCAAAAATCTCTTAAAATCTGAATATTAGGAGATCCGTGTCTCCATCTGCATTTCTGGATTTTCACGCAGCTTGGGCATCTCTTCCCTCTCTGAAGAAGTCATTGATAGAAACAAGCATCTTGAATTTCGAGCGCGAGGTTCGGGCCTTGAGAAAGCAATACCCGGACGTTTCAGAAGGTACGGGGCTGCCAATCGAGAAATTCAACTGATGCCTAGCCACCAATGCGCCTTGAACAGGTTTCTTGTAAAGGTTGAATACATCACGAAAGATAATGCGCTAATCAACCAGGAATTGCGTCGAATAAATCGATTCCCGCCAAACCGATTCGCGTTTTGCTCGAATGTATCGACGCTGAGAAATCATGCGCATACTGCACAGCAGAAAATGCAGCGACCAGTGGACCATTGGACGACGGTACCAAACGGTGGATGCCCAAGCGTCGGTCGGTGTTTGTGAACCAGACGCTCCAAGGCAAAACGACGGTGGCGGAGGTCTGCCAAAGCTCTGATCAACGCCCTCGGAGATTTAGGGCCGTCGATCTCGGCCGAAGACAGGATCGCGAGTTTCTCGTCATCAGTCCACCGCCGTCGACGTTCGACTCCAAGCACCTCACCTCGCATGCGCACTCTGCATCGGGACATGGCAACGACGTAAAAATGTACGCCTCAAGGAATTCACAGTCGCAGCGTCTGGCGGTGCTCACCTGCCAGATGAGCTGGCGGCAAAGATCGGCACACCTGGCGCCGACCTGATGCGCTGCCAAGATGCCGAACTGATTTACCGTAAATCTCGTTCACTTGATTGTCCGACCTGACGTAAGGGCAGACTCTTTTCGGCGGTGGAGGAAAATTCCGTGGCAGGTCACATCCGACACAAAGTCGGGACAATGCCTTCGGGCCAAGTGATACTTCATTTGTCCAGTCTCAACTTACGACCATAGCCGCAAGGAGGCCGGGATCATTGGTAGAGACAGTCATACGTTTTCTTTCAGGCATCGCATCGGCGGAACCACCCCGGATGCTTAGGAAAATCGCCAAAAAAAGGCGGAAATGTCTTCGGCTCACCGGTTATCATACTCGTAGCCATAGGCCTTGGATTCGATGCGGCACTTGTTCAGCACGATTCCAGCAATGTTGGTGTACTGAGCAAGATCACGTTCCACCTCCTCGAGGTCGGAAACGGTGCTTTCGTCGGCGGCGCCAACGATGATGGCACAGTCCACGAGACCAGCCACGGCAATCGTATCGTCGCTTTCGAAGATCGGCGGCACGTCGATCAAGACCAGGTCCGGCGCCAGCAGTGTCTCTGCCTCGTCAATGCGGCGCTGCGCCCCTGCGGTCTTGAGCAGGTCGGGCGAACGCCGCTTTTTCCTGCCGCCGACGGACACAGCGAGATTGTCCTCAATGCGATGAAACTGCTCGGTAGCCGAAACTTCGCCCAAGAGATAGTCCACGATCCCCTTCTCAGGGAACAGTCCAAGTTTCGGGCCAAGTTCGGCGCGCTGGAGGTCTAGGTCCAAAAGAAGGGTCTTGATGTCCTTCTGCCGTTGAAATGCGAATGCCAGATTGGCCGTGAGGGTCGATTTTCCGCATCTCGACGTCGGAGAAGTCACCATGACACGCCACCAGTCATTCTCGCGCATCATCTTGAGAAGCCGGGTGCGCAGCATGTCCACTGCGCCCCGTGCACCGGAAATGTCGGGTTCGGTCATGACGCGATTGCTCAGAAGATGCCTGTGCTTGGGCTCGAACTGCTTCAGGACAGCCCAAACGTCCTCCTGCGCAGGGTCACTCGGCACCGTGGGCGCCCTTACGGCATTCCCGACGGTTTCCAAACCCCTGCGTTTTCGCGCATGCTCAATCGCGACTTGAAGCTTTTCCATTCAGTGTCTCTCACCTAGCCAAGATCCGATCGCCTGTCAGGGCAAACTCTTGTTCAAAATTATCGATGCAATCTGATCCAGCGAAATGAATTTCGCGTTCACAAGCGCCAGAGCCGAGACAACCAATACGACGAATGAAAGTGTTGCCATGACCCTTGTGAGACGCCCGCGCAACACTTCGCCGGGTGTCGTGATGTAGGGCACGGTGGCCAAAGGCGTTACTCCGAGGCCCTTTGTGATGTCTTCTGAGCGGCGCACCAATGGCCGCAGAATTTCATGAAGTATGACTGCGCCCAAGCCCGCCAGAAAAGCCAGGACAGTCGCCCCCGCGAACAAGAGCTCAGGCGTTGGTCCTGCAGGGCTGCTGGGCACGACCGGTCTTTCGATTACAGACAGGCGCTGGCCCTTGGCCAGCACCTCAATTCGCTCACCTGTGGCCGCGGCGGCCAGACGATCAACAGCGTTGTCGTACTGTCCCTGAATCGAGTCGCGGTCCCGTACGAGAGTATCGAGGCGGATCGAGACGGTGGGGGTTTGCTCAATCGTTTCGCTGAGGTGCGCCATTTCGACCTGCTGCGTTTTCAGCGTACGAAGCAGATCCTCCTTCTGGTCGTACAATTCGGCCATCTGCGACTTGTAGACGGCCTCGGCAGGATCCGCGTCTTGAGAGCCGGATACGCGTCGACCGATTTGAGCCTCGAGGTCTTCGATCCACTGCTTGAGGACCAGGACTGTGTTGCTGCTTTCGCTGTAGATTCTGCGGGCACGCAGCAACTCGCTCCGCAACTCTTCGAGTTCCACCTCTTCGGGCGTGCGGGGACTGGCATTCAAGGCTGCGGTGCTGCCAGTGGTTTCGAAGAGGGTCGACAAACGGGCCTGCTGTTGTTCGATCTGTTCGATTTCCCGCTCGATCTGGACTTGGCGGTCCTGCAGGCGCGAAAGCCGATCCATCCGGTAGTCCAGCGTGTCGGGTGACGCTTCGCTGTTCTCGTTGCGAAACTCCAGGATGCGACGATTGAAGTAGTCGAGTTCCTCGCCCAACCGGCGCACTTCCTTTTCGAAGAACGCCAGCGTATCGGAAGCAACCTCGGTCCGATAACTGGCATCCTGCTGCAACGTCCGCGTCAGCAGCTCGTCGGCGATCAGAGCGGCAGTTTCGCCATCCTTGGCTTCGACGCCGATCCGCATCAGCGTCACGGCACCCCGCTGTCCGCCTGACATATTCATTTGGATCTGATCCTGGAGACGAGATACGATTTGCGAAGGCTGAAGTTGCGGTTCGTCCGCAAAAAGGTTCAGATCGCCAGCTAGTCTCAGCAGCATCTCCCGCGACATCGTGCGCTGAATGATGATCTGCAGTTGCTGAGCCAAATCGACTCGTACCGTCGACGCCGCAAGGTCGCTTGGAATCTGCGAGGATTCGACAACCAGCGCGGCTTGTGCGCGGTACACCTTCGGGAGGGTGGTCGCAGCAACGAAACCGGCCGCAGTTACCAGGAGGAATACGATAAGGAACGTCGAGAACCGGCTCGAAAGAATTCTTCGGAAATATTTAAGGTTTAGGGACACGGTTTGAAAAACTCCTGCAATACCTGTGCGCCAAATTTCCCGGTTGCGCAAACGCATGATGCCATAGATGCTGCAGGACTGTCCCATTTTTCGTATTATTGGAAGTAAGTTCCCCGTGACAGGGCATCAAAGGGTCCCGTTTCCGGATCAATCTGCGAGAATCGTGAGGATTGTGAGCGCGCCCGGCAAGCTGCCCCCAGGTCGAGCAAGAAAATGTGACTCGCGAACCTGGTGCTGGACCTGTCACGGATTTGTACCACTCCCTTGACCACGTATCGTGTCGCAAAGGAGAACACAGATGGCGTCGCGACCGACCGAGGAATTCCGCGCCGAAGCAGTGCGCGTGGCTTTGACCAGCGGGCTGCCGCGCAAGCAGGTGGCCGCCGATTTTGTGATCGACTTCTCGACGCTGAACCGCTGGATACAGCAGGATCGGCGCAACCCTGAGAAACCTACGGTCCAGCCTGATCCAGGACGCGAGACCGCCGAGCTCCGGAAAGAAAACCGCATTCTCAAGGAGGAGAGTGAGATCCTAAAAAGCCACGGTGTTCTTCGCGGAGAGAAGCAAATGAGGTTTGCCTTTGTCGAAGAACACCGAAACGATCTTCCCGTGGGCCACCCGTGCGGTTTCATGGACGTTGGTCCGCGCGGTTAAGCCCCTTGGCCTTCGAAGCTCAGGCTGCGTAAATGAGAACTTGGGGCGGCATCAAATCGCGATATGTCGATGCCGCTCTATAGTCCGACGCATCAAAAAGGAACTATTCTTCCAATGTTCGGAATTTGTATCGTTACTTTCGGCTCCGAAGACGTTATCGGCGCCTGCCTCGAGGGATTGCGCCGATCCGAAGACCAGAAATTCAAGGTTGTCATCATCGATAACGCGTCGACTGATTCAACTTGCGGGCGAGTATTGACCAAAGCCGCCGACGCGGGTTGGAGCCATTCCGACATTGCCTTGCAGCCGGACGCGTCCGGCGCCACGGCCGGCGCCAAGAAAAAGCTGACTTTATTGCGTTCGTCCAGGAATCTCGGATATGCCGGTGGCGTGAACCGGGGTCTCGAAGCGCTCATGACCGAGGCCGACATTCGTTGGTTCTGGGTCTTGAACCCGGACAGCGAACCGATGCCGTCCACCATCGCGGATTATCGTCATGAGGCCGAGGCAGCCGGAGAGTTCGCCCTCATGGGCGGGCGTACGCTTTACTATGAAGCACCCAACGCCATTCAATCGGATGGCGGGCGTGTGCACCCTTGGACGGGAATCTGCAGTAACGTGAATCAGGGACGCCTGCCTCAGAAGGTGAACCCGCCTGCTGCAAGCGCGATCGACTTCATTTCGGGCGCAAACGTAGTTGCCTCACGCCTGTTCCTCGAACGTGTCGGGTTGATGCGCGAGGACTACTTTCTGTTCTACGAAGAAGTTGACTGGGCCAAGCGCCGAGGCAACATGCCACTGGTGTTTTGTGCCGAAGCGGTTGTTTTGCATCACGGTGGCACAGCCATTGGCTCGGGGTCGATCAATCGAAGAGCCTCGGGATTTGCGAATTATTTCAACTACCGCAACCGGTTGCGTTTTGTCTGGCGGTTCACGCCGTATGCGGCTCCGGCGGCCTATTTCTATTCATCGGCAAAGATCGTGCACTTGCTTCTGCTCGGTGCTTGGCGAGAGGCCGTCGGCGCCTTTCGCGGCTTGAACCAACTGCAACCGCCATCAGAAGTCTATCAGCGGATTTCCTGGCCACCGGCGCGGCATCGAGAAGGCAACCAGTCACCCTAGTCCAAGGATCGGCGCATAGGTCTTGGGGTCGCTGGCAGAACCGCTGGACCCATGCGGGGATGTCATCGGCGGATATGCACAGAAGATTGGACGCATTCAGTCGGCCTGATTCAACGAATGAATTGGGCCAATCCCTCGATCAATGCGCCATATTCTGGCCCGAGATCTTGTTGCGCAGGATCCAGATCGGGTTTCACTAGCAGCGCAATGGCCTCTTCGACTTCCCAGGCGATGTAGATGCCGGGCATGCCGACAAGTGCCCGCGCCGTGGCCAATTGGTGGTCATTGCGATGTTCCTGCAGATCGAAGCGGCGAGGAACGGCGATCAAAGGTCGGCCAAAGCGCTTGGCGGACAGGACCGATCCGATTCCGGCATGCGCCACGACCACGCGCGCGCGGGCGAAAGTCTGATCGAATTCCAGCGGGTCCATCATGCCTCGCACACTTAGATTGGGCAGCGGTGCCGTCTCGGATCCGACCTGGGCAATAATGGGCTCGTCGGAGGTTTCGGCAAAGCGGTTCATGGCCTCCGTAAGGCGAGGAAATGCCAATTGCGTTCCGACGGTCAGAAAAATCATAACAGCGCCCCCATGTACTTGGCGCCTTCGGCTTCGGCGACATGTGGCCATTGGCTGAGCCAGAGATCCGAAACGCGCCTGGCAAGCTTGCCGGACATCGACATTTCTTCGGCGTTGGCGAGGGAGTCCACCCAGATCGTCTTTCGCCGAAAGAGCTTGGCCACCGTCAACGCCACGAAACCGGGCAGCGCACCTGTCGTTATGACGACGTCCGGGCGAACCCGAATCATGGTCACGGCCAACACCAACGCGGTCCATGGTATGAGCCAGGCGGAATGGCGATTGCATTCCGGGATTATGACGGCCGGAGAAGCGTCGAACTCTTCCGGCAGGCCCTTGAGGGTCGTCGCGAATACGATGTCGCATTCGCGGAATGCAGGCCGCAATGCCATCAATTGTTGCCAATGCCCCCCTGCCGAAGCGATCGCGAGAACCTTCGTGCGACCACCGCTTCTTTCACCTGAAAAAATCATTTGGCCCCCACCATTTCAGAATCCTGAATTGAAATGTCCCGTCAGCAACGGGCGTAAACGTCTTCGTATCGTTCAGTATCGTCCTCACCGAGATAGTTTCCGGTCTGCACCTCGATCAGGTACATCGGGACCTTGCCCGGCTTGACCATGTTGCGCTTGACTTGAAATCGGTCGCGCGCGATCAGCGATTCATACCAGCCCCAGCGCCGGTGATTGCGCGGGTATTCGCGGGCTTGGCAGGTCTTGCGCGCCTCCAGCTTTTCCAGGGCACCGGGGATCTTTGCAATGTGGTCGCGGTTCGCGATGAGGACCGCGTCGCGCATGGAGACCGCCACGATACCGGCCGGCCCGACGCCCAGCATCTGCATGGACAGCGTCCCTTTCATGCAGGAAACGAAGTCTTCTTCGAAGCTGGCGTTCGGTATCTTGTCGGTTTCGTCCCACTGGAACTTCAGGCAACCGCTACCGGATGAGGCCAGTTCCACCGCCTTGCGGCACGATTTCAGCAACTTTGGCGCTTGTGTCTCGAAGAGTGCCAACAGATCCTTTCGCCGTATCAGCGTCATCCCAATGGGTCTGCCCACTTTTCCCGTCGGTTCCCCGGCAGAGGTCACGACATCGAGGTTGGCGGCAACCGGTTCCGCGACCATTTCCTCGAGGATCCGCGCGCTGCTGACCCGGGTTTCCGAAACGCCATCATGAAACCGCACGATGGCGCCCTTGCGCACGCGGGCTTCGGCGTCGCGCATGGCCGGTTTGAACGCGTCGGGGTCGCCTTCGAAATGCAGGATCGGCGCAACGAGGATCACGGCGTCGGGATCGTCTTCGATCGTCAAGGCCGCAGTCAGAACCGAAGCGCCCGTGCCATGGCTCTTTGGTTCGAGAAGGAATCTGGCATCCCGGACTCCGACGTCGCGGGCCTGATCTTCGGCGAGATAACGGAAGTCCTCATGCGTCGTGACAATCGGCGCATCAAATCCAGCGCCGGATAACAGTTCCAGCATGTCCTGAAAAGGTGACCGTTCGCCCATGATGGGGGCGAATTGCTCGGGAAACGGTCTACGAGCACTCGGCCAGAGATCGGCACCCGTACCGCAGCAAAGAACAATCGGATGTATCATCGCTGTCTCATTTTCCAAATACTGCGTCTTTTCAAAGTGCTGAACGTTGTTCTTATCCCCTATGATGGTATGTAGTCGGGCAGTCGAGGCAACACGCTGCGCATCAAAGCCCGGACGCGCTCCTCCGCCGCGGCGATGTCGCCGTCTCTGACCGGGGTGACGAAACGGACCAGTGCGCCATCGCGCCGGTCCCGCACAACGCCGTCCACCAGCATGTCGATCTTGGCAACGAAGTCGTTGGTGACACGCGCCCCGCGCTGCTCGAACCAGTAATAGACCAACTGCCGCTGTGTGCCCTTGATGATCTCGGCGCGGTTGGCCTCGAACCGACCGAACCCGGTCTCGACCATGTCGAGTTGCCGCGTACCGAACTCGATCACCTCCCAACCGTTTGCGGGGAGGCAAACTTCTGGTGAATGCAGGGCCGACCCATCGGTCTGGTCGTGATAATAGGACGAGAAAAGGTGGACCGGCGCGTCCCACTGTGCCGAATGATACGTCATGTCGACGTAATCGTCGGGCTGGATCACGGCCTCGACGCGCGGGTCGAGCCGGTTTGGCAGACCTCGCCAATCGTCCAGAACTATCGGGAACTGCGCGAATTGTGATCGGATCGGTCGCTCCCCTGCATCCGATGGCAGCATCACCAATGCAGAGACAAGTCCACCGGCAACGGCCACCGTCAGCAAACGTGGCGCAGCATGCAACGATTGCGCGCGCGCCAGAACCGATCCGAACCCGTGGGTATCGAGATCGAACAGCCGACCTCGCGCCGATCGTCTTGAGACGAGCCGCAGCAGCAGCATAAAGCCCGCCAGCACGAGGATACACACCAGCAGGATGGTCCAACCCTCGAAGGCATGCAGGAAACCCTCGGCGCTCTCGAGGCCGTACCGATCGACGATCAGAGCAGTCAGCGCGATCCTGACCGAATTCATCAGCACCGCAAGCGGCGCAGAGACAAGAACCAGCACGACCTTGTGCCATAAAGGCGTCCGGCTGATGGCGGCAAAAAGCAAGGCGAAACTGATGACGGGAAACAGGAACTGCAACCCCGAGCAGGCCTCTGCAACTTGTAGACGGTACACTCCCAAGTCGATGATATTGCCGTCGAGATAGACCGCAAGGCCCATGACCCGGATCATTTCGACACCGACGACGGCCGAGACATGCTGCAGTGTCGTCGTCAGTTCCCAGTAGAGGAATTGCGGCAAAGGCAGGATGAAGATCAATAGCAACATCGCAAGCCAGAGCCTGCGCGCCCGCGCCCAGCCGATCGTCAGTGCGACCATGCCCCAGATCCATAAGATCAGGCCATAGGCTGATACATCCCCTATCTTTCCCAGCGTTCCGATCGCCCCTATGACCAGCCCCGCCAACGCCAAGGAAAGGCCGGCCCAGACCGGCGTCGGCGGTTGCGCGCGGAGTTCCGCGGGTTCATCGCGTAGCACCCGCAGGCCGATCCAGAGCGCCATGAGCGCGACAACCGGGCCGTGGCTGTAGGCCGGCGTGGTCCAACTCTCCGCCAGTTCCATCATGCCAAGCAAAAAGACCGGCAAGGTCGCGACGAAGGCGACCGGCAACAGAATTCCTCCGAGCCGCCTGTGGGTCGCTTTGTCCTCTGCTCGATATGCAGACTCGACCGCCATCAGTTCGTCCCTTCCCCCGGATCCGAAGACTCGGCGCGCTCGATCGAAGCCTGGGCGCGCGCGGCCAGAGTCTCATCGCCGATGTCCGCCACCCGCGCCTGGCGCTCTCTGGCCTCGTCGATGCGCCCGACTGCAAGCAGAGCCTCGACGGCATGCCATTGAACCTGCGCATTGTCCGGGAGAGCCTCTGCCGCCTTCATGATCGCCTCGGAAGCCGCAGTCGCGTCACCCTGGTGGAACAGGACCCATCCGACCGTGTCGAGGAATTGCGGGACGGAACTCCCGACCAATGGGGCAACCAGGCTGGCCGCTCGCTCGACCCTGACCGGATCAGGCTCGCCTTCCAGCAGCAGAGCCGCCAGATTGTTGCGGACCGGTGCATTGTTTGGATGCGCGTCAAGAAGCGCCTCGTAGGACTGGATCGCCGCATCAATGTTCCCCACAGCCTGTTGTGCGACTGCGTGCTCCCAAGCCAGGGTCGGGCTGTCCGGCATCGCAGTCAGGGCCAGGGCGGTGGTTTCGAGCTGCAACTCCGGCGCGCCCTGCCGTTTGCGCAAGGCGATAAAATCGGACCACAACGCCTCTGCCTGCGGCGATACTTTGGTCAGGGAAACATACACGGTTGCAGCGCCTTGCAGGTCGCCGCGTGCCATGGCGAGTTCAGCCGCGACAGCGCGCAATTCGGCGACTTGTGGAAACTGACCGGCGCCGATGTCCAGCATCCTCTGGGCAATGTCCAGCAAACCCGCTTCGATCGCGGAACGGGCGAGGACGGCGAATCCCGTGTATGTGATCTCGCCCGCTTTTGCGCGCAGTGCGATACGCGACATCGCCTGTTCGACCTCTCCCAGGCTCGCCAGGCGACGAAACTGAAGATCGTCTGCCGCGATAAGTGCTGGCGGCGTCCCGATGACCCGCAGCCGTCCTTCGATGGCTTCCGCTCGGTCCCACTGGCTCTGCGCCACCAGAAGCGCGCTCTGCCTTTTCAACAGCGCGACGTTTTCCGGCGCTTTGTCGAGCGCGCGGGCCAGCACGTCGGAGGCAGGGGCGATCCTGTCTTGCGACACCAGACTCTCGGCGTAGTCCAGTGCCGGGACCGCTTCGAATGAAGAAATCTCGACAGCGCGGGCAAGCAGTTGGCGACCCAACGCTGCATTCCCCGTGGCCTCATGCGAGCGGGCCAGCAGGTGCAGCGTCGTCGCATTGTCAGGCTCGACACCCTCGGCTGTTCTGAGCAGCCGCAGCGCCATGTCGGGTCTGCCGCGTTCCAGCAGCCAGACCGATTGCAGCTGCGCAGCCGCAACGTGGCGCGGGGCCCTTGCCAAGAGCGTTTCCAGAGCTGTCTCGGCAGCCGGGCGGTCGCCCGAGGCATCAAGCATCCTCGCTAGAAGATAAAGCGCAGCCGATGTGTCTTCGCCCGCGTCCTTGGCCGCGGCCAGGGCATCCTGCATTTCCGCCAAAGCGGCGTCTTGGTCGCTGTTGTCAAAAGCCATCGCAGCTCGCAAGAGCCGCAGAACCGTGGGCCGGCCATGCGCAGCAACCAGACGTTCAAGTGTCGCAAGGGCGTGGTCGCTGCCGCGGTGCTCGGCCAGAAACCGCACAAGCGAAAGCTGATCCATCGTATCGCTGGGATCGGGTACATTGCGCAGGACCTTTTCGGCAGCATCCAGGTTACCCAGCTCGACTTGACGTGCGACAAGCATCTGGCGGAAAATGTGTTTGTCAGGGTGCGCCGCGACGATCCTTTCCAGTTGATCCAGCGCTTCGTCGCCGCGATCGAGGCGATTCAGCAAGGACAGCCGCGCATAGGAAAACTCCAGATCGTCCTGCCAAGTGTCGAGCGCATCCTCGACCGCCGCAAGCGCAGCCTCCAATCGGCCTGTCCGGTCGAAGCCATCGACAACCGCCGCATTCAGAATGCGATGGTCGCCGGCCGTCGGGAGCAGTTCGAGCAGGTGCGCATGCGCTCGCCGAACGGCTTCCAGGTCATTGGAAGCCGCCGCTTCTGAGTAGGCGACGATCGCCAGTCCCGACTGGATCTCGGGACTGGCGATCTTCACGTTGGCAATATGCTCGAAATGGGTGCGTGCGGCGTCCCAATTGCGTTGCTCCAGTTCAAAAGAGGCAAGCCAGAGCCTGCTCTGAATGTGCTGTGGGTCTTGCTCGACGATACGCAGCATATGTGACTGCGCCGCGCCGATGTTGTTCAGAGACACCTCGATTTCGGCCAGGGCGAAGCGTGTCGGGACATCATTTGGTTTCGCGCCAAGAGCATTGAGATACTCGACACGTGCGCGCGGGAGATCCTCAGCCGCGACAAAACCTTGTGCCCGGCTCAGATGCTCTGCCGCTCGCTCCTCATCGGTCTGGCACGCAGCAAGCAGCAACATGGAAGCGCCAATACACGCGCATCGAAGCACCGCCAAGAAATCCGTACCCGACCAGAGACACTGCCTCCTAGCCATCACGCCGTGCTTGGTCCCGGCGGCCAAACTCCCAAAACCGCGCAACCCGTACTTGTATCTACTGCCAAAATTACTCAAGACAAACTCTACTATGCTGATTATCGGTTGTTGTTATCGTGCCTCTGGCGCTTACCGTTCCGCAGATCAAATTAGGCGAGCGGCGAAATTTCCATTCACCCCAAGATTGAATTCAAGTGATCGGCCAATTGGGGCGGCACAGAGCTTCACCGCGCTATACTGCAGTTGGTCACACGCTGTGTCAACGGAGTCATGAGCAGGACCAACGCACACGCGATTTCGATCCGCCTTTTCCATGCCAAAAAATATGCCTGCGCCACGAATTGCCGCCGAAACTGCTGTAGCACAATTGCTCTGACCCTTGGAAACCGGAACTTTGGGATCTGGAGTTCCCCGATATGTTACATTTCAATTCGGCGTGATCAGAGGCGGATCCACGTGATGTCGATGAAACCCAGGAAGCGGTCGGCGTGTTTGTGGAAACGGGAAGCACCACGTCGAGTGTTATTGACCGGTCACGATTTGGTTCCGGTCGCTTGATCCCGGCTTATTCATCCAATTCTTTTCTGGAAGGTTGCGTGCGCCTGAAAGCACCGTAGAATCAATCTGTTGAGACGAAATCCGCCGGCAGCCACGGACGCACGCATGGGTGAAACCCTACGAC